>NZ_JBRJGR010000007.1:0-208172 GCF_053628595.1 Roseovarius sp. MBR-154
ATGATCACCCACAAGCTGACGCTGGACCAGATCAACCACGGCTTCGAGCTGATGCACAAGGGCGAGTCGATCCGCGCCGTGGTGGAGTATTGACGCCGCCGCGTTGGCCCGATGTTGCGGGCGTGGATCTGTCAATTGATCCGGCGCATCACCGTCGGGTAGTGTCGCAAGGATTGGACAGATCCCGCCCGCCGCGCTAAGAAGCGTTGCCGGGCAATGCTTTCGGCAGACCATTACTCTGGAGACTTCACCGATGGGCACCAAACTCTTCGGCACGGATGGCGTGCGCGGGCAGGCCAACGCCTGGCCGATGACCGCCGACATGGCGCTGCGGCTCGGTGCTGCGGCGGGGCGCTATTTTCGCCAGGACAAGCAGGAACACCGGGTGGTGATCGGCAAGGATACGCGCCTCTCGGGCTATATGCTGGAATACGCGCTGACCGCCGGATTCACCTCGACGGGGATGAACGTGTTCCTGCTGGGGCCGGTGCCGACGCCCGCCATCGGTTATCTTACCCACAGTCTGCGTGCCGATGTGGGGGTGATGATCTCGGCGAGCCACAACCCGGCCTCCGATAACGGGATCAAGCTGTTCGGCCCCGACGGCTACAAGCTGAGTGACGAGGCCGAGGCCGCCATCGAGCACCTGTTGAACGAGGGCGTGGCTCCCGCGTTGCCGAAAAACATCGGGCGGGCGCGCCGGATCGACGATGCGCGGGGGCGCTACGTCGAATATGCCAAGACCACCTTTCCGCGTCGTCTTCGCCTCGACGGGCTGCGCATCGTGCTGGATTGCGCCAACGGCGCGGCCTATCGCACGGCACCCGAGGTGCTGTGGGAATTGGGTGCCGAGGTGATCCCGATGGGGGTGGAGCCCAACGGCTTCAACATCAACCTCGATTGCGGCTCCACCCGGCCCGAGGCCGCCGCGCGCAAGGTGCTCGACACGCGCGCCGATCTCGGGATTTGCCTTGATGGCGATGCCGACCGTGTGGTGCTGATCGACGAGCAGGGGCGGGTCGCCGACGGCGACCAGTTCATGGCGCTCATTGCGACCCGCTGGGCGCGTGAGGGGCGGCTGGCGGGCAATACGCTGGTCGCCACGGTGATGTCAAATCTGGGGCTGGAGCGGCATCTCGAGGCGCAGGGCATCGCGCTCGAACGCACGCCGGTCGGGGATCGCCACGTGGTCGAGACGATGCGCACGGGCGGCTACAACCTCGGAGGCGAGCAATCCGGGCATATCGTGATGACCGACTATGCCACCACCGGCGACGGGTTGATCGGGGCGCTGCAATTCCTCGTCGCGATGGTCGAGACCGGGCAGAGAGCCAGCACGCTGGCACAGGTTTTCGCGCCGGTTCCGCAAAAACTGGTGAATGTGCGCTTTGCCAAGGGCAAGACGCCGCTCAAGTCCGACGCGGTGCAAAGCGCGATGGTCGAGGCGGAACGGGAACTGGGCGGTGACGGGCGGCTCCTGATCCGCGAATCGGGCACCGAACCGCTGATCCGGGTGATGGCCGAGGCGCTCGACCCCGCCGTGCTCGACCATGTCATGGGCAAGATCGTGGGCGCGGTGCGGCAAGAAAGCTGAGGCGCAGGCAGGCCGCCGCCGGTCAGGCGCGGCGTGCAGCATCCGATTGCGCCCAGTCCCAATACATCTCGCGCACCCGTTCGGTCACCGGGCCCGGCTGATACTGCCGCTCTTCAAAGGCCAAGACCGGCGTGACCTTCATCATGTTGCCCGACAGGAACACCTCGTCCGCCGCCTCGAAATCGGCAAAGCTCATCACGCATTCATGCACCATCATGCCCTCGGCGCGCAGGTTCGCGATATGCCGTGCCCGGGTGATCCCGGCCAGAAACGTGCCATTCGGCACCGGCGTGAACACCTCGCCATCCTTGACGGCAAAGACATTCGCCGTCGCCGCCTCGGCGACGTTGCCGAGGGCATCGGCGACCAGTGCATTGCCAAAGCCGCGCGAGCGTGCCTCGGCCAGCATGCGGGCATTGTTCGGGTAAAGACAGGCCGCCTTGGCATTAACCACGGCATCCTCCATCACCGGGCGGCGAAACCGCGTGCGGCTCAGCGTGGTGGTAAAGCCTGCGGGCGCCATCGGAATTTCCTCGAGACTGATGGCAAAGCCGGTATCGCCGCCCTCCTTGGGCACGATCGCCGCCATACCCCCGTCGATTGCCCAATACATCGGGCGGATATAGACTGCCGCGTCCTCGGGATAGGCGCGCAGCCCCTCGCGCACGATCTCGACCATGTCCTCGGTGCCTACCGTCGGCGTCACCATCAGCGCCGCAGCCGAGGCATTGACCCGCGCGCAATGCTTGTCGAGGTCCGGCGTCAGCCCATGCGCGTAGCGCGCGCCGTCAAACACGTTGCTGCCCAGCCACATGCCGTGATCGGCGGCCTTCATCACGGCGATATCGCCGTCATGCCATTGGCCATTGAAATAGGTGCGGATGTTCTTTCCGGTCGGCATGTCGTTCCTCCCTGCCTCGTTTCGGCCAGACCCTAGGCCGGTCTTGCGAGAGGGTCCAGAGCGATCAGCCCCGCGCCGGGGTCTCTGCCATGAGGCGTTCGAGATCGAGCGGCTTGTTCACCATGGCCAGCGTGCCATCCGCAGCGCGCGGCCACTCCGCCTCGGGCTTGTCGACATATAGTTCCACGCCATTGCGATCCGGGTCGGAGACATAGATCGCCTCGCTCACGCCGTGATCCGCCGCGCCCTCGATCTCGATACCGGCCTCCACCAAACGCCGCAGCGCATCGGCCAATGCGGCCCGGTCGGGGTAGAGGAACGCGGTGTGGAATAGCCCGGTATGCCCTTTGGGCGGCGGCGTCGCGCCGAGGCTCTCCCAGGTGTTGAGCCCGATATGATGGTGATAGCCCCCGGCCGACAGGAACGCCGCCTGACCGCCGGAATAATATTGCGTGAGCTCGAACCCGAGCACGCCGGAATAGAAGCCGATGGCGCGCTCAAGATCGGAGACCTTGAGATGCACGTGGCCGATACGGGTGGCGGGGTCAACAGGGGTCATGGTGTCGTCCTTTGCTTGGTCGACACCAGAGTGGCACCTGCGCGCCAACCGCGCAATTCCTCGAATACGCCCAGTTCATGTGCATGAAAGCGGAGACGGTTGATTTACTGCCTTCATGCGCAGACCTCTACACCCGCCGTCCGCTCACACGGCTGTCTTGCGGCTCTCGTCAAGGTATATCTCGCGCAGCCGTATCGCCACGCGCCCCGGTGTGCCGTCGCCCAGGGGGGCCCCGTCGATCTCCACCACCGGCATCACGAAGGCGCTTGCCGAGGTCACAAAGGCCTCATCCGCCTCCCGCGCCTCGTCGATGGTAAAGCTGCGCTCTTCCACCTCCATCTGCGCCTCTCGGGCAAACCGCAGCACGGCGGCGCGGGTGATCCCGTGCAGGATGTCATTCGACAGATGCCGGGTGATGATCCGGTTGCCCTTGACGATATAGGCGTTGTTCGACGTGCCTTCGGTCACATGCCCGTCCTCGATCATCCAGGCATCGTCACACCCGGCCTTCTTGGCCATCATCTTGCCCATCGACGGGTAGAGCAGCTGCACCGTCTTGATATCGCGACGGCCCCAGCGAATATCCTCTATGCTGATGATATTTATGCCTTTTTTGGCCGCCGGATTATCCGCCAGACCAGGCTTCGACTGGGTAAACAGCACGAGCGTCGGCTCGGTCGTCTCCGCATCGGGAAAGACGAAATCGCGGTCGCCATCGCTGCCGCGTGTGACCTGAAGGTAGACCAGCCCATCCTCGATGGCGTTGATACGCACCAGCTCGCGATGGATCTCCAGCAGATCGACAAAGGCGGCGGGCTTCTTCATGTCGAGCTCCGAGAGCGACCGCTCCAGCCGCGCCAGATGGCCCGCGAAATCAATCAGTTTGCCACCCAGAACGCTCGTCACCTCATAGACGCCATCGGCCATCAGGAAACCGCGGTCGAAAATCGACACGGTGGCCTCGGTCTCCGGCAGATACTCGCCGTTTACATAGACAGTGCGCATGGTCCTACCCCCACAAAGCGGCCTCGGGCGGATGCACCCCGGCGTCATCGAATTTCAAAGCGTTCTCCCGGTCTTCGGCCAAGAGAAGCGGGCCGTCAAGGTCCGTCACCATCGCACCCTGCGCCACCAGCACCGCCGGGGCCATGGCCAGAGAGCTGCCCACCATGCATCCCACCATGATTCCGTAGCCGTCCGCGCGCGCCGCATCGCGCAGCCGCAGCGCCTCGGTCAGCCCGCCGGTCTTGTCCAGCTTGATGTTGACCACGTCGTACTTGCCCTTGAGACCGGCCAGGCTCGCCCGGTCATGGCAGGACTCATCAGCACAGACCGGCACCGGGCGCGCCATGCCTATGAGCGCGTCATCCTCGCCTGCGGGCAAGGGCTGTTCGACCAGCGCCACGCCAAGCCGCATCAGATGCGGCGCGAGGTCGGCATAGACTGCAGCACTCCAACCCTCATTGGCGTCGATGATGATCCGGGCCTCCGGGGCACCGCGCCGCACCGCCTCCAGCCGAGGCATGTCATCGGGCGTGCCCAGCTTGATCTTGAGAAGCGGTCTATGCGCATGCTTTGCGGCCTGCGCCTGCATCGCCTCCGGGCTGTCCAGCGACAGGGTATAGGCGGTGATCTCCGGCCCCGGCGCGGGCAGCCCGGCCAGATCCCAAACCCGGCAACCCCTTGTTTTTGCGTCAAAATTCCACAGCGCGCAATCCACTGCATTGCGCGCCGCCCCGGCGGGCAGTAGATCATAGAGCCCTTCGCGCGTCAGATTATCCGGCAACCCCTCGATCTGCGCCGTGACACTCTCCAGCGTCTCATCATAACGGGCATAGGGCACGCATTCGCCCCAGCCGGTCACGCCGCCCGCCTGCACCCGCACGGTCAAGACCTGCGCCTCGGTCCGCGAGCCCCGGCTGATGGTAAACACCTGCGCCAGCCGGAACACGTCGCGCGTCACTGAAATCTCCACGCGGCCCCCTTTCATCTTGCCAAAAATACTCCCGCCGGAGGCGTCCACCGGCTCAAATCGCGACAAGCGCCTCGACCAGCTTGGCCGAGCCGAACCGATACGGGTCGGTCGCGGGCAGGCCCATCTCGCGCTCCACCTGCTCCAGATAGGCACGCGCCTCGGCCTCACCCATATGCTGCGTGTTGACCGACACGCCCACCACCTGACAGGCCGGATTGGCGATGCGTGCCAGCGGCAGCGCGGTGTCGCGCAACTGCTCTAGCGTGGGCAGCGTGTATCCGGGCAAGCCGCGCATGTGCTGCCGCGTCGGCTCGTGGCTGAGGATCAGCGCGTCGGGCTGCCCGCCATGGATGAGCGCCATGGTCACCCCCGAGAAGGACACGTGAAAGAGGCTGCCCTGACCCTCGATCAGGTCCCAGTGGTCGGGGTCGTTGTCGGGCGTCAGCCATTCCACCGACCCGGCCATGAAATCGGCCACCACCGCGTCGAGCGGCACGCCGTCACCGGTGATCAGGATGCCGGTCTGCCCGGTGGCGCGAAAGGTCGCCTTCATGCCGCGCGCGTGCATCTCGCGCTCCATCGCCATGGCGGTGTACATCTTGCCGACCGAGCAATCGGTGCCCACGGCGAGGCAGCGCTTGCCGCGGCGTTTGGTGCCATCCGCGATCGGGTATTTGACCGACGGCACCCGCACGTCATGCAGCTTGCGACCGGTCGCCTCGGCCACGGCCTTGAGGTCCGGCTCGTCGCGCAGCAGGTTGTGCAGCCCGGACGCGAGATCGAAGCCCTCTTCGAGCGCGGCCACCAGCACCTTCTTCCATTCCGGGCTTATGATGCCGCCACGATTGGCGACGCCGATGACGACGGTCTTGACGCCCGCGGCTTTCGCCTCCTCCAGTGTCATGTCGGTCAGCCCCAGATCGGCCCCACAGCCGGGCAGCCGGAACTGGCCCAGGGCATTCTCGGGGCGCCAGTCGCGGATGCCGATGGCCACCTTGGCAGCCAGCATGTCGGGCGCATCGCCCAAGAACAACAGATAGGGGGTCTCGATCATGGCAGATGCTCCAAGCGGTCGGAATTCAGGGCAATTTCGGACGATTCAAACGCGATTTCATACACATTTCAATGCGAAAGGCAGAAATATCGCATGATCCTGTCGCAAATTATCCACTCGCCCGAATTTTCTGCGATCCGTGCCCAAGCCCGGCCAGCGTGATCCGCGACGGAAAAGCCGCTTGCACAGCAGTACGCAATTTCATACGCAAAGCCGCGACGTTCACGCAATTTCCTTAACCAACGGAGCGACCCCAAGATGAGCTTTCGCCTGCAACCGCCGCCCCCCGCCCGTCCGAACCGCTGCCAGCTGTTCGGCCCCGGCTCCAACACCAAGCTGTTCGAGAAAATGGCGGCAAGTGCTGCGGACGTGATCAACATCGACCTCGAGGATTCGGTGGCCCCCACCGACAAGGATGTGGCGCGCAAGAATACCATTCAGGCGATCAACGAGGTGGAATGGGGCAAGAAAACTCTTTCGGTGCGCATCAACAGCCTCGATTCGCCGTTCTGGTATCGCGACGTGGTGGACCTGCTTGAACAGGCCGGTGACCGGCTCGATCAGATCATGATCCCCAAGGTGGGATGCGGCGGGGATATCTATGCGGTCGATGCGCTCGTCACCGCAATCGAGGCCGCAAAGGGGCGTAAAAAGCGGATCGGCTTCGAGGTGATCATCGAATCCGCCGCCGGTATTGCCCATGTCGAGGAGATCGCCGCCGCCAGCCCCCGCATGCAGGCGATGAGCCTCGGGGCTGCCGATTTTGCTGCCTCGATGGGCATGTCCACAACCGGCATTGGCGGCACGCAGGAGAATTACTACATGCTGCATGAGGGCGCGAAATACTGGTCTGATCCTTGGCATTGGGCGCAGACCGCGATTGTCGCCGCCTGCCGCACGCATGGTATTTTGCCGGTCGATGGCCCGTTCGGCGATTTCTCGGATGACGAGGGGTTCCGCGCGCAGGCGCGGCGGTCGGCCACGCTCGGGATGGTTGGCAAATGGGCGATCCACCCCAAGCAGATCGCGCTCGCCAACGAGATTTTCACCCCCTCCGACGTGGCAGTCGCGGAAGCGCGCGAGATCCTTCAGGCGATGGAAGAGGCGACCGCACGCGGCGAGGGGGCCACGACCTACAAGGGCCGTCTGGTCGATATCGCCTCGATCAAGCAGGCCGAGGTGATCGTCAAACAGGCCGAAATGATCGCGGCACAGTAACCTGGAAAGGGGCGGCCAACGCCGCCCCGTTCACTCCGCCGCGATCTTGATCACCGGCTCCATCCGGTCGAGCATCTCTTGCGACAGGTGACATTTGACCTGATGACCGGGGGCGAGGTCGCGCACCGGCGGCACCTCTTTCTCGCAGAGCCCGTTCGGCACCTCGGATTTCCAGCGGCAGCGCGTCTGGAACGGGCAACCGGGCGGCGGGTTCATGGCCGAGGGCACGTCCCCCTCCAGCACGATATGGCGCTTCTCGACACTAGTATCGGCGATCGGCACCGCCGACAGGAGCGCCTCGGTATAGGGGTGATAGGGGGGCGAGAAGACCTGATCGGTGGTGCCCAGTTCCACGACATGACCGAGATACATCACCATCACCCGGTCGCTGAGATAGCGCACGATGCTGAGATCGTGCGAAATGAAGAGCAATGTCGTCTTCTGCTTGCGCTGGATCTCCATCAGCAGATCCGTCACTGCCGCTTGTACGCTCACATCCAGCGCCGAGACGGGTTCATCCGCCACAACGATCCGCGCGCCGCCTGCGAAGGCGCGGGCGATGCCGACACGCTGTTTCTGCCCGCCCGACAATTGCCGCGGCATGCGGTCGGCGAATTCGCGCGGTAGCTTGACCAGATCGAGCAGGCGCAGCATCTCGTCGCGGCGGTTCTGATCCGTGGCCCCGATGCCGAACACCTCGAGCGCCCGGATGATCTGGCGGCCCACGGTCATCGACGGGTTGAGCGTGTCGAACGGGTTCTGGAACACCATCTGCACATCGGCCACGGTCTGGGTGTCGCGCTTCTGGATCGGGATCTGTTCGATATTGCGATTGTCGAGCAGGATCTGCCCCTCGGTCGCCGTCTCCAGCCCCATCAGCACCTTGGCGAAGGTGGATTTCCCGCAGCCCGATTCTCCGACGATGGCCAATGTCTCGCTCTCGCGCGCCTCGAAACTGAGCGTCTCGTTGGCCTTCACCACCTTCTTCGCCCCGCCGCTGCCAAAGAGCGCATTGGCCGCGACCTCGTAATATTTCTTGAGCTTGTCCATCTTCAGCACGACCTTGCCCGGTGTGCTCGCCTCGTGCTGCGCCATCGCCTCGACAGGGGCGTGCCAGTCGATATCGTCATGCCGCAGACAGCGGCTGTAATGGCGATCATCCCCGGGGATCGGCGACATCGGAATCTCGAACTTGTCGCACAATCCGGTGGTGAAATAGTCACAGCGCGGCCCGAAATTGCAGCCCGGCGGGCGCTCATGCGGCAGCGGGAAATTGCCGGGAATGGCTTTCAGCGGGCGGCTGTTCTTGTCCGCACCGGGCAGCGGGATCGAGCGAAAGAGCGCCTGCGTGTAAGGGTGCTGCATCTTGTCGAACACGTCCTTGATGCTGCCGGTCTCGACCGCCTCGCCGGAATACATCACGCAGATCCGGTCGCAGGTCTCCAGCACCAGCCCGAGATTGTGACTGATGAACAGCATCGAGGTGCCGTATTTGCGGCCCAGATCCTTGACCAGTTCCACCACCGCCGCCTCGACCGTCACATCAAGCGCGGTGGTCGGCTCATCGAGAATGAGCAACGACGGCTTCGACATCAGCGCCATTGCGATCACGATGCGCTGCTGCTGCCCGCCTGAAAGTTGATGCGGATAGCTCTTCATGATCCGTTCGGGATCGGGCAGCTTGACGTCATTCACCACCTCAAGCGCGCGCGCCCAGGCGTCCTTCTCGGAAATGCCCTCATGGATCATCGGCACTTCGATCAGCTGGCGGCCCACCTTCATGGCGGGGTTCAGCGACGCCATCGGCTCCTGATAGATCATCGCGATCTCGTTGCCGCGAATATGGCGCAACTCCGCCGCGCTCATCTTGCTCAGCTCCTGCCCCTTGAAACGGATCGTGCCGCCCACGATCCGGCCATTCACCCCCAGATCCTGCATCACGCCAAGCGCCACGGTGGATTTGCCGCAGCCGGATTCGCCCACCAGCCCCACCGCCTCGCCGGGCCGCACCGTGACGGAGAAATCCATCACCGCAGGGATCTCACGCAGCCGGGTGAAAAAGGAAATCGACAGGTTCTCGATCTCTAGGATCGGTCCGTCCTGTTCCAGCGTGGCCATGTCCATCTGCTTCACCTTTCCCTAAATACTCAATCCCGCAGGCTCTCTTCGCGCAGCCCGTCGGCCAGCAGGTTGAGCCCCAGAACGAGGCTCAGCAATGCGAAGGCGGGCGGCAGGGCCGGGTGCAGATACATCGACAAGAGCTTGCGCCCCTCATTGATCGTACTGCCCCAGTCCGGGCTCTCGGGGCTGAGGCCGAGGCCAAAGAACCCCAGCGTGCCGAGCAGGATCGTGGTATAACCGATGCGCAGGCAGAAATCCACGAGCAGCGGCCCGCGCACATTGGGCAGGATTTCCCACAGCATGATGTACCACGCCCCCTCGCCACGGGTTTGCGCGGCGGCGACGTAATCGCGCGTCTTGATGTCCATGGTGAGGCCCCGCACGATGCGGAACACGGTGGGCGAGTTGACGAAGACAACCGCCACGAAGACCACCAGCAGGTTGGGCGGAAAGCTCACGAGGCCCAGCGGGTCGGCATTCCACGCGATCCCGGCATAGAGCCACAGCCCCACCACCAGCGTCACCCCGACATAAAGGTTGCGCGTCGCGGGCTGGGTGTGAAACCGCGAATTCCACAACAGCACAAGGAACACGATGGGAAAGATGAACAGCACCGCCGCCATGTAGACCGGAATGCCGGTCAGCACGATCTCCGGTGTGACCAGCAGGTAAAACAGCAAGATCACCGGGAAGGCGAGGATCAGGTTGGCGAGGAACGACAGGAAGGTGTCGAGCTTGCCGCCGTAATAGCCCGCTGGCAGGCCCAGCGTGATGCCCACCATGAAGGCGAAGAGGCTCGCGAACGGGGCGATCTTGATCACCTCCCACGCGCCCACGACCATGCGGCTGAACACGTCGCGGCCGAGATTGTCGCCGCCCAGCAGGTAATAGGGATAGGCACCCTCGGCCACCTCACCCATCATCTTGGTATAGGGCGTGCCGGGGACCTTGTTCTTCATCGAGGCCGATTGGTCGAGCACGTCATGCGTGGTGATCAGATCGAACGCGCCACCGAGGATGCCGGTGAACACCCAGAACATCACGAGGGCAAAGCCCGCCATGCCGATGGGGCTGTCAAAGAGCTTGCCATAAAGCCCGAGCCGCCGCTTGAAGGTGATCGACAGGGTAAAGGTGGCGATGAGCGCGATCCAGACGGGCGTGAACTGCCCCAGTATCCGCAGGATGATCTCGCCCCAGCTTAGTGCGTCCATGGTTCGGCCCTTCCTGTTCTGGCCTGTCCGGCCCCGCATCCCGCCGTCATGCCCCGGCTCGACCGGGGCATCTCCGCCCCGGCCGCAAACCGCAGCGCAGAGTGTCCGGTCAAGCCGGACAATGACGCGGTGCCTTGGGGCAAACCGGCGCTCATGTCACGCTGATCCGGGGGTTGAGATAGACATAGCCGATATCCGAGATGAGCTGCGTCACCAGCACGACGATCACCGACACCACCGACACGGCGAGCAGCAATTCGATATCGTTGTTGCTTGCCGCCTGTACCAGCGTCCAGCCGAAGCCCTTGTAGTTGAACAGCGTCTCGACGATCACCACGCCGTTCAAGAGCCACGGGAATTGCAGCATGATCACCGTGAAGGGCGCGATGAGCGCGTTGCGCAACGCGTGTTTCATCACGATATTGGGGAAACTCACCCCCTTGAGCCGCGCGGTGCGGATGTATTGCGCGGTCATGACTTCGGCCATCGAGGCGCGGGTCATCCGCGCGATATAGCCCATCCCGTAAAGCGAGATGGTCAGCACCGGCAGAAAGAAATTCTCGAATGTGGGGTTCTCCATTGCGCTTGTCGCCGTGCCCTTGAACCATTTCAGCCCCACGGCGGTGCTGGCAAAGACCGCGATGAAGAGCACGCCCGAGACGTATTCCGGCGTGGCCGTGGTGGTGATGGCAACGGTCGAGAGCGTCCGGTCGGTGCGCGAGCCTTCACGCATCCCCGCCATGACGCCGAGGATCAGCGCCGAGGGCACCATCAGCAGCATCACCCAGAACATCAGCCGCCCGGTCAGGGCCAGTTTTTCGCCGATGATCTCGCCCACGTCCTTCTTGAAGACGGTGGAATAGCCCCAATCGCCCTGCAGGATGCCGCAAAGCCGCGGGGCCTGCTCGGCTGGCCTGCCGGGCTCGATGCAGCGTCCGCGCAGGGTGCCGTCCTCGGCCTGGATGGTCCAGCCGGGCAGCACGCCCATCCATTGCCCGTATTTGACCGGCAGAGGTTCCAGATAGCCGTTGCGCCCGAGATAGCTGGCAACCTCCTCATCCGTCATGCGGAAATTGCCCTGCGTCTTGGCCAGTTTTTCGAGATTGGGATAGAGATTCGTCAGGAAGAAGACGACAAAGGTCAGGCAAAGCGCAGTCAGGATCATAACCCCGAGCCTGCGCAGGATGAACGTGGCCATTTAGCGCCCCCTGTTGGCGTTTTCAGAAAACGCTAGTCTACAGGGCGCGGTCGGTCCAGCATCATTTGCGACATGGATAGTCGGTTTGCGCCCCCGCCCCGGGCGGGTCGGGGACGCAGATAACGCTCAGAGCAGCGATTCGGGATCGATGGTCTCGATCCCGAGCGCCTCGCCCACGGCGGCATAGGTCAATTGCCCGGCATGCACGTTGAGGCCGTTCAGGAGATGCGGATCGTCGGCGCAGGCCTGTTTCCAACCCTTGTCGGCGAGCGCCAGCATGAAGGGCATGGTTGCGTTGCCAAGCGCCAGCGTCGAGGTGCGCGCCACCGCACCGGGCATGTTGGCCACGCAGTAATGCATGATGCCGTCCACCTCGTAGATCGGATCCTGATGCGTGGTGGCCTTCGAGGTTTCGAAGCATCCGCCCTGATCGATCGCCACATCCACCAGCACAGCACCCGGCTTCATCATCGGGAATTGATCGCGGCGCACCAGCTTGGGTGCGGCGGCCCCGGGGATCAGCACCGCACCGATCACCATATCGGCGAGCGGCAGCAATTCCTCCAGCAAACCGGCCGAGGAATAACCGGTCTTGAAGGTGCCGCCGAACACGTCGTCGAGATAGCGCAGACGCGGCAGCGAGCGGTCGAGCACCGTGACATCCGCGCCCATGCCCGCCGCGATCTTGGCGGCGTGAGTGCCGACCACACCGCCACCGATCACGATGACGCGGGCCGGGCCCACACCGGGCACGCCGCCCATCAGTACACCGCGCCCTCCATTGGCTTTTTGCAGGGTCCAGGCGCCCACTTGCGGGGCCAGACGGCCCGCCACCTCGGACATCGGTGCCAGCAGCGGCAGGCCGCCGGAGCGGTCCGTCACCGTTTCATAGGCGATGGCGGTGCAGCCGGACGCCAGAAGGTCGCGCGTCTGTGCCTCGTCGGGTGCCAGATGCAGGTAGGTGAAGAGCAACTGCCCCTCGCGCAGCATCTTGCGCTCGGCGGCCTGCGGCTCCTTGACCTTGACGATCATGTCGGCGGTCGCGAATACCTCGGCGGCGGTGTCGATGATGGTGGCGCCCGTCGCCTCGTAGGCGGCGTCGTCAAAGCCTGCGCCGATGCCCGCGCCTGCCTGAATGATCACCTCGTGACCATGGCTCACGGCTTCCTTTGCGGCATTGGGTGTCATGCCGACGCGAAATTCCTGGGGTTTGATTTCCGTGGGGCAGCCGATTCTCATGTCTGGATTCTCCTCCGATTGACTTGGCCGGAGAGTGCCGCAGATGGCGCGCAAGGCGGTTGAAATTTCCCTCGTCCAGAACGCTTTTTTGTGAATAATGTTCACAGGAATTGCATTTGCTTCGAAAGGTCTTGTGCGTATGTCCCTCGATCAGACAGATCGGCGCTTGTTGCAGGTGCTGCAGCGGCGCGGCCGCATCTCCAACGCCGACCTCGCAGAGGAGGTCAATCTTTCGGCCTCGGCCTGTCACAGGCGGGTGCAGCGGCTGGAGGCGGATGGCTATATCAAGGGCTATGTCGCTCTGCTGGATGTACGCAAGATGGGGGTGCCGGCCACGGTATTTGTCGAGATCACGCTGAGCACGCAGGCGGATGAGGTTCTCGATGCGTTCGAGAAGGCGGTGGCGCGGGTGCCCGATGTTCTGGAATGTCATCTGACCGCGGGGGCGGCGGATTACATTCTCAAGATCGTGGCCGAGGATACCGAGGACTTTGCCCGCATTCACCGGCAATATCTGACGCGGTTGCCGGGCGTGGCCAAGATGCAGTCGAGTTTTGCCCTGCGCACGGTCTTTTCAACCACAGCCCTGCCGCTGTGACCACTGGACAATGAAAGGCGACCCCAAGGGCGGCCCCGGTGTTGCCACCGGGGCCCACTGGTACGCGAAACCGTGAGTGATGACGCACCTGAACTCTACTCGAAACCAGATCACTCGCATCTCGAACAACATTCGATCGGATGTAGCTGTCATGAGAAAAAATGTGCCGCCTGTCTCGTATGGAAAACCTTACCTTTTGCGCGGAAATGGCGGTGACGTTACGTCAAAAGGGCCCCGGCGCGATGCGACGGGGCCCTTTCATTCGGATCAATTCGAGTCAGGCGTCGTCTTTTTCGCGCGCCTCCGGCTGGATTTCCTCGCCGGTTTCCTGATCGACCATCTTCATCGACAGCCGGACCTTGCCGCGATCGTCAAACCCCAGAAGCTTGACCTTCACGTCCTGACCTTCCTTGAGCACGTCGCTCGGGTGGTTCAGGCGGCGGTTCTCGATCTGGCTGACATGCACCAGCCCGTCGCGCTTGCCGAAGAAGTTCACGAAAGCACCGAAATCGACGATCTTGACGACCTTGCCGTCATAGATCTGGCCCTCTTCCGGCTCGGCCACGATCGACCAGATCATGTCATAGGCCTTCTTGATCGACTCGCCGTTGGGCGAGGCGATCTTGATGATGCCCTCGTCGTTGATATCGACCTTGGCACCCGATACCTCGACGATCTCGCGGATCACCTTGCCGCCCGACCCGATGACTTCACGGATCTTGTCGGTGGGGATCTGCATGGTCTCGATGCGCGGGGCGTGGATGCTGAAATCAGCGGCCCCCGAAAGCGCCTTGTCCATCTCGCCCAGGATATGCATGCGCCCGGCTTTTGCCTGTTCCAGTGCCTGCTTCATGATCTCGGGCGTGATGCCCGCGACCTTGATATCCATCTGCAAGGAGGTGATGCCCTCGGACGTGCCAGCCACCTTGAAATCCATGTCGCCCAGGTGATCTTCGTCGCCCAGGATATCCGACAGGATCGCGAAAGAACCGTCTTCTTCCAGCACGAGCCCCATGGCCACACCGGCAACGGATGTCTTGAGCGGTACGCCCGCGTCCATCATCGACAGTGACCCGCCACAGACCGAGGCCATGGAGGAGGAGCCGTTGGATTCCGTGATCTCCGACACCAGACGGATGGTGTAGGGGAAATCGGTCGCGGGCGGCAGAACCGCTTGAAGCGCGCGCCATGCGAGCTTGCCATGGCCGATTTCACGACGGCCCGGAGGGCCCACGCGCCCGGCTTCGCCCACCGAATAGGGGGGGAAGTTGTAATGCAGCAGGAAGTTCGATTTGAAATTCCCGTGCAGCGCGTCGATGAACTGCTCGTCGTCGCCGGTGCCGAGCGTGGTGACCACGAGGCCCTGCGTCTCACCACGGGTGAACAGCGCCGAGCCGTGGGTGCGCGGCAAGAGGCCGGTTTCACAGACGATCGGGCGGATTTCATCCAGACGACGGCCGTCGATACGGTTGCCATTCTTGACGACATCGCCGCGCAGCACGACCGACTCGAGCTTTTTCAGGGCAGCCCCGAGATTGCCGTCCTCAAGCTGCTCTTCGGTCAGCTGTGCCTTGATCGCGTCTTTGGCAGCGGAAATCGCATGGGTGCGTTCCTGCTTGTCGCGAATGGCAAAGGCGGCGCGCATCTGCTCTTCGCCCGCCGTTTTGACGGCGGCGTAGAGGTCGGAGTAATCCGGCGGCGAGAAGTCGAACGGCTCCTTGGCGCAATCCTCGGCGAGCGAGACGATCAGGTCACAGACCGGCTGAATCTGCTCATGCGCGAAGGTTACCGCGCCAAGCATCTCTTCCTCGGTCAGCTCATACGCCTCGGACTCGACCATCATCACGGCGTCCTTGGTGCCCGCGACAACCAGATCGAGACGCTGCTCGGGGTTGTTGCGCAGGTTGTGCATGTCGTCGATCTCGGGGTTGAGGATGTATTCGCCCTCCGAGTAGCCGACGCGGCAGCCTGCGATCGGGCCCCGGAACGGCGCGCCGGAAATGGTCAGCGCGGCGGAGGTCGCGATCATCGCGACGATATCCGGATCATTGACCAGATCGTGGCTGAGGACGGTACACATCACCAGCGTTTCGTTCTTGAAACCCGGCACGAACAGCGGGCGGATCGGACGGTCGATCAGACGCGCGGTCAGCGTCTCTTTCTCGGTCGGGCGGGCCTCACGCTTGAAGAAGCCACCCGGCACCTTGCCCGCCGCATAGTATTTTTCCTGATAATGAACGGTCAGCGGGAAGAAATCCATTCCCGGCTTTTGTTCCTTGGCAAAGGTCACGTTCGCCATGACCGAGGTCTCGCCCAGGGTGGCAATCACCGAGCCGTCGGCCTGACGGGCGATCTTGCCGGTTTCCAGTGTGAGAGTTTCCTCCCCCCACTGCATCGATTTTTTCGTCTCTTTGAACATCTGTCGTTTCCTAGCTGAGAGCACTCCCGGGCGTATCCCGGGTCTCCCGTTACAATGACGGCCCCATTGCCGCCGACCCCAATCATTCACATGCGCCCGGGGTCAAAGGCATCACGTCTCAGATGCGCGCGCCATACAGGAGTTTGCCCTGGATTGAAAGCGGGATGTGGCGCGCTCGGCGCCGGGTGCAGGCCACACCGCGCCGCGCTCACATGTAGCCGCGCACCAGGGCCTCGGCGAGCAGCGTCCAGCCATCGGCGATCACGAAGAACGCGAGCTTGAACGGCAGTGAGACGATGGCCGGCGGCACCATCATCATGCCCATCGACATCAGGATTGCCGCGATCACCAGATCAATGATCAGGAAGGGCAGGAAGATCAGGAACCCGATCTGGAAGGCCCGCGCGATCTCGGACAGCATGAAGCTGGGGATCAGCACCGAAAGCGGGGCCTCCGGCCCGCTCGGGATCTGACTGGCATCGGGGCGCAGTGCCGCCATTGCGGCGAATGTGTCGGGGTCGAGCCGCTGGGCCATGAAGCCGCGAAACGGGGCGATGGCGCGGGTGAGCGCCTCGTCGAGTGGCACCGTCTCTTCAATCAGCGGCGCGATGCCCTGCGTCCAGGCCTCGGAGAAGACCGGCTCCATCACGAAATAGGTCAGAAAGAGCGCGAGGCTGACGATCAACATGTTGGGCGGAGATTGCTGGAGCCCGATGCCGGTGCGCAGGATCGACAGCACGGTCACGATGAACGGAAAGCAGGTGATCATGATGGCGATGCCGGGTGCGAGGCTGAGCACGGTAACCAACGCGATCAACTGCACCGTGCGCGCGGTGATCGAGCCGCCCTCGCCAAGCGAGATCGACAGGTCCTGGGCCATCGCGGCGCCCGCGCAGAAGAGCGTCAGTGCGGCGATCAGCCAGACCCGCGCGCGCAGGATCGTCATCCGAGACCGTCCTGAAGATTGGCCACCTCGGTCAGGCGCACGGCGAGCTGGCCCGCCTGGTCGCCCTCCATCTCCTCGAGTTGGCCGCGCGCGATCAGCCGTTCGCCGATATAGAGCTCGACCGCGTCATCGACCCGGCGGTCGAGCGGCAGCACCGCGTCCTTGCCGAGTTTCAGCAGGTCGCGGATCAGGGGGCGCGCCTTGCCGACCGAGATCGTGATCTCGATCGGTACGGTGGAGAACGGATTGGTCAGATCCGGCTTGGGCGCTGTCGGCGGGGCGGTCGCGGGTTCGGTCATGCAATAGCCTTTCTGTTCTCTTGGAAAAAGCCGGAGACGGCGTGCTCGATCGCCCTAAGCACCGAATCGAGGTTGATCTCCTCCTCGGTCTCGCCGAAGCGCAGGAAGATCTGGCCGGGGGCCAGCGTGTCATCCTCGGCAAGCGCGATGTCTAGGCCGGGCAAGGTCTCGATCAGCGTTTCCATGCGGGTCATGTCGCCGGGGGCAGCCGCGATCACGATGGGCTGGCGGCCGTGGTCAAGGGCCTTTTCCTGCAGGATTTCGGCCAGACGGGGCGCGAGCGTGTCCTGACTCAGGGGCGGCAGGACCGTCGCCACCATCTGTTCGAGCAACGGGTGCAGGGCATTGAGCACGGCGGCATAGGCTTCCTCATAGGTGAAGGTGAGATCCTGAAGGTTCTGGGCCAGGTCGGCGGCGATCCTGCGCTCATCTTCCTTCTGGGATTTGACCGCGTCGTCCCACCCGGCCTGATAGCCGGTCTCGAAGGCGGCCAGCCGCTCTTCCTCGAGCGAGATATCGGTGATCGAGATCGCGGCACCGCGCAGGCTCTCGCCGAAATCCTCGAGCAGATGGGAGATGGTCATCGGGCCTTCTCCTCTTCCTCGCCTTCAAGCCAGTTGCGCAGGATCTCGACGGTTTCCTCCTGCCGCTGACCGATCAGGGTGCGCAGGCGCGCCACGGGATCCTGATCCTCTCCGATCCGCCCGGGCATCTCCGTCGATTTGTCGGAGACGAGCGAAAGCCGACTGCTGTCGAACTCGCCCTCGTCGATTTCACCGGTCAACGGCGCCGCGCTCGCGGTCTCGTTCAGGGCGGACTCAGGCCGGGGCGGCGCTGCAAGCTGCGCCGCGGCGTGCGCCGGGGGGCGGGCCAGGATAGGCCGCACCACGAACAACCCCAGGATGATCGCCACGAGCGCCAGAACAGCGGCCTGGATCAGCGACATGGCGTCCAGCGCGAGCCGGTCGAAGAGCCCCGGCACGGCCAGCGTGCCTGCCGGTTCGAGGGTCTCGAATGTCATCGTCCTGAGGGTCAGCACGTCGCCGCGGTCAGGGTCAAGCCCAACCGCCGAGGCCACCAGTTCGCGCAGCGCGTCGAGTTCCTCCTGTGGGCGCGGCTCGACCGTCGAAGCACCGCTGGCATCGGTTCCGGTGATCCCGTTGACCAGCACCGCGACGCTCAGCCGTTTGATCGCGCCGGGCCCTTGGGTGATCTCGCGTTCGGTCGTCGAGACCTCGTAATTCACCCGTTCGCGGGTTTCGGTGTTCTGGCTCGTCGAGGTGTTCTCGGCCCCTGCATCGCCGTCGGGCAGGTTCGAGGCAACGGTGACGCCACCGCCCTGATCGGAGGAGGTCTCTGCACTCTCCTCGCTATCGGTGCTGATCGCCACCCGGCTCTCGGGATCGAATCGCCGCTCGCGGATCGCCTCGCTCCGCATCACGGTCTCGAGGGTCACCTCGACCACGGCATTGCCCCGCCCGACCCGCGCCTCGAGCAGGCGCTCGGCGCGTTGCCGCAGAGCGGCGGCGCGGTCGTCGGGGGCATTGGCCGGGGCCTCCTCGACGCCGATCAGCCCGCCCTCTGCATCAATGATCGCGACATCCTCCGGGGTCAGCCCCGGTACCGCAGAGGCGACGAGAAACCGGAGCGCTCGCGCATGTTTGGGGCTGATTCCGCCCGGTTGCGTCGTGACCGAAACCGATGCGGATTGGCGAATGTCGCGTTGAAACGGATTGCTTCCGGTGGAGGCGAGATGCACGCGCGCGCTGCGGATCGCGGGATGGGCGAGAATGGTGCGCGCAAGTTCCCCCTCCTTTGCGCGCCAATAGGCGGCATCGAACATCTGCGAGGTGGTGCCGAAGCCCGACAGCCCGTCGAGCAGCTCGTAGCCCTTGGTGGAGGAGGCCGGAAGCCCCTCTCCGGCGAGGGTCATGCGCAGCGCATCGCGTTGCGAGCCATCGACGAAGATCGAATCGCCGCGCACCTCATGGGCCACGCCGCTCTGTTGCAGCGCGGCCACCACCTCGCCTGCAGCGCCGCCTTCAAGCCCCGCGTACAGCAGGCTCAGCTGCGGCTCCGAGACCATGCGGGCCAGCGCCAGCACCGCCCAGAACATGGCGAGGGTCGCCAGCCCGACGATCACGCGCCGCCGCATGTCGAGGGAGTGCCAGAGGGTCACGATCTGCTGCAAGGTGTTGCCTCCTGCTCTGCGGCGTTCTGCCGGTCGATGCGGTCATCATTCGCCGATCAGGCTTAACAATCGGTTAGTTTCTCTGGGCCATATTGGCCGCGATGCAAGTCGAGGATTTCAGCATGGCGGATGAGGACAAGACCGAAGACCTCCCCGAGGCGGGGCGCAAACGCGGGAAATGGCCGCTGGTGCTCGGGCTCGGGCTGGCACTTGCCGGTGGTGGGGCCGGGTTCTACGCAGCCTCGTCCGGCCTCTTGCCGCTTGGCGCGCCGCCATCGCAGCTGGCGGAGGGTGCGGCGGCGGTCGATTTCGGCAATGTTGTTTTTGTCCCGGTGGAGCCGCTGGTGATCTCGCTCTCGCAAGACGGGGTCACTCGCCACCTGCGCTTTCGCGCCGAACTGGAGGTCGATCATGCCCATGAACGCGAAGTCACGCGCCTCATGCCGCGCATCGTCGATGTGCTCAATACCTATCTGCGCGCGCTGAGCCTTGCCGACATGGAGGAGCGCGCCGCGCTGCTGCGCTTGCGCGCACAGATGTTGCGCCGGGTGCAGATCGTCGCAGGCGCGGGCCGGATAAACGATCTTCTGGTGATGGAATTCGTATTGAACTGAAAGGGGACGGGATGGAACTGATCGCCGATATTCTGCTGGTTGCCGGGGCCTTGGGGGCCGGGTTTTACTGTTACGTGCTTGCCCGCCGGTTGAGTCGCTTCAACGATCTGGAAAACGGTGTCGGCGGGGCCGTGGCGGTGCTCTCGGCGCAGGTCGATGATCTCACGCGGACGCTGCGCGCGGCGCGGGAGACGGCGGGCGAATCGACCCGGTCGCTCGATGATCTGACCGACCGGGCCGAGCGCGTGGCCAAACGGCTCGAACTCATGGTGGCATCGATGCATGACTTGCCGGACGAGCGGCAGATGCCGAACCGGACAGCGGCGGCTGCTGGTCCGCAGGACGGCGCGGTCTTTCACCGCCATCCGATGACCCGCGACGCGGGGGCGAGATGATGCCGCGCGCACGCCGCCGCCAGACGCGCCCGAGAGCCCGCGGTGCGCTGGTGTTGATCGCGGCCCTGCTGGTGACCTCTGCCCTGGTGCGGCTTGGGGGCGGTGCCGGTCAGGCGGTCGCGCGCGCCTCGGTTGAGGCGGTAGCGGATCTGCCGGAGGGTCATGAACCGGCAACCTGTGAACGCCCGCAGGATCTGCAGACCATGCTGACCGCCCTGCAAGACCGCGAGGCCCGTCTCGACGAACGGGAGGCCGCGCTTGCCGACCGCATGCAGGCCTTGCGCATCGCCGATGGCGAAGTCACGCGCAGGCTGGCCGCCCTCGAAGACGCCGAGGAGAGCCTGCGCGCCACGCTTGAGATCGCGGAAACCGCAGCCGAGGATGATCTTGGCCGCTTGACCAAGGTCTACGAGACGATGAAGCCGAAACAGGCCGCTGCCCTCTTCGAGCAGATGGATCCGCGATTCGCTGCGGGGTTTCTTGCCCGCATGCGCCCCGAGGCCGCTGCCGAGATCATGGCAGGCCTGACACCGACTGCGGCGCATATGTTCAGCGTCGTCCTTGCCGGGCGCAACGCCGACGTACCGAGCGAATGATCGGCTGGCGCTCAGCTTTTCTTAACCCGGCGGTGAAAGACTGCCCTCAGGACTGAATGGCGGAGAGGACGATGATAGGGCTCGTTGGCATTGTGGTGATTTTCGTGATGGTCTTTGGGGGTTACCTTGCCGCCGGGGGCAAGATTGGCATCATCCTGCACGCCCTGCCGTTCGAGTTGATGATGATCGGCGGCGCGGCGATCGGCGCGTTCCTGATCAGCAATGACGCGGGGGCGGTCAAACATACGCTTCGCGATATTGCCAAGGTGTTCAAGGGGCCGAAATGGCAGCCGGAGGACTACCGCGACCTGCTGTGTCTGCTCTTCAGCCTGATCCGCCTCGGGCGCCAGAACCCGGTCGCGGTGGAGGAACATATCGAGGCGCCCCAGGATTCCGCGATCTTCACCAAATATCCGCGCATTCTCGCGGATCGAGAGGCTGTGGCGCTGATCGGCGACACGCTGCGCTCGGCCTCGATGAACTACGACGATCCCCATCAGGTCGAGGAGGTACTCGACAAGCGCATGGAGGCGAGCCAGCACCACGCCCTGCATTCGAGCCACGCGCTGCAGACCATGGCCGACGGTCTGCCCGCGCTCGGGATCGTGGCGGCGGTGCTTGGCGTGATCAAGACCATGGCGTCGATCGACCAGCCGCCGGAAATCCTCGGCAAGATGATCGGTGGGGCGCTGGTCGGCACGTTTCTCGGGGTGTTTCTGTCTTACGGGCTCGTCGGGCCCTTCGCCAGCAAGGTGCGCGACGTGGTCGAGGAGGATGCCCATTTCTACAAGCTGATCCGCGAAGTCCTGGTCGCCAATCTCCACAACCATGCTGCAAACATCTGCATCGAGGTGGGACGGCAGAACACCCCGGCGCATAAACGCCCCAGCTTTGGCGATCTGGAAGAGGCTTTGAGGGCCCTGAAGCAGGATGCCGCATGATCCGGCTGTTGGTCACCCTGCTCGCGCTGCTCTTGCCTGCGATGGCCATGGCACAGACGGTGCCGGTGCGCTCCGGGGCGCATGCGGAGTTCACGCGTCTCGTTCTCGATATGCCGCGCCGGATTGCGTGGCGCCTACAGGAGCGAAAATCGGGTGCAGCGCTGATCTTCGATGCGCCCGGGCTCGATTTCGATCTCGACGCCGTCTTCGAGCGCATCGGGCGCGAGAGGGTGCGTGCGGTCTCGTCCGCGCCCGGGCGGCTGGAGATCGAATTCGCCTGCGCCTGCGAACTGAGCGCGTTCTGGCACGGCGCGCGCATGCTGGTGCTCGATATCGCCACCCCGCCGCAAACGGCGTCGGATGAGCGCCCGGCGCGACCGTTTGCACGGTCAATGCGCGACAGCTCGGCGCTTGGCCAGCGATCTGCCGCGCTGATCTCGCTGTCGGACCGGCTCGACGTCATGGCCGCCGCCGATACTGCCCCTATGCACGAGGACGGGACGCCGGAGGACACGCCGGGCGTTGAGCCGGACCTCAGCGCCATGCGTGGCGCGCTGATCGAACAGCTTGGCCGCGCGGCGAGCCAGGGATTGCTGACCCCCGCGCGCCGCGATGTCACCGGACCGGGAGCCGGACGGCCCCGCAGCGAGACGCACGAGCCGACGAAAGAGGCTGAGACGGCCCCCCCCGCGTCCGCGCCGCGTGCAGCCCTCAACATGCGCGCACATAGCAGTGTTGATCTGGCGATTGTCGGGGCAGCGCGGCCTCCGGCCGGTCCCGTTCAGGCGCAAACCTGTCCGGAACCTGACTGGACGGATGTCGCCGCATGGGGCGGTACGGCTCCGTTCCACGAAGAGCTCGGTCGCCTCAATCGCGACCTGCTGGGCGAGTTCGACCGCCCGAACGACACGGTCGCACTCGAATTGGCCCGCCTCTATCTGCATTACGGATTCGGTGCCGAGGCGCGGCTGGCTCTGACCCTGCGCAGCCACTCGGACGCGGAGGCGGAGCTCCTGCGGGAGATGTCGTTCATCGTCGATCACAAACCGGTCGGAGAGCGGCCCAAACTGACGCTCGCGCTGATTTGCGACGCGACGACGATGCTCTGGGGCATCCTGGCCAATCCGGATTTGTCAAAGGATCTGCCCCTCGATCACAAAGGCTTGCTGCGTGCCTTCGCGCTCTTGCCGGACGGCTTGCGGCGGTCGCTCGGACCGGCTCTTGCCCGGCGCTTGCTGAGCGCCGGGCATCGCGAGACGTCGCAATCGATCCTGCGCGTCATCGACCGCCATCAGGAGGCGGATGATCCGGAAACCGCGCTTGCGCGCGCGGAACTGGCCCACGTCCGGCAGGATCCCGATTTGGCGCAGAGTGCGTTGCACGTCGCGGTGCAGGGGAACTCGCCCGCCTCGGCAGAGGCCCTTCTGGCACTGGTCGAGGGGGCGTTGGAGAAAGGCGAACCGGTTCCGCTTGACCGGGCCGAACTCGCCGGTGCCTATGCGCAGGAATATCGTGGCACTGCGCTCGGGCATCGCATGTCAGCTGCCTATATCGCGGCCCTTGCGCATGCTGGCGCCTATGGGGAAGCGGTGCGCGAATTCGACAGGCTGCGTGCGGATCAGGAGACCGCCGACATGCTGATCGGCCAGATGGCGCGGCATGCCGACGATGTCACCTTCCTGCGTCATGTGCTGTCCGGCCGGTTCGGGGAACCGGGAGATGTCGCCCCCGAGATCGCGCGCGCGATCGCGAGCCGCCTGTTGGCTGTCGGGTTTCCAGACCGGGCAGGCGGGTTCGTGGCTCCGCAGCTTGTCGGGCATGACACCCCGGGCTCGCGGCTGCTGCGCGCCGAGATCGCCCTCGCGCAAGAGCGCCCGCGCGCCGCCGAAGCAGAGTTGCTGTGGCTCGCGGGGCCAGAGGCCGCGGGGCTGCGCGCCCGCGCGCGCAGCCTTGCCGGAGATCACGCCGCCGCGGCACGACTCAATGCGCTTGGCGGGCAGGCCGATGCGGCCGATCGGGCGGCCCTTTTCGCGGCGGACCCTGGTTCTTTGGCCGCTGCAGGGAACCCGGTCTTGCGGGATGTCGCCAGCCTGCTGCAAGAGCCCGATGCCGCCGAACCCGGCCCCGAGGCGCCGCCGCTCGGGCGCCACCGCCGGGCGCTCGACGCGGCGGGTACGGCGCGACAGGTGCTCGGCCGACTTCTGGCCGCGACGCCGAGCCCGGATATCCCGATCAATTGATGATGTCTGCCGGTGCTTACGCAATCTCAACGTTCCGCCGCTATCGATGATCACGGACGGCGAGATCCATGACCCAGAAAGGGCCCAAAATGCATAGGATACTTCACTGTCGACCGACCGTTCGCTTGCCAGTTGCGTGGTCGAGGCGAGGGCATGTGATCTTGCTCATGATTGGCCTCCTTGCCCTGCCGAATGCCGCTGCGGCGCGGCCGTCGCATCTTTGTGACCGGGCCGCGGAGCGCGCGGCGCGCGCGCATGGCGTGCCCCTTGAGGTACTGCGCGCGATTACGCGGACCGAGACCGGGCGCGTGCATGCGGGCCGGATGGAGCCCTGGCCATGGACCGTCAACATGGCGGGCGAGGGGCGTTGGTTCGGTGATGCCGTCGCGGCGCGCGCGTATGTTGATCAGGCGTTTCGTCAGGGCGCGCGCAGCTTTGATGTCGGGTGCTTCCAGATCAACTACAAGTGGCACGGAGCCGAATTCCGGTCGATCGCCCATATGTTCGATCCCGAGGCCAACGCAAGCTACGCCGCCCGGTTTCTGAAGACGCTCCATGACGAGACCGGCGACTGGTCGGTCGCGGCGGGGTATTTCCATTCCCGTACGCCCGAACTCGCGGGCCGGTATCGCACACGGTTTGAACGGATCCGCAACGCCCTGCCCGATGCGGGTGCGGCGCGCGATGCGCCGGAGCCCCGCTCTGTGCGCCTGCCTGTCGCGCGCCAAGAAAATTCCTATCCCCTGTTCGGCGGCACGCCGGGATCGGGCGGTCTCGCCTCGCTGGTTCCACTGGACAATGCGACGCGCGCGCCTCTCATCGCGCTTGGGGGATCGTGAGCGATGAAATCGCTGTCCGTCGCCAACCTCTTCCAGCCGACCGTGATGCTGGCGCTCGCGCTCATGGCGATCATTGTGATGATGATCCTGCCGATGCCGCCATGGATTCTTGACGTCGGTCTCGCCCTGTCCTTCGCGCTGGCCATCCTGATCTTCACGATCACGCTCTTCATTGAACGCCCGCTGGATTTCTCGGCCTTCCCGACGATCCTGCTTGCGTCGCTCATGCTGCGGCTGTCGCTCAATGTCTCCTCGACCAAGCTGATCATCGGCCAGGGGCATACCGGCACTGCCGCAGCGGGCGAGGTGATCCGGGGATTTGCCGATTTCATCATGGGTGGCAGCGCCTTTCTTGGTCTTGTCGTGTTCGGCGTGCTCTTGATCGTGAATTTCATGGTCATCACCAAGGGCGCGGCACGTATGGCCGAGGTAGGTGCGCGGTTCGCGCTTGATGGCATGCCGGGCAAGCAGATGGCCATCGACAGCGACATGTCTGCGGGTGCGATCACCCATGAAGAGGCCCGCGAAAGGCGCGAGCGCGAACAGCAGGAAACCACGTTTTTCGGATCACTCGACGGGGCGTCGAAATTTGTCAAGGGCGATGCCGTCGCCGGGCTGCTGATCACGCTGCTCAACCTCGTCATGGGCCTGATCATGGGGACGGTGGTGCATGACATGCCGGTAGGCGAGGCGTTCGAGACCTACACGATCCTGACCGTGGGGGACGGGCTGGTAACGCAAATCCCGGCGGTTGTCATCTCGATAGCCTCGGCCCTGATGCTGGCCCGCGGAGGTACGCTCGGGGCCACCGATACGGCGATCTCCGTTCAGCTTGGCCGACACCCCTCGGCGCTTGCCACCGTGGCGGTGCTGATGGGACTTTTCGCGCTGGTGCCGGGCCTGCCCTTCGTGCCGTTCATCCTGGGCGCGGCCATCCTCGGGCTGACGGCGATGCTGAGTCTGCGTCGCGGCAAGAGCGCGGTGGATGCGGTGCTTTCCGAAGAAATTGCGCCGCACACGCCGCAGATGTCGATGGGCGATCTGCTTGAGTTGGACGATATCCACGTCGAGTTTGCACCTGATCTCGTGAACATGGTGCTTGATCCGGGGCTCGGGCTCGATGCTAGGATCGCCAACATGCGCCGCTATACGGCCACGCAATATGGGGTGATCCTGCCGGAAATCCGCCTGACGGACGAGTCCGGGCTGCCCATGGGAGGGTACGCGATCCGAGTGCATGGGGCCGAACAGGCCCGTGGCACGCTGCGTCCCGAGGCGGTGCTCGCGCTCGATCCGGATCGTCATCCGGCATTGCCGCCCGGGGAAACGGTCACCGAGCCGGTCTATGGCACCCCGGCGCGCTGGATTTCGGCGGCGGAGCGCGATGCGGCGGAACTGGATGGTGTGACACTGGTCGCGCCAACCGAAGTGCTCGCCACCCATCTGCTCGAGGTGATCCGGCGCAACCTCAGCCGGTTGCTCACGCTCAAGGCCATGCGCCGCCTGCTAGACGAGATGGTCAACCTCACCGACCGCGCCCGCGCCGAGGCAAATCGCAAGCTGATCGAGGAGACCATCCCCGACCGGATCACGCCCGACCTGCTGCATGCGGTGCTGCGCCTGTTGCTGGCCGAACGGGTCTCGATCCGCAACCTGCCGCTGATCATCGAGGCCACGGCGGAAGGGCGTCAGATCCTGCCCAACCCCGATGCCATCTGCGAACATGTGCGCCAGCGCCTCGGCTTCCAGATCGTGGCCGAGTTGCAGCGCCCG
Source organism: Roseovarius sp. MBR-154 (assembly GCF_053628595.1). Taxonomy (NCBI): domain Bacteria; kingdom Pseudomonadati; phylum Pseudomonadota; class Alphaproteobacteria; order Rhodobacterales; family Roseobacteraceae; genus Roseovarius; species Roseovarius sp. MBR-154. Next base: position 26,922 of record NZ_JBRJGR010000007.1, read on the forward strand.
GACGGGACGCTGCCGCTGATCCAACTGGCCCCGGAATGGGAGGACACCTTTGCCGGGTACCAGGTCGAGGGCGACAAGGGGCGGCGCGACGTGGCGCTGCCGCCCGAACTTTTCAACAGCTTGACCGACGCCATCGGAGCAGAGGTCAGCCGCGCCGCCGAACAGGGCATTTCGCCAGCCGTGGTCACCTCGACGCAACGGCGGCGCTTTCTGCAAACGGCGCTCGCGGCCAAGCATGTCAGCGTGCCGGTACTGTCATTCGAGGAAATCGGGCTCGATGCGCGGCCTGCGCTGGTGGGCGTGGTGGCGGCATGAGCGGGCTTGCGGACCTGATCGCGCTGTCAAGGGACATCCTGATCCTGCATTTCATTGTCTTTCTGCGGGTCGCGCCGCTGATCGCGCTCTTTCCGGGCCTTGGTGAGCGTTCCGTGCCGATCCGGATCAAGCTGGGCCTTGCGCTCGCGCTCACGGTGGTGGTTGCGGCGGCGGTCGTGCCCGGCATGGCGGGCCCTGATCGGGGCGCGGTTTCCCTCGTCCGGCTGGTTCTGATCGAGACCGGCATCGGCCTCTTGCTCGGCATCGGCGTTCGGCTTTTCGTGCTCGCCTTGCAGACCGCGGGCTCCATCGCGGCACAATCCACCTCGCTGTCGCAGATCCTCGGCAATGCCAGCATCACCCCGATGCCGGCCATGGGGCATGTGCTCGTCAGCGGCGCGGTCGCGCTTGCGATGATCCTCGATCTGCATGTGCGTGTGGCGGAAATGGTCGTGCTGAGCTATCGGACCTTTCCTCTGGCTGAGGGGCTTGCGGGGGCCGAGGTCGCGCAATGGGGGGTCGGGCGGGTGGCGCATGCGTTCGGCTTTGCCTTCACCCTGGCGGCGCCCTTCGTGATCGCCTCGATGCTTTACAACCTGACACTCGGTATCATCAATCGCGCGATGCCGCAGCTGATGGTTGTCTTTGTCGGCGCGCCCGCGATCACCGGGGCGGGATTGTTCCTGCTGATGCTGGTTGCGCCCACCATGCTCGCGATCTGGGTCGAGGCGTTGCAGAGCTTTCTCGCCGATCCCGTGGGAGGCGGCTGATGCAGGGGGCGGAGGACGACGCCGACAAGACCCACGAACCCACGCAGCACAAGCTCGACGAGGCGCGCAAGAAAGGTGAGCTGGCCCGCTCGGCCGATCTCAACACTGCCGGATCCTATGGTGGGTTCGTGCTTGCGGCACTGGCGGCGGGAGGGGCCTCGATCACCGATACGAGTTCACTTCTGATGTCCTTTCTCGACCGGCCGGAACGGCTCGCCGAACTGGTTTTCGCGGCTGATGGTGGCGGCGGGGGCGCGGCGCTTGGCGGCGCCTTGTGGGGGCTGATCGCGGCGCTCGCGATCTGGTTCGTGCTGCCCGGCATCGTGGCGCTGCTGTCGGTGCTCGCGCAGCGCAGCCTGGTCTTTGCCCCCTCCCGGCTGGAGCCGAAATTCTCTCGGATCGACCCGGTCGCGAACGCGCGCAACAAATACGGGCTGAGCGGGATTTTCGAGTTCGCCAAGAGCGCGGTGAAACTGTTGCTCTACGGCGTCCTGCTCGGGGTCTATCTGACCCGGCGGCTGCCCGAAATGGCCGGTGCCCTGCATGGCGAGCCCCGGATCATCGGCGCGCTGATGGCACAGATGACGCTGGAATTCCTGCTGGTGGTGCTGCTCATCGCGCTCGCCATAGGCGCGGTGGATTACCTCTGGCAGCATTACGATCACCGCCGCAAGCAGATGATGTCGCACAAGGAGCTGCGCGACGAGCACAAGCAGCACGAGGGCGATCCGCACATGAAGCAGAAACGGCGACAGAAAGCCATGCAGATCGCGGGCAACCGGATGATGGCGGATGTGCCGAAGGCCGACGTGGTGATCGTGAACCCGACCCATTACGCGGTGGCGCTGAAGTGGAGCCGTGCGCCCGGCTCGGCACCGGTCTGCGTGGCCAAGGGCGTCGATCACATGGCGCATGCGATCCGCGACCTGGCCTTCGAGCATGGCGTGCCGGTGCATAGCGATCCGCCCACGGCGCGCGCCCTGCATGCCGGGACCGAGATCGGCGAAGAGATCGATCCGGCGCATTACCGCGCCGTCGCCGCCGCGATCCGTTTTGCCGAGGCGATGCGGCGCAAGGCGGGGCACCGAGCATGAGCCGTGCGGTGCTCGACGATCTGGCCGAGGTGACGGAGGCGCTCTACCAGGCCGAGTTGGCACGCGCGCAGGACATTCTGCGTGACGAGACCCGGCTCCGGCAGGAACTGGCCCGGCTCTCGGCGCACCATCAGGCCAACCGAGCGCTGCCCGAGGCCGATCTCGACGGGTTGCGGCGGATCGGCGGGGATGTTCTGTGGCAGGGATGGGTCGGGCGCAACCGGGCGCAGTTGCAGCAAGAGCTGGCACGCGTTCTGGTGCGCAAGGCCGGTGCGCTGCGCAAGCTGCGCACGGGGTTCGGCAAGGCGGAGGCTATGCGCCAGCTGCGCGCCGAGGCGCGAGAGGCCGATGCGCGGGCGCGGCTGGCGCATGAGAGTGCGACCCTCGCCCGGCTGTCGCTGCTGCGAGACCGTGGCGGCAGCGGCTGAGCGGCTCACACGTCCTGGCGGGCGATCTCGGTGATCAGCACATCGCGGGCGACCTCGCCCAGAACGCGCGTGGCCACGTCACGCAGCGACCGGCGCAAGGCATCCATTCTGTCCGCGCCGGTGAATTCGCCGTCGAAGCCCCCCATATTGGCGTGATCGAACAGAACCTGGAGAAACCCGTCGCGCAGCTTGGGCTCGCGCGCATAGACCGTCTGCGTCTGACCGCTGGGGACCTCGAGGCTGAGCGACAGCACGACCATCGCGCCGATCCGGTCCTCGTTGACCACGGGGATGACGAACTGATTGTTGAGCTTGACGAATTCGCTGTCGCCCGCTGGCTCTTCGGCATGATCGGTTGCGGTGTCGGGCCCGTCCGTTTCCGACGCGCTGTCCTGTGTCTGTTCCACGGCGGTCTGGTCCTGCGGGGCGGGGCGCAGGACAAGCCCCGCCGCGATGCCGCCGCCGGTTCCGAGGAGGGCGAGGAGAAGGGGCAAAAGCATGCGCATCATCGGGTCGGTCTCCGTTGCCGGGGTCAGAAGGGCAGGATCGCGTCCAGCACCTGCTGGCCGATCCGCGGTTGCTGGACATCGGTGATCTGGCCGCGCCCGCCATAGGAGATGCGCGCCGCGGCAATCTTGTCATAGGTGATCTCGTTCTGCCGCGAGATATCTTCGGGCCGCACGAAGCCGGTGACCAGAAGCTCGCGCAGTTCGAAATTCACCCGTACTTCCTGAGAGCCCTGAATTTCCAGCACGCCGTTGGGCAGCACCTGCGTCACCGTGGCGGCCACGCGCAGGGTGATTTCCTCGCTGCGGCTGACCGAGCCGTCGCCGCCCGACTGGCTGGAGGAATTGATGCCGACCGCCCGATCAAGGCTCGCGCCTTCGGGCAGGCTGCGATTGATGCGTTGCGGCAGACCGAAGAAATCCGGGATACCCAGGTCTTCCGAGCCGCTGCGCGAGCGTTCGGTGGTGTTGGAAATCTCCGCCTCCTCGTCCAGTTCGATCACCACGGTCAGGATGTCGCCTCGCGTCGCGGCGCGCCGGTCGCCGAGAAGCGACTGACGATCGCCACTCCAGAGCGAGGCGCGCTCCAGCAGGGCAGAATCCTGCGCGTGCCGGGGAAGGCCCGGGTTGAACATAGCGAGCTGCTCGCGCGAGTCCATGGTCGAGGTGAAATCAGGTGCCTTGCCGATATGGTCGAGGCGCGCGCAGGCACCGAGCGCGCAGGTGGTGACGATCAGGGTGAATGTCCGGAACATGGCTGTGCTTTCCCTTCGGTTCATCGCGATACCGCAATCCGGCCATCTTCCGTCACGCGCCCCGTGACCGTGGCGCGCGAGACCAGATTCATCACACGTACATATTCGCCCGCCCCCGCCCGCGACAGCACACGACCCTCTGTCAGGATTTGCAGGCCGCCATGGGCATAGATCAGCGGCACGATCTGGTTGCGCTCGATCAGCGTGGGCGGTTGCACGTGATGGGCCTGCACCGGGCGCCCCGGATAAAGCGCGACCCGCGCCTCCATGCCGATCAGATCAGCGAGCGTGATGGTGCCTGCCCCCTCGCCGGGCCTGAGCAGCAGATCGCCGGGGCCGATGATCTCCTGCGCGCGGATCGTGCGGGTGGGCACGATCACATCGGCGAGGGCAGGGCCCGCGACGCAAAAAAGCAGGATCAGCGCGCGGAGCATCAGCGCACCTGTGTCGTCGCGGCGAGCATCTGGTCGGCGGCGGTGATCACCTTGGAATTCAGCTCGTAGCCGCGCTGCGCCTCGATCAGCTCGGTGATCTCGCGCACCGGATCGACGGAACTGTCCTCGAGATAGCCCTGCCGCAGGGTTCCGAGACCGTCCTGGCCTGCGGTCGTCACATTGGGTGGCCCCGACGCCTCGGTCTCGATGAAGAGATTGCTGCCTATCGCCTCGAGCCCCTTGGCATTGCTGAAGCCGACGAGGTTTAGCTGGCCGATGGACTGCGCCTCGGCCTCGTCCTGAAAGAAGGCGAAGACCTCACCCTCGGCATTGATCGAGATGCTGCGCGCGTCTTCGGGAATGGTGACCTCGGGGGCGACCGGGTAGCCTTCGGAATTCACGATCAGCCCGTCCGCCGAGCGTTTGAGCGCGCCGTCGCGGGTATAGCCCGACTGGCCCGAGGGCAAGGTCACCTCGAGATAGCCCAGCCCCTCGATCGCAAGGTCGAGATCGCCGCCGGTCGCGCTCAGCGGCCCCTGTGCGAGATCGACCGAGATTGCCGAGGGGCGCACGCCGAGGCCGAGTTGCACGCCGGTGGGCAGGACCGTGCCATCGGCGGCGTTGATCGTGCCGGCGCGGGTCAGTTGCTGATAATGCAGATCGGCGAATTCGGCGCGGCGCGCGTTGTAGCCGGTGGTCGACATGTTGGCGAGATTGTTGGAAATCGTCTCCACCCGCATCTGCTGGGCGGCCATGCCGGTCGCGGCGATCTTGAGAATACGCATCGGGTGATCCTTTCAGGGTCAGCGAATGAAGGAGTCGAGCGCGTTCATCACCCGCTCATTTTCGGACTCGAGAAAGCTCTGGCCCATCTCGTAGGCGCGCTGCACTTCGACCATGCGCGCGATCTGGCCGATCGGATCGACGTTGGAGCCTTCGATGAAGCCTTGCAGAATGCGGGCATTCGGCTCGGGCTCAAAGCCGCCTTCGGCGCGGAACATCACCCCGTCCTCGCGAAGCAGCACGGCCGCTTCGGCGGGGCGCACGAGGCCGATCTGCGCCAGCGGACGCCCGTCGGAGCTGAGCGTGCCATCGGGCGCGAGTCCCAGACCGGTCGCATCTGGCGGCACGAAGACCGGCGCCCCGCCCGCATCGAGCAGGCGGAACCCGTCGCCGGTGACCAGATCGCCCGCCGCCGAGAGCGAGAAGCTGCCCGCCCGGGTCAGCCGTTCGCCCGCCGGGGTCTCGATCAGGAAGAACCCATCGCCCTCGATTGCCATGTCGAGCGGTCCGCCGGTATGGTTAAGCGGGCCTTGCAGGCTGGAGAGGCTGCGCACATTGCCCTGCGCCATCGACACCGAGGTGTCATCCGCCGTGCGCCGGACATATTCTGAGAACACCAGCCCCTCTTGCCGAAAGCCGGTGGTCGCGGCATTGGCGATGTTGTTGGCGATGATCTGCATCTCGCGCATCAGCCCGGTCTGGCGGGTCAGGGTGGTATAGCCTGCGGCTTCCATGGTCAGCCTCCTGTGATCATCGGCACGAGCCGGTCCTGAAAGAATGTCACCAGTGTCTGGGTCATGAATCCCATGGTCAGCCAGAACACCACGACGATGGCACCGAGTTTCGGCACGAAGGTGAGGGTCAGTTCCTGGATCGAGGTCAGCGCCTGAAAGAGACCGACCAGAAGCCCGGCGACAAGCGCCACGGCGAGGATCGGGAAGGAGATGATCACCGAGACCCAAAGCCCCTCGCGCAGCGTGTCGAAAAAGAGAACCTCATCCAGCATCGGCCTAGACCGGCATCCGCAGGATTTCCTGATAGGCCTCGACCACGCGGTCGCGCACCGTGACCGCCGCCTCGACCGCAAGCTCGGTCTGGGCGAGCGCCTGCACGAGCGCATGCGGATCCGCGCCGCCGGTCATCGACGCCTGGGCGAGATCCTCGCTTTGTTGCAGTGTCGCGGCGAAATCGCGGGCGAGCCCTTGGAAAGCGGCACCGGCCGCCTGCGGCTCGGGTTCGGTGGCCGGTCGGGTGGCCGCGTATTGCCGCGCGGCGTTGATTGCGCTGATATCCATTCTGGATCTCCTGTTTTGCGGGTTAGCGTCGTAGCAGTTCCATCAGGCGCGACGACATTTGCCGTGTCTGATCGAACATCTTGAGATTGGCCTCGTAGCTGCGCTGCGCCTCGCGGGCGTCCGCGATCTCGATCATCAGGTCGACATTGGAGCCGTCGAAATGCCCGCTTTCGTCGGCGAGCGGATGGCCGGGGTCATAGACCCGCTGCAAGTCGCTTCGATCGAGGCGCACCGGCCCGGTCTCGACCGTGCCGACCGCGTCGCGCGGGCCGAGCGCGGTCTCGAAGGCGACGGTCTTGCGCCGGTAGCCGGGCGTGTCGGCATTGGCGATGTTCTCGGAGACATGCTGCAGCCGCCGGGCCTGTGCCTGTAGGCCGCTGGACGACACCGAGAGGGCTTTGGAAAATTCGCTCATTCTAATCCTCCTTATCCGCGTCCCAATGCAGTGCGCAGCACGGTCAGCGACGAGCGGTAGATGGCGAGCGCACGGTCATGCTGACGTTGCACGTCGATGGCGCGCAGCATTTCGGTTTCCAGCGACACGGAATTGCCGTTGGGATCGCGCGTCGCCGCCTCGTCGGTGAAAAGCTCGAACCCGCCCCGTCCGCCGCCGAGCAGATGCCCGGGCCGCGTCGCGCGGGGTGCCTCGCCGCGGCCCCCGGTTTCATAGAGCGCGGTAAATGGCGCGATGTCGCGGGCGGCGTAGCCGGGCGTGTCGGCATTGGCCAGGTTCTGCGCGACCACGGCCTGACGCGCACCGGCATGGCGGGCCATCGCGTGCGACATTCGAAAGATGTCGAGATTTTCAAACATCGGGGCGTCTCCCTCGATTGGCTTCAACCAAGGCTTAACCCTGATTCCTTTAGAAATTGTTTTCAGATCATGATTGGAGCGCACGGATGACCGGAAATCAGCTTGAGGGCCTCAGGGCAGAACTCTCGGCGCTCAGCGCCACGCATCCGATCGGCCGCGTGACGGCGGTGCAGGGCGGCGCGCTGCATGTCTCGGGCCTGTCCCGGGCGGCGCGGCTTGGCGATCGGGTGCGGATCCAGACTAGGGCCGGGGCGGTGTTGCATGGCGAGGTGCTGCAACTGCAACAAGTGGCGGTGCTGGTTCTGCCCGAAGAGGCGGCGGAGGGCGTGGCGCTCGGCGACCGGGTGACCTTGCTCGGCGCGGCCATCATCGCCCCTTCGGCGGGCTGGATCGGACGGGTGATCGACCCCTACGGTCAGCCGCTCGACGGTCGCCCGCTGCTGCGCGGGGGGCAGACGCGCCCGGTCCGCGCCGACCCGCCTGCGCCCCCGCGCCGCCGGGCGCTCGGCGCGCGGCTGGAGACTGGCATGGCAGTGTTCAACACCTTCTTGCCGGTGGTGCGCGGGCAGCGGATCGGGCTCTTCGCCGGGTCGGGGGTTGGCAAATCCATGCTTCTGGGTCACCTCGCGCGGTATATGCAGGCCGATGTCGTGGTCGTCGCGCTGATCGGCGAGCGCGGGCGCGAACTTGGCGAATTCGTGCGCGACGTGCTGGGCCCCGAGGGGATGGCGCGCGCGGTGATCGTCGCGGCGACCTCGGATCGCTCGCCGCTGATGCGCCGCCGTTGTGCCTGGACGGCGATGGCGGTCGCGGAGCATTTCCGCGATGCGGGCAAGCAGGTCTTGTTCCTTGCCGATTCGGTGACCCGCTTTGCCGAGGCGCATCGCGAGATTGCCACCGCGGCCGGGGAATTGCCGGCGCTGCGCGGATTTCCGGCCTCCACAGCGCATACCATCATGTCATTGTGCGAGCGGGCAGGGCCGGGCGACGCGGGCAGCGCGGGCGACATCACAGCACTTCTGACCGTTCTCGTGGCGGGCTCCGACATGGAGGAGCCGGTCGCGGACATCCTGCGCGGCGTGCTCGATGGGCATGTCGTGCTTGACCGGCAGATCGCCGAGCGCGGGCGCTTCCCTGCCATCGACCTGCTGCGCTCGGTCTCGCGTAGCCTGCCCGGGGCGGCAAGCGATGACGAGAACGCACTTCTGGCGCAGGCACGCGGGCTGCTCGGGCGGTATGCCCGGTCGGAGACGATGATCCGGGCCGGGCTTTATGTCGAGGGCAGCGACCCCGATCTCGATCAGGCAGTGCGGATCTGGCCCGAACTCGACGCCTTTCTCGCCGATCCCGAGAGGAAAGGCATCGCCAACAGCTTTGCGCGGCTCTCGGTTCTTCTGCGGCGCGCCGGACCAGACATGCGGGGCATTTCGCGGGTGCGGCGGGCGGGGGCGGCGTGAGGGATTTTGCCGAGTCCCCGCAATCCGCGCTTGGAATGCGCGGGCACTACGATTAGATGCAACGCATGGCCAAGAACAAATTCCACGATGGGTCCGGCCCCTCGCAACGTCAGCTTCGCGTCGGAGAACTTATCCGCAGGACCCTGTCGGATGTGCTGATGCGTGGTGATATCCACGATCCCGATCTCAACCGCCTGTCGGTCACCGTGGGCGAGGTGCGCACCTCTCCCGACCTCAAGATCGCGACCGCCTATGTCATGCCATTGGGTGGCAGCGGGCAGGGCGAGGTGATCGAGTTGCTGGCCCGCAACAAGGCGGAGTTGCGCCGGATCATCGGGCGCAAGGCAGGGCTCAAGTTCACCCCCGACCTGCGCTTTCGTCTTGATGAGACCTTCGATCAGATCGACGAGACGCGCAGGCTGTTCGCGCAGGATGAGGTGCGGCGAGATGTGGAGGACTAGGGTCTTCACGGCGCTTGCGGCACTTTCGCTCGCGGCCCCTGCGGCGGCAGCGTGCCGGTCGGAACGGGTCGAGGGACAGGGCTATGTCATTTGCGCGGTGGAGGCGGCGGCCGACCTGCGGCTTTTCCTCAATGACGCCGAGAGCGGCGTGCCGCTTGGCAGTTTCGCCAGCATCGACCGACAGCTTGCGCGCGAGGGCAAGCGGCTCGGCTTTGCGATGAATGCCGGGATGTATCATTCGGACCGCAGCCCCGTGGGGCTCTATATCGAAGAGGGGCGAGAAGCCGCGCCGCTTGTCACCCGCGAGGGCCCCGGCAATTTCGGGCTTTTGCCCAACGGGGTGTTTTGCTTGAGCGACGGGCGCGCGCAGGTGATCGAGACGCTGCGCTATGCGCAGGAGCGACCCACCTGCCGCTATGCCAGCCAATCCGGTCCGATGCTGGTGATCGACGGCGACCTGCATCCGCGCTTTCTGACAGACAGCGACAGCCGCTATATCCGCAACGGCGTGGGCACCGCCGCCGATGGCCGGGCGTGGTTTGTGATTTCCGATGATCCGGTGAATTTCCATCGCTTCGCGCGGGTGTTCCGCGATCATCTGGGCGTCGATCAGGCGCTCTATTTCGATGGCAAGGTGTCGCGGCTATACGCGCCCGGGTTGGGCCGCAATGACCTCGGGTTTCCGCTCGGGCCGATGGTGGGGCTTGTGGTTGACGCCGAGACCCCGCTGGATTAGCCCTACGCTTCGTTCAGAAGCAGGAAAAGGCCGCAAATGGCACGCAAACGCAAGGGGCGCGACGTAAACGGGTGGCTGGTGGTGGACAAGCCTGCGGGCATGACCTCGACCAGCGTGGTGAACAAGGTGAAATGGGCGCTTCAGGCGAAAAAGGCGGGCCATGCGGGCACGCTCGACCCCGACGCGACGGGGGTTTTGGCGGTGGCGCTTGGCGAGGCGACCAAGACTGTTCCCTACATCACAGATGCGCTCAAGGCCTATGAATTCACGGTCCGGCTGGGGCAGGCCACCAATACCGACGATGCCGAGGGTGAGGTGATCGCGCGCAGCGACACGCGCCCCACGGATGAAGAGATCAAGGCCGCGCTCGGGGCGTTCGTCGGCGATATCATGCAGGTGCCGCCGCAATATTCCGCCGTCAAGATCGACGGGCAGCGTGCTTATAAACTGGCCCGCGAGGGCGAGACATTCGAGGTCGCTGCGCGCCCGCTCTGGGTCGAGGAATTGCTGCTGGTCGACCGGCCGGATGCCGATCACGCGGTGCTGGAAATGGTCTGCGGCAAGGGCGGTTACGTGCGCTCGGTCGCTCGGGATCTGGGCGCGGCGCTTGGGTGTTACGGGCATGTCGTGGCGCTGCGGCGGGTCTGGTCGGGTCCGTTCGAGGCCGAAGGCGGGCTGAGCATCGAGCAGATCGAGGCGATGGCGCAGTCGCCCGATCTCGACACGTATCTGCGGCCCTTGGAAGAGGGGCTGAGCGACCTGCCCATGGTCGCCGCCACGCAAGAGGGCGCGGCACGGCTGCGCAATGGCAACCCCGGCATGGTGATCGCGAATGACGTGGAGTATGGCGAGGAATGCTGGGCCGCGCAGGACGGGCGCGCGGTGGCCGTGGGCCGGTTCAAGGCAGGTGAGTTGCACCCGAGCCGGGTATTCAACCAATGACCGCAAACGCCCCCGACCACCTGCATGATCCGGGCGGCAAGGTGCGGCTGCGCCTGCCCGACGGGGTGATCGGCGGGGCGACGTTCTCCGAGTGCGGACGGTATCGGCAAGCGCTGACCCGCGACTGGACGCCCGAGGGAGAGGCGGCGCGCGCGGTGCTCTTCGTGGGGATGAACCCGTCGGTGGCCGGGGCGGAGGTATCCGACCCCACCTGCCACCGGGAATTGATGTTCGCTCGCGACTGGGGTTTTACCCGCTATCTCAAGGGCAATGTGCTGGATTGGCGGGCCACCTCGCCGCGCGATCTGCCGCCGGATCCGTCGCTGGCGTGCAGCCCCGCCAATATCCCCGCGCTGGTGGCGATGGCGCAGGACGCGGACTGCGTGGTGATGGCCTATGGCAAGCTGCATGCGCGCTATGCGGGCGTGGTGGATGAGGCCTTGCGCGCGATTGCCGAGACCGGCCGCCCGCTCAGATGCCTCGGGCTGAACAAGGACGGATCGGCCAAGCACCCGCTTTATCTGCGCAAGGATACCGCGTTGATGGATTTTCCTGCGCTGACGTGATGCTCCGGTTCAGGACGGATCGTCAAGGCTTTCGAACCAGCCCCAGGCATCGGCGGCGAGGTTGGGGCCGATCTCGTAGAACCAATGGGTGTGATCGGGGATAAGGTGCAGTTCCGTGTCATGGCCTGCCGCTGCGAGCGCCTCTGCTGCCGCCTGTGCGCCCGCCACCGAAAAGACGCGATCGCGCTCGCCGAGATAGATGCGCAGGGGGCGTGCCGCGGGCGTGGGGCGATACTGGTCAGGGGGCCCATAACCGCCATGCACTGCCGCCGCGCGCCAGGGACCGATCCCGCGATTGACGAGCAGCGCGGCGTAACTTGCCCCGGCCGAATGTCCAAAGAGATACACATGATCCCGGTCGATGGCACGCGTCTCGGCGATGGTGTCGAGCATCGCCGAAATCCGCTCTCCCGTGATATCCTGTGCCGCCCAGGTCTTGCCCGGCGCATCCGGAGCGATCAGCACGACCGAGCGCGTGCGCCCCACCCGCTGCCACATGTCGAGCATAGAGAGGCCGTCGCGGTTGGCCCCGTGCAGAAGCACGACCACCGGGGTCGGCGTGCCACTGGGCGGCACGAGCGCGTGCCAGGTCAGCCCGTCGCTCTGGTGCCGGGTGCTTTGCCGCGCGACCTCGGCGGAGGGGGTGTAGTCGAACCGATCGGGAATCGCTGGCGTGAGCAAGCCGCGCCGCCGTTCGAGCAGCGTGCCAACATGTGTCTCGGTCGTCGTCGAGTGTTCGGGGACAGGAGCCGCGTGTCTGGTTTCCGGTGCCATGACAACCGCCGCAAGGACGAGCGCGAGCGCACCACCGACGATCCCGATCAACACGACGCGCAAAACTCTCATCTGAAACCCCAGGATACCAATATGTTTGCGTCGACTTGATAGCCAATCGTGAGGGTTGTGAGAAGCCTGCATTACGTGGTGTCGTCCGTCCGGACATGAAAAGGGGCACCGCCGAGGGTGCCCCTTTGCCGTTTGATCCGTAAGAGGGTCAGCCGTTGTCGAGCGACAGCGCCACAAAGCGCGGCTCCCCGGCGCGGCGGATCAGTAGCAGAAGCGATTTCCGCCCCGCTTCGCGTGCCTCGGCGATGCGGCCCTCGAGATCGCTGATCGAGGTGATCTTTTGCTGGCCGGCCTCGGTGATCACGTCGCCTGCGCGCAGGCCCTTCTCATAGGCCTCGGACAATTCGTCCACATCCGTCACGACCAGACCGGTTGCATCGCTGTCCAGTTCCAGCTGTGCACGCAGTTCGTCATCAAGCGGCTGGATGGTCAGGCCGAAGATTTCCTTCTGCTGCGGATCGGACGGGTCTTCGCCCTGCTGTACAACCTCCACGGTACTCTCTGCGTCTTCGCGACGGCCGAGCGTAACCTTGAGCGTCGTGGTCTTGCCATCGCGGAACACGACCACGCGCACGGTCTTGCCAACCTCGGTGTTGCCCACCTGCCGTACGAGGCTGCGGGTATCCGCAACCTCCTTGCCGTCGAAGGATGTGATCACGTCACCGGCGAGCATCCCGGCCTCTTCGGCGGGGCCCTCAGGCACATCCGTGACAAGAGCGCCTTCGGCTTTCTCGAGCCCCATGGCCTCGGCCACGTCCTCGGTCACGTCCTGAATGCGGACACCCAGCCAGCCGCGCCGCGTCTCGCCGAATTCCTGAAGCTGATCGACCACCCGCTTGACCACGTTCGCCGCCATTGAAAAGCCGATCCCGATCGAGCCGCCGGTGGGGCTGAGGATCGCGGTGTTGACACCCACGACTTCGCCTTCAAGATTGAAGAGCGGGCCGCCCGAGTTGCCCCGGTTGATGGCCGCGTCGGTCTGGATGTAGTCGTCATAGGTGCCCGAGAGCGCGCGGTTGCGCGCCGAGACGATACCCGCCGAGAGCGAAAAACCCTGACCGAGCGGGTTGCCCATGGCGAGCACCCAGTCACCGACGCGCGCAGTGTCGCTGTCCCCGAAACTGACGAAGGGTAGCGGCTTGTCGGTCTTGACCTTGAGCAGCGCGATATCGGTCTTGGGATCAGTGCCGACGACTTCGGCAGGCAGCATCTCGCCCGAGAAGAACTCGATATTGATTTCGTCGGCAGCCTCGATCACGTGGTTGTTGGTCACCACGAAGCCGTCCTCGGAAATGACAAAGCCCGAGCCGAGCGCCGAAGAGCGCCGGGGCCGGTCACCCTCTCCCATGCGGTCGCGGAACTGTTCGAAGAAATCCTCGAAGGGCGAGCCTTCGGGCACCATCGGCGCGGGGCCGGTGCCGCGTTCGACCACGGTCGAGGTTGTGATGTTGACAACCGAGGGGCTGACTTTGTCGGCCAGGTCGGCAAAGCTTTCCGGCCGGGCCTGCGCGGCGATGGCCTGCGCCACAAGCAGGCCCAGCACGAGCGCCATCAGCCACAGCGCTCGGAACGGCGTCGCCCGGTCTCGTGTTTCGGATATCATCGGGAGGTTCACGCCAATATCTCCTTTGGTTCGTATGAAACGCGGCGCGCCGCGCATGTCAGCTATGGGACAGATGTAGGTGTCCGTCGGCGGAACGCAAACCGCGTTCCATCCTGTCACGCCCATGTGAGCGCGTTGCCGCGCAGAAATCAAGCCAAGAGGTGTCGCGTGTTGCACCTTGTTGCGCGTGCAACGCCGTAGGGCCGATCAGGCGGCATTCGACATCGCCCGTCCACAAAAACATGGTCAGGATCATCTGGCGCGTGTCAGCCTTGGGTCGGGAGACCGCAACAAACGGAGGAGACCATGCTCGATACGACTGTGACAGACCGGACCCAGGCCTTTCTGGACGATTTCGGCAAGGCGCTGGAGGCTGGCGATATCGCTACCGCGCGCGACATGTTCCAGGACGATTGCTACTGGCGCGATCTTGTCAGCTTCACCTGGAACCTCAAGACCGTGGAGGGCAAGGATCAGGTTGAGGACATGCTGCGCCATCAGTTGGCCACCACCCAGCCGCGCGGCTGGAAAATTGCCGAAGGCGAACTGCCCGACGAGGCCGATGGTGTGATTACCGCCTGGATCGAGTTCGAGACCGGGGTGGCGCGCGGCTATGGTCTCATCCGCCTCAGGGACGGCCGGATCTGGACGCTGCTCACCACGATGGCCGAGTTGAAGGGCCATGAGGAACCCAAGGGCTTTGACCGCCCGCTCGGGGCCAAGCATGGTGCGGGCAAGAATCAGGCCACCTGGAAGGAAGAGCGCGAGCATGAGGCCGCGACGCTTGGCTACGAGACACAGCCCCATACCGTGATCATCGGCGGCGGGCAGGGCGGCATCGCGCTTGGCGCGCGGCTGCGGCAACTGGGCGTGCCGACGATCATCGTGGAAAGAAACGACCGCCCCGGCGACAGCTGGCGGCGGCGCTACAAGTCGCTCTGCCTGCATGATCCGGTCTGGTACGACCATCTGCCCTATATCAAGTTTCCCGACACCTGGCCGGTCTTTGCCCCCAAGGACAAGATCGGTGACTGGCTGGAAATGTACACCAAGGTGATGGAGCTCAATTACTGGATCCGCAGCGAGGCGAAATCGGCCCAATATGACGACGCCAGCGGCGAATGGACCATCGTGGTGGATCGCGATGGCGAAGAGGTGACGTTGCGCCCCAAGCAGCTTGTCATGGCCACCGGCATGTCGGGCAAGCCGCGTATGCCTGATTTTCCGGGCATGGAGAGGTTCAAGGGTGAGCAGCATCATTCGTCGCAGCATCCCGGCCCGGATGCCTATGTCGCCAAGAAATGCGTCGTCATCGGCTCCAACAACTCGGCGCATGACATCTGCGCGGCCCTTTGGGAGCATGACGCCGACGTGACCATGGTACAGCGGTCGTCGACGCATATCGTGCGCTCGGACACGCTGATGGATATCGGCCTCGGTGCGCTCTATTCCGAAGAGGCGGTGCGTGGCGGCATGACCACGGAAAAGGCCGATTTGATCTTTGCCTCACTGCCCTACCGGATCATGCATGAGTTCCAGATCCCGCTCTACGAGCAGATGAAGGAGCGCGACAAGGAGTTCTATGACGGGCTGGAAAAGGCCGGGTTCAGGCTCGACTGGGGCGATGACGGCTCTGGCCTCTTCATGAAATACCTGCGCCGTGGCTCGGGTTATTACATTGACGTGGGCGCTAGCCAGCTGATCATCGACGGCGAGGTGAAGCTGGCCAAGGGGCAGGTGACCGAGGTGGTCGAGGATGGTGTGATCCTCGACACCGGCGAGAAGCTGGAGGCCGACCTGATCGTCTACGCCACCGGCTACAACTCGATGAATGGCTGGGTCGCGGATCTGATGGGGCAGGAGATGGCCGACCGCGTCGGCAAGGTCTGGGGGCTTGGCTCGGACACCACCAAGGATCCCGGCCCGTGGGAGGGCGAGCAGCGCAATATGTGGAAACCCACCCAAGCCGAGGCGCTGTGGTTCCATGGCGGCAACCTGCACCAGTCGCGGCATTACTCGCAGTTCCTCGCGCTGCAACTCAAGGCGCGGATGGAGGGTATTGCGACACCCGTCTACGGGTTGCAGGAGGTGCATCACCTCGGCTGAGAGGCCAGTGCCGCAGGGCGGTCCGCAAATCACGCGGGCAGCCCTGCGGCATGTTGCCATGCCGCATCGCTTCCCATAACGTCCGGGCAGGGCAGGCCGGAGGCTTGCCATGTCAAAACCGGGGCGCGGCTGAAAACGCCCCCTATAACAGGGAGATAGAGATGGACGGTTTCAAAAGGGGTGCGCGGATCGTGCTTGCGGGCGCGGCGCTCGTCGCGGGTCTCGCGACGGCTTCGATCGCGCAGGATCTCAAGTTTTTCACCATCGGAACGGGCGGCACGGCCTACACCTATTATCCGGTGGGCGGTGTCATCGCCAACGCGATCTCCAAGCCGCCGGGCTCGCGCCCCTGCGACGAGGGCGGCAGCTGCGGCGTCGACGGGCTGATCGCCTCGGCGGTCTCGTCGCGCGGCTCGGTGGACAATGTGAACGCCATCGTCTCGGGGCTGCGCAATTCTGGCTTTGCCCAGTCGGATGTGGCCTATTGGGCCTATACCGGCACCGGCACGATGGAGGGTCAGCCCCCCGCCGAGAACCTGCGCACCATCGCCGCGCTGTTCGAAGAGCATATCCACCTCGTGGCCCTTGCCGATAGCGGCATCCATTCGGTCAAGGATTTGGCCGGCAAGCGCGTCTCGCTGGATGAGCCGGGTTCGGGCACCTATGTCGATGCCGGGCTCATTCTCGAGGCAAACGGGCTGTCGGTCGATGACGTGACCGCCGAGGCGCTCAAGGGCAACGCCGCCTCAGAGGCGCTGCGCAACGGCAAGATCGACGCGTTCTTCGTGGTCGCGGGCTATCCAACCGGTTCGCTGGTGGAACTGGCCTCGGCCGAGGATATCAAACTGGTGCCGATCGCGGGTGAGGGGGCCGAGCAACTGACCGAGGAATACGGGTTCTTCGCGCAAAGCTCTATCCCCGAGGGCACCTATGAGGGCGTTCCGGCAACCGAGACCGTCGCCGTCGGTGCGCAGTGGTTCACCTCCGCCGAGGAAGACCCGGATTTGATCTACGAGATCACCAAGGCGCTGTGGAACGACAATTCCCGCAAGCTTCTGGATGTGGGACACGCCAAGGGCAAGACCATCACCCCCGAGACCGCGTTGAGCGGGATCGGCGTGCCGCTGCATGAGGGCGCGGAACGTTTCTACAAGGAAGCCGGGCTCATCAAGTGAGCACGCGATAGAGCACACGCGGCCCGGCCACCCCCACGGTGGCCGGGTTTCTTTTCACGTCATATCCCGGAACCGATAGCATGGCTGCCCGCCCCAAGCCCGACACGGATCGCGAACTGACAGCCGAAGAGCTGCACGAGATCGAGCGCAAATACGACCCCGAACTGGCCTTTCGGCCAACCGGGCGTGGCATCGCGCTGTTCATCTCGGCCTGCCTGGTCGCCATGTCGGTCTATCATTTCTACGCGTCGGGCTTTGGCCTCATCCGCGAATTGCTGCACCGGGGCATCCACCTGTCATTCGTGCTCGGTCTGGTGTTCCTGCTGTTCTCGTGGCGGCGCGGCGATGCGCCCGGCGGCCCGGCATGGCTGCGTGTCTCCGGCGTGCCGGTGCTCGACATCCTGTTTGCACTGCTCGCCGTGGGGGCGGCGATCTACCTGCCGCTGCTGCCGCCCGAGGTGGTCTCGGTGCGCGTCGGCAACCCGTCCGAGACCGATGTGCTGATGGGCACCGCGCTGTTGATGCTCACGCTCGAGGCGACGCGGCGCTCGGTCGGGCCGACCCTGCCGATCATCGCACTGGTGTTTGTCGGCTTCGCCATCTTCGGCCCCTGGGCACCCGGTGCGCTCAAGCATGGCGGGGCGAGTTGGGACGGGCTGATCAACCATCTCTACATGACCAATCAGGGCATCTACGGCATCGCCATCGGGGTGATGGCGCAATACGTCTTTCTGTTCATCCTCTTCGGGGTGCTGGCGACGCGCATCGGTCTGGGCCAGCTCTTCATCGACCTCGCCATGGTCATCGCTGGCCGCTACGCGGGCGGACCGGCCAAAGTGGCGATCTTCTCCTCGGCGTTCATGGGCACGATCTCCGGCTCCTCGATCGCCAATACCGTGACCACCGGCGCGCTGACCATTCCGGCGATGAAACGGGTGGGCTATCCGGCGCATTTCGCCGGTGCGGTCGAGGCGACCTCCTCGACGGGTGGCCAGATCACCCCGCCGATCCTCGGGGCGGCGGCCTTCATCATGGTCGAGTACCTGGAAATCCCGCTGCGCGACATTTTAGCAGCGGCGCTTTTCCCGGCCTTGCTGCATTATTTCGGCATTTTCATCATGGTGCATCTGGAGGCCCGCAAGCTGGGCCTGCGCGGTCTGCGTGCCGAGGAACTGCCCAAGGCGGGGCTGGTGCTGCGCGAACACTGGCTGTCTATCATTCCTCTCGCGATCCTCGTCTACCTCATCCTCAGCGGCAAGACGCCTGATTACGCGGCCGTCTACGGCATCATCGCCTGCGTCGTGGTGGGATTTCTCAACCCGGTCAACCGGCTGACCCTGCGTGACCTGTGGCAGGCGCTGGCCGATGGCGCGCGCAACACGCTGGCCGTCGGGGCCGCCGCCGCGACCGTCGGCGTGGTCGTGGGCGTCGTCACCCTGACCGGAGTGGGCTTTCGCCTCGGCTATGTCGTGGTGCAGACCGCCACCGATCTCGGCACGACGCTCAGCGCGCTGTGGCCGCTCAGCGTCTTCACGGTGCAGCAATGGGCACTCTTCGTCTCGCTTGTCCTGATCGCCATTGCCTGCATCATCATGGGGGCGGGGATTCCCACCACGGCGACCTATATCATCCTTGTCGCGGTCGCTGCCCCGGCGCTCGCGCAGTTGCAGGTCGAGCCGCTGGTCGCGCATTTCTTCGTGTTCTATTACGGCGTTCTGGCCGATATCACGCCCCCTGTGGCGCTTGCCGCCTATGCGGCGGCAGGGATCGCCGGGGCCAATCCGTTCCGCACCGGCAACACCGCCTTTCGCCTCGGGATTGCCAAGGCGCTGGTGCCCTTCGTCTTCGTCTACTCACCCGCACTCCTGATTGTGACCGAAGGGTTCACCTGGTCTGCCTTTGCGATCACCCTCACGGGCGCGATGTTGGGCATCGGCGGGCTGGGCGTAG
This sequence comes from Roseovarius sp. MBR-154, assembly GCF_053628595.1. Lineage (NCBI taxonomy): Bacteria > Pseudomonadati > Pseudomonadota > Alphaproteobacteria > Rhodobacterales > Roseobacteraceae > Roseovarius > Roseovarius sp. MBR-154. The sequence continues at coordinate 45,957 of NZ_JBRJGR010000007.1, forward strand.
CGTTCTCCGGCTATTTCCTGGCGATGATGACCCGGGCCGAGCGCTGGTGGGTCGGGCTGGTGTCGCTGCTTTTCATCGCGCCGGGCCTGCAGACCATGGCGCTTGGCCTTCTGCTCTGGTCGCCGGTGATCGTGCTGCAATGGCGTCGGTATCGGTCGGAGCGAGCGACTGCCTGAAGGGCTGCCGGGACTTGTATTTTTTCAGCCTCGCCGCATCACCTGGAACGCCGCCGAGGCCGCCCAACCGGCGGCGATGGCGATGGCAATCGACATCAGGCCGTAGAGCATCGGCTGTTCGCGCGACATGGTGAACAGCCAGCGCTCCAGCCCGACCTTTCGCACGTCGATCACGGTCTGGTACTGCGACACGACGCGGCCTTCACGGGTCAGGAAGATGCGGGTCTGATAGGCCCCTTCGGTCAGGTTCGCGGGCAGGGCGATGGCCGTGCGAAAGAGCGTTTGCTCGTCAAAGGCTACCGCCCCTTCGCGCATCTGGTAGGCCCCCTGATCGCGCTTGATCCGGATCAGCGCCTCCGTGAAATTCTCGACATCCACATTGGGTGCCATGCTCGCGGCACCCACCGAGCGGATCGCGCGCGGGATCGAGACGCGATGACGCAGGTCCTCGGTACTGGACAGCACTTTGTCGAGCGGCCCGGTGGTGGCCACCGCATAGAAACTCGGCGCGGCATCGAGATCGACCATGTCGGTATTGATCCAGATGCCGAACTGCCGGTCCTTGCGCCGGACCTGCACCGGCTGCGAAGGGCCGGAGACCGTGATGACCACATCGAGCGGTGTCTCGGGGATCGGGGCCTCGCGCTTGACCGCGCCGAAGATCAGGATGTCCGAGCCCTCGAAGGTCGCGGTGATCGCCACTTTGTCGCTCGACAGGCCCAGGACCACTTCTTCAGCGCGCAGGGGCAGGGCGGCGAGGATCAGCAGGGCTGCCAGACGCCAGAGCATCAATGCCCTCCCCCCGCGCCGAGCGAGTAAAGTTCCGCAGGCTGCACCAGCAGATCGAAGGCCAGCTTGCCACAGACCACCAGCACCATGATCGCCAGCAGAATGCGCAGTTGTTCGGCCTTCATCCGCGTGCCGATGGTGGTGCCGAACTGCGCCCCGATCACGCCGCCCACCAGCAGCAGCACGGCAAGCGCGATATCCACGGTAAAGTTGGTCGTTGCGTGCAGCATCGTGGTAAAGGCGGTCACGAAAATGATCTGGAAGAGTGACGTGCCCACCACCACCTTGGTCGGCATGCCCAGCAGGTAGATCATCGCGGGCACCATGATGAAGCCGCCACCGACGCCCATGATCGCGGCGAGGATACCGACGCTCACGCCGACCAGAAGCGGCGGGATGACAGAGATATAAAGGCCCGAGGTGCGGAACCGCATCTTGAACGGCAACCCGTGCACCCAGCCATGCTTCTTGCGCTTGGGGGCCGTCCCGCGCCGGGTGTTATTAATGGCGCGCAGGCTCTCGACGAACATCATGCCACCGACGATGCCTAGAAAGACGACGTAGCACAGCTTGACCAGAAGATCGACCTGACCCATGGATTTCAGGTAGTTGAACAGCACCACGCCCAGGGCGGCCCCGCACAGGCCGCCAATGAGCAGCACCGTGCCCATTCGGAGATCCACCGTCTTTCGCCTGAGATGGGCGAGCACCCCGGAAAAGGAGGAGGCGACGATCTGATTGGCCTCGGTCGCGACGGCAACGGCGGGCGGGATGCCGATGAAGAACAAAAGCGGCGTCATCAGGAACCCGCCGCCGACCCCGAACATGCCCGAAAGCACGCCCACGAGCCCGCCCAATCCCAGAAGCAGGAAGGCGTTGACCGAGACCTCGGCTATGGGGAGGTATATCTGCATGCTATCCCTTAGCCCCATCACCGCTTTTATTGCAAGCCGGAGCGACGGTCACGGCGGTGCAGGCCTGATCAATTCTTGTTATCTGGACTTAACTTTCGTGAATTCCGAACATGTGGGGCAGGCGGCGTCTGATCATGTCACCGCTTATGGCGCATCAGATCGCGCATCGCGTGCAGCACCTCCTCGGTATGGGTGTAGGTCAGGCCGTGGCCCGCCCCCTCGATCACCTCCTGCCTTGCGCTGCGATTGAGTTGGGCAAGCCGCCCCATCGCGCTGAGCGGGATGATCGCATCCTCGCGCGCCCAGACGGCCAGCACCGGCACACCCGTCTCGGCCACATCGCCATGCGCCTCGGCCAGGTTCTCGGACAGCATACCGCTCATCGAGCGTTCGATCGCGGGCACGAAGCCGCGATAGCCGAGTTCAGCCTGTTGCAGATCGACGATGCCCTCGACACTGCTGGGCAGGTTTCGCTCGGCTTCGGTTCCCTTTCGGAACATGTGTGGAAAGACCGTGCGCATGATCCACCGACCGATCACGTTGCCCCGCGCCACCAGCCGCGCCACCGGGCCGAGATCATGGCCAAGCCCCGCCGGGGCGATCAGCACGATCTGGCGCAGGCGCTCGGGGTAAAGCGCGGCGAAGACCGTGGCGATGGCCCCGCCCATGGAATAGCCCAAAAGGGTGATGTCGCCGTCAACGCCTTGATCCTCCAGCAAATCCTCCAGCTGGGTGACGAAAAAGGCGCTGTCCTGCGGGCCGTCGGGGCGGTCGCTGTAGCCGCGCCCGTAAAGGTCGTAAATCAGCACTCGAAAGCCGATCGCTCCCAGCCCTTGCGCAATGCCGTACCAGACGAAGGACGGCGTGGTCAGCCCGTGCACGCAGACCGCGACCGGGCCGCGCGCGGCCCCCATCCAGCGGTAATGCGTGACACCGCGCGAGAGGGTGGCGAAGGCGCCGGGCGCATGGCGGCGGGCGGTGTCGTCCATCTCGGACTTGGACATCTCGCGCAGAAAGGGTGCTGCGGCAAGCAGCCCGAGGGCCAGCGCCAGGAGCCCGAGCCAGATCATCCCGCTGCCCGCCAGGCATCGAGGATGTAGCGGCTGGTCATGAGGTCGAGATGTGCGCCGCCGCCGTTCTTGAAGAGGGTGATCTCGTCATCGCTTTGGCGGTGAAATTTCTCGCGCTCATAGTAATCCGCCACCAGGTGATCGCGGGATATCGCGCCGGTTTCCAGCGGGATCCTGATCTCGCCGATATGGGCGACGGTGGTGTCGTAGCTGTCGACGAAGACCCGGGCGCGGCGCAGGGCTTGGTCATCCACCTCGCGCATGTCGGGGCGGTAGGCGCCGATCAGGTCGATATGCTGGCCGGGCTGGAACCAGTCCCCCTTGATCAGCGGGTCGGTGGACATGGTGGCGGAGGTGACGATATCGGCGGCGCGTACGGCGGCCTCAAGATCATCGGCCACGGCCATGCCGCCGCACTCTGCCGCCATGGTTTCGGCATTGGCGCGGGTGCGGTTCCAGACGGTAAAGCGCGCCTTGGGGAAGGCGGCGGAATAGGCCTGCCAGAGCGAGCGGCCCACCGTACCCGCACCAACGATAAGGATATTTTCGCTGTCAGCGCGGGCCAGACGCGTGGCGGCATAGAGGCTGTCGCCGGCGGTTTTCCACTTGGTGACAAGGTGGAAATCGACCAGCGCCGTAAGCGTCCCGTTGGCGTCGTCATAGAGGTTGACCGCGCCGTTGATCATTGGATCGCCCCTGTCCGGGTTGCCCGGAAAGATCGTGGCGCATTTCACTGCGATGCCCATCCCGTCGATCCAGGCGGAGCGGTTCAGAAGCGTGTCCTTGCCGCGATAGAGGAAGGTGTCGGCGATCTCGGCGCGGGGCAGATCGTGCCCGGCTTGCAATGCCGCACAGAGGCCCAGCCAGTCGAGATGCGCCTCGCCTTCGGCGAATGGAATGATCGTCAGGCTCATCTTTTCCTCCTCGGTATCGCGTCGGTATCATGTCGGTTTAGCGTCGGTATCGGTTTGTCCTGGGTGTCAGCCTCGCATCCTTCACCGACTCGCGCCACACCAGATAGAGACCGGAGCCGACAATGAGGGCAATGCCGATCCAGGCGGTGGCATCGGGCCAGGTGCCGAACACCGTCACCCCCCACATGATCGCCATCGGCATGGCGACATATTCGAACGGTGCGGCGAAGGCGGCTTCGGACAGGCGGTAGGCCTGAGAAATGAACAGCCCGCCCAGCATGCCGGAGATGCCCAGCAGGATCAGGATCGGATAATCCCCGACCGGCGGCCAGACCCAGGCGCGAAAGAGGAATTCCAGCGACGGGTGCCCCGACCCGGCAAAACGCCCGTCGCCCAGCCCCAGCCCGATCACGGTGCTGGCGAAGAGAAAGGTCAGCTGGATATAGAAGGCCATGGTGGGGGCGGATTCAGTGCCGCCGATCTTGCGCGTGAGCATGTGCAGCGTGGCGTAGAGGAAGGCGGCAACGATGGGCAGGAGCGAGGCCAGTTGAAACGCCGATGTGCCCGGTTTGACGATGACCAGAACGCCGATGAAGCCCATGGCGATGGAGGCCCAACGGCGCGGGCCGACCACCTCTTTCAGGAAGATCACCGAAAAGACGGTGATCACCAGCGGCGAGACGAAGAAGATCGCGGTGGCATCGGCGATGGGAAGGGCGGCCAGACCCAGAAAGAGACACATGTTGGCCGACACCACACAGAGCCCCCGGATCAGGTGAACCACCGGCCGCCGCGTGCGCAATAGGCGCGGGCCACCGGCGAAGGGCATGACGAAGCAGGTGAACGCCGTGAGGCCCACCAATGCGCGGATGAACACAACCTGATGCAGGGCATAGGCATCGGAGAGGAACTTGATCCCCACATCGTTGATCGAAAAGCACATCACCGCCGCCAAGGCATAGGCGGCGCCGATCAGGTTGGAACGCTGAACGGTCAGGGTGGTCATGAGGCTCCGGGACTGGTTTTGTCGGCGATAGATGACGCGAGCCGCCCGGCAATGTAAACCCCCGCCGCCGGTTCCCGTCCCGGCCCCGGACAGCAAACGGGCGCGTCCGAGGACGCGCCCGCATCGGCCGGCCCTGTGGGTGGATCAGCCCTTCTTCAGCACCCTTGCCCCGAGCGTTTCGGCGATCTGCACCGCGTTGAGCGCCGCCCCCTTGCGCAGGTTGTCGGAGACGCACCACAGGTTGATGCCATTGTCGATGGTCGGGTCCTGACGGATGCGGCTGATGAAGGTGGCGTAGTCGCCGACGCATTCGATGGGGGTGACGTAGCCGCCATCTTCGCGCTTGTCGATCACCATGATGCCGGGGGCCTCGCGCAGGATGTCGCGGGCCTCGGCCTCGTCGAGATGGTCCTCGAACTCGATATTGATCGCCTCGGAATGGCCGACGAAGACCGGCACGCGCACGCAGGTTGCGGTCAGCTTGATCTTCGGATCGAGGATTTTCTTGGTCTCGGCGACCATCTTCCATTCTTCCTTGGTCTGGCCGTCCTCGAGGAAGACGTCGATCTGCGGGATCACGTTGAAGGCGATCTGCTTGGGATACACCTTGGCCTGATAATTGTCGGTGGGGTTGTAGACGGATTTGGTCTGGTCCCACAGCTCGTCTATCGCCTCCTTGCCCGAGCCGGAAACCGACTGGTAGGTCGAGACGACGACGCGCTTGATCCGGGCGCGGTCATGCAGAGGCTTCAGCGCCACGACCATCTGCGCGGTGGAGCAGTTGGGATTGGCGATGATGTTCTTCTTGGCATAGCCCTCGACGGCTGCGGCGTTCACCTCGGGCACCACCAGCGGCACGTCGGGGTCGTAGCGGTAGAGCGAGGAGTTGTCGATCACGATGCAGCCCGACTTGGCCGCCTTGGGGGCATAGATCTTGGTCGCGTCAGAGCCGATGGCGAAGAGCGCGATATCCCAGCCGGTGAAATCGAACGCGTCGAGATCGAGGGTCTTGAGAGTTCGGTCGCCAAAGCTGACTTCGGTGCCGAGTGAGCGGCGCGACGCAAGTGCCGCGATCTCGTCTACCGGGAATTCGCGCTCGGCGAGGATGTTCAGCATTTCGCGGCCCACATTGCCCGTGGCACCGACGACGGCGATTCTGTAACCCATGTGTATCATGCCTCCTGATCGGGGTTGCGGTGCGGGTCATACAGGGATTGCGGGGGATGTGAAAGGGGCGGGTTGTCAGCCGACACTTGCGGATTGTGTTGCGTAGTGTGTATCATGACGGCATCACATGGACACCGATGCGAGGTCAGGATGCCATCACCGCTGAACATTCGTGACATTGGTGAGGATCGAAAGGCCGCTCTCGAAGAAGAGGCCGCGGCACGGGGGCTGTCCATCGCGGAGGTCGTGCGCAACTGGATCGACGCGGGGATCGCGGCGGCGCGCGCCGAGCGTGAGCGCGCCGCCTGGATTGCCGCTGCGCGCGAGGGGCTGGCCGACGAGGCCCGACAGCTTGACCGCGAAGGGCCGAGCCTTGCGCGGTTTCGCCGGGTGTGAGTGCGGCGAGCATGGCACAGGGCCGCATCCATCAGCTGCGCGGCGGCGGTGAACTGGTCTGCCGCGTTCAGAGCGATCTTGGCCTTGAGACGCCCTATATCCTGTGTGCGCCGGTGGTGCCGCAGGCCGGTTGGGGCGCGCTTGTGCCCCGGCTGCATATCCCCTTTGCGCTGGAGGGTGTGGCGCATGTCATCCTCATGTCGCAGCTTGTCGCTCTGCCGGGGTCGGAAATCGGGATGGTTGTCGGCGATGCCTTCCCGTTGCGCGACGAGATCATCGCCGCCGTGGATTTGCTGGTCTCGGGGTTCTGAGCGCGCTCAGCCCATGTTGTCGCGGCTGAAGAGATAGATCACCAGCCCCGCCAGCAGCGCGACCCCGAACAGCGCGAAGATCGCCACATATCCCGCCAGCGGGCCAGTGGCGACCGCCGCCGCGTGCAGCGGGCCGGAGGCGAATTGCGCCACGCCGACCCCGCCGACGCCGAAGAGGTTGAGCAGCGTGACACCCCGCCCGGCCAGATGCGGCGGGAAGAAGCTGCGGCCATGTGCGATGATGACCGGAAAGGTCGCGCCCGAAAAGCCGATGATCGCCAGCAGGGTGATGGAGAGCGCAAGGCTCGTCTCCGGCCAGAGCATCAGCGCGAAGGTGGCCAGCGCGCAGATCAGGTTGCCGGTGAAGATCACCCATTTGCGGGTCTGGAACAGCCGGTCGAGCGGGCCATAGGCCAGCGTGCCCGCGACCATCGCCAGCCCCATCACCAGCGTCGCCTGTCCGACCTGCCCGGTATCGAGCGCGAAGACATCCCGCAGATAGGGCCCGGCCCAGAGCCCGCGCAGCGCCGCGGCGGGCGCGTAGGCCACGAACATCAGCGGCAGGATCGCCCAGAGGGCGGGCATTTTCAGCAGGTCGAGGATCGAGCCGCGCGGCTCGCCGGTGACCGCCTCGGGATCGCGCACGAGGGTCTGAATGCCGAGGGCGATCACCGCCGCCACGCCCGCCAACCCCCAGAGCGCCGCGCGCCAGCCTATGGTTTCCGCCGCCCAGGCCATTGGCCAGGCGGCCACAAGATTGCCGACCGATCCCACCCCCAGCATCAAGGCGGCAAGCGTGGCAAAACGCGCGGGCGGGAACTGTCGCGCGAAGATGTAGTAGGAGGCCATCAGCACCGGCGAGCAGCCCACCGCGATGAGCGCCATCGCGAGACTTATCTGCAGCGGTGTGATGGCCAGCGCGAAGAGGGCCGAACCGCCGCCACCGCCGATCAGCAGGAGCATGGCGGTGGTGCGGCGCGGGCCGATCCGGTCGAGCGCCCAACCGACCGGGATCTGCATGGCGGCGAAGATCACGAACCACAGCCCCGAGGCAAAGGCCAGATCGTCCGGCGTGGTGCCGATATCGCGCGCCAATGGCCCGCTGAGCACCGCGAGGAACGCACGGAAGAACTGGCTCAGCACATAGGCGAGGCACAGCAGGGCCAGACCGGCACGCATGGGGCGGGGTTCCTCTTGGGGGCTGCGTTCAGGCGGTGCCGCGCTTGATCAGCACATCGACATGCGCCGCCGCGCTCTCGGCGAGGGCATGCAGGTTGTAGCCGCCCTCAAGACAGCTCACGAGGCGGCCATCGCAGAGTTCATCCGCCAGATCGCAGAGCCGTTCGGTGATCCAGGTGAAATCTCCGGTTTCCAGCATCAGTTCTGCCAGCGGGTCGTCGCGATGCGCGTCAAAGCCCGCGGAGACGAGTATCAGATCGGGTTTGAAGGCGCGCAGGCGGGGAAACACGGTGTCCTCATAGGCGCGGCGGAACGCATCGCTGCCCGAGCGCGGGGCGAGCGGCACGTTGAGGATGGTGTCATGCGGTCCGGTCTCATGCGGGGCGCCGGTACCGGGCCAGAGCGGGAACTGGTGCGACGACACGAACAAGGCGCGCGGCTCGTCCTCGAGCAGGTCTTGCGTGCCATTGCCGTGATGCACGTCGAAATCCACCACCGCGACGCGGCCCAGCCCATGATGATCGAGCGCATATTGCGCCGCCGCCGCGACATTGCCGAAGAGGCAAAAGCCCATCGGGGTTTCACGCTCGGCATGGTGGCCGGGCGGGCGGGTGGCGACAAAGGCGTTGCGGGCCTCGCCCGACAGCACCAGATCGACGCCCCGGATCGCGCCGCCTGCGCCGCGATGCGCGGCGGCGAGGCTGCCCGGCGACATCCATGTGTCGCCGTCAAGCTGGATCAGACCCTCTTCGGGGGCGGCGGCGCGGATTGCCTCGATATAACGCCTGGGATGCACGCGCAGCAGATCGTCCTCGGCCACCAGCGGAGCGGTGACACGGGTCACGGCCTTGCCATCCAGTGCCTTCAGAACCCGCTCCAGCCGGGCCACCTGTTCGGGATGGCCGTCGGGCGGTTCGTGCCCCAGGCAATCGGGATGGGTGATCAGGGCAGTGGTCATGGCGCTCCTCCTTCGGTTCCCGGGGAAGAGAACCGGATTTTTGTCCCTTGTCCAGAGCAGCCTTGTGGGCGCACAGGTCACATGCCACTCTGACGGCATGGAAGGCGATGCGGTCACGTTGACACAGGATATCGCGCTCGGTCTCTGGGCGCAGCTGGAGCTGTTCCTGCGCAGCCTGATGCGGCCGTGGAACGCGTATCAGATTGTGATTGCGGCGGGTCTCTTTGGGCTGGCGCATGTTCTCAACGCCCTGCTTGGCCCGGTCTGCCGGGAGTGGATGCGGCGGCGCGAGGGCTGGCCGAAATGGCGGATGCGCCTGCTGGTGATGCTGCACCGGCGGCTAAGGCTGATCTTTTTCGTGATGCTGATCTGGCCGGTGGTCTGGCTGATGCAGAGCTACACCTGGCCCAGCCGGTCCTATCTGCTGACGATCTTTGCGGAACTGGCGCTCGCGTGGCTGGTGATCGCCATCGCGACGCGGCTCATCGGCAACAGCTTTCTGCGCGCGCTGGTGCGTTATGCGGGCTGGATATGGGTGACGCTGATCATCCTCAACCTGACCGAGGAGGCGCAGACGCTGCTCGATGGCTGGGCCTTCGAGTTCGGGGAGACGCGGCTGTCGCTCTGGCTGATCGTGCAGGCGGTGATCCTGATCGGGGCGCTTTTTGTTCTCGCGCGCTTCATCTCGACCACGAGCGCGGCGCAGGTGCGCAAGAACGCCGATATCTCGCCGTCGATGCAGGTGCTGGTGGTCAAGTTCCTGCAAGTGCTGCTTTATGGCGCGGCCTTCTTCATCGGGTTGCGCACGGTGGGGGTGGATCTGACGGGCCTTGCGGTGCTGTCGGGGGCGATCGGCGTGGGGCTTGGGTTTGGCCTGCAAAAGGTGGTGTCGAACCTTGTCTCGGGGGTGATCATCCTGCTCGACAAGTCGATCAAGCCCGGCGACGTGATCAGCCTGGGCGAGACCTTTGGCTGGATCAACGCCCTCGGCGCGCGCTATGTCTCGATCACCACGCGCGACGGGCGCGAATATCTGATCCCGAACGAGGATCTGATCACCGGGCAGGTGGTCAACTGGTCGCATTCCAACGATTTTGTGCGGCTCGATATCTATTTCGGCACTGCCTATGGCGACGACCCGCACACGGTGCGCAAGATCGCCATAGACGCGGCCAAGAACGTCGACCGGGTGCTGACCACCAAGCCGCCGGTCTGCCATATCGTGGGCTTTGGGGACAGCAGCGTGGATTACATCCTGCGGTTCTGGATTCGCGACCCCACGCAGGGACTGACCAACATTCGCGGCAATGTCTATCTGGCGCTGTGGGATGCGTTCCAGGCGGGCGGCATTTCGATCCCGTTCCCGCAGCGCGAGGTGCGGATGCTGGGCGACGGGGCCCCGCCTGGGTAAATTCGGCGCATATTCGCGTGCATTTGGCCTTGCATGCGTTGCGCTTCATTGAAAAGTCACGTTTGTCTTGCTACCTTTGAGATATGCCCGGCACCGGGGCTTTGCGGTGCGCCAGAGAGGAGGACTATGTCCTGTCTTTTACAATGCATGCGGCAGGCGCCGCTGAGCAGGGGGCGTATCCGATGACGCCCGTCACGACCGCAGACAGCGAAGCGCAGCTTGCGGCGATCCTTCAATCCCTTTCCGACGACAAGGCCGAGGATGTCGTGCAGATCGACCTGCGCGGCAAGACCGCCATGGGCGATTACATGGTGATCTGTTCGGGCCGGTCGTCGCGTCAGGTTTCGGCGATTGCCGAGAAACTGGTGGATCGGCTCAAGCAGGAGCACGGCGTTCCGGCCCGCACCGAGGGCAAGGACACCGGTGACTGGGTGCTGATCGACACGGGCGACGTGATCGTCCATGTCTTTCGTCCCGAAGTGCGCGAGTTCTACCAGCTTGAGAAGATGTGGATGCCCACCGGGCAGACGGCAGCGACCCAGGCCTGAATGCGGGTGCATATCTGCGCGGTGGGCCGGTTGCGGACCGGCCCGGAACGCGCATTGATCGACGATTACATCACCCGGTTCGACCGAACGGGGCGGGCGCTGGGCCTTGGCCCGCTCACGCTCCATGAGGTCGAGGACAAGAAGGGCGGCGGCATCGAGGCCGAGGCCGCCCTGCTGGAGCGTGCGATCCCCAAAGGGGCTGTGATCGTGGCGCTCGATGAGCGCGGCACGGTCATGACTTCGCCAGAGTTTTCCGACCGGCTTGCCGGGTGGCGCGATGCCGGGCGCGGCGACGTGACCTTTGTCATCGGCGGGGCGGACGGGATCGCACCGGGGCTGCGCGCGCAGGCGGATCTCGCGCTGTCGTTCGGCAAGATGGTCTGGCCACATATGCTGGCCCGCGTGATGCTGAGCGAGCAGCTATACCGCGCCGCCTCTATCCTCGCGGGCAGCCCCTATCACCGGGTGTGACGCGGCCCGCCACCACCTCGGATCAACGGCGCGCGTACCAGCTCTTGGAGGCGTATTGCCGGGTGTAGAATTCGCCCATGAGCCCGACCACCACAAGGGCGAGAGCCACGTAAAGCGGGTAGGTCAGGGATGTCTTGTGCGGGAAATAGTTGATGAACACGTAGCCCCGCGCCTGGTCGATATTGTGAAACAGCGGGTTCCAGGCGAACATCTTGAACATGAAGGGCGGCAGGCTGTTGACCACGAACATCTTGCCCGAGGCGATCATGTTGGCGCGCTGATAGACGGTCATGAAGATCGAGACGAAGGTGGGGAACCACGGCTTGATCGCCAGCAGCACAAGCCCCACAGCCACGCCGGTGAACCAGGCCAGCAGCACCATCCCGAAGGCGCCGATCGGCTGATAGATGGTGATCGGGACAAAGGCCACGTGATACACGAACAGGATCACGAACATCGACAGCACCTGGATGTAGAGCGCGCCGAGCGCGGCCGAGGAAATCGAGATGATCGTGTTCATCGGCGCATGCTGCATCATCGGCGAGGACGGTCCCTCGGCGCCCGCCACCGCGCCAAGCGCCTTGATATGGGTGAGGTAGAGGAAAATGCCCGACATCATGAACAGCAGGAAATCGCCGCGCAGCTTGGCGCCGCGAATTCCGAGCACCGAGAACATGACATAGAAGGCCATGACCATGATGATCGCGGTCATGATGTTCAACACAAGGGCGATCACCGCGTTGCCATGGCCCTTGCGGATGTCGCGCACCGTGGCGTGATAGATCAGTTCGAGGATCACGACCGCCGAATGCAGGCTCGATTTTGGGCGTGCGGTCTTGAACATCGGAAATCTGCCTGTTGACGGTGAATTTGTTGCACGGGATTCTTGCCGTCCCGCGCCGAGCCTAGCATAAGGGCGCAGGTGTAATCCATTCATTAAGGGCGCAAAGTGGCGTCTTCCGGGCAAAGGAGCGGCGATTTGAAGTACGAAACACTTGTTGTGCAGATGCGGCGGCTGGCATTGGAGGCCGGCGCGCGGATCATGGAGATCTACGAGGCCGACGATTTCGACGTCAAGGTGAAGTCCGACGCAAGCCCGGTGACCGAGGCCGACGAGGCCGCAGATGCACTGATCTCCGAGGGGCTGCGCGCCGCCTTTCCCGAGGTGGCGCTGGTGACCGAGGAACAGGCTGCCTCGCACGGGCAGAGCGTGGAGACGTTCCTGATCGTCGATCCGCTGGACGGGACCAAGGAATTCATCAACCGGCGCGGCGATTTCACCGTCAATATCGCCTATGTCGAGGCGGGCGTGCCGACCCGTGGCGTGGTCTATGCCCCGGCCAAGGGCCGGATGTTCTACACCCGCGCCGACGGTACGGCGGTCGAGGAGGACGGCCCTTTCGATATCGAGACCCCTGGCGCGCAACGCCCCATTCGCGTGGCCGCGCCGGACAATGCCGCGCTGATGGTGGTGGCCTCGAAATCGCATCGCGATCAGGCGACCGACGACTATATCGGCAAATATGCCGTCAAGGACATGACCAGTGCGGGCTCGTCGCTCAAGTTCTGTCTGGTGGCCACCGGCGAGGCCGATCTCTATCCGCGTGTCGGGCGCACCATGGAATGGGACACCGCCGCAGGCCATGCCGTGCTATTGGGGGCAGGCGGGCAGGTGGTGCGGTTCGACGATCACAGCCCGCTGCGCTATGGCAAGGCGGGATTTGCCAATCCGTTCTTCATCGCCCATGCGCCGGGCGTCGCGCTTCAGCCTGCCTGAGATGGGTGTTCTGATCGTCATTCCGGCGCGCTATGCCTCGACGCGCTATCCCGGCAAGCCGCTGGTCGCGTTGCGCGGGGCAGGGGGCGCGGCGCGCTCGCTGATCCGTCGGTCATGGGAGGCGGCCTGCGCGGTTTCGGGCGTCGACCGGGTGGTGGTGGCGACCGATGACGACCGGATCCGGACCGCTGCCGAGGCGTTTGGCGCCGAGGTGGTGATGACCTCGGAGACCTGCGCCAACGGCACCGAACGCTGCGCCGAGGCGCAGGCTGTCCTTGGTGGTGGCTTTGATATCGTGGTCAACCTGCAGGGCGACGCGCCGCTCACCCCGCCGTGGTTCGTCGAGAACCTGATCGCGGGGCTGCGCGCCGATCCCGAGGCCGAGGTGGCGACGCCGGTGCTGCGCTGCGACGGTGCCGCGCTCAACGGGTTTCTGGCGGATCGTGCGGCGGGTCGCGTCGGTGGCACGACGGCGGTATTCACCCGCACGCGCCACGCGCTCTATTTCTCGAAGGAAGTGATCCCGTTCACCCCGGCGCGCTATGCGGACGAGGCGCAAACGCCGGTCTTTCATCACGTCGGCGTCTATGCCTACAGCCCCGAGGCGCTAGCGGCCTATCCCGGCTGGGTGCAGGGCCCGCTTGAAGGGCTGGAGGGGCTGGAACAGCTGCGGTTTCTGGAAAACGGGCGTGCCGTGCTCTGCGTCGAGGTCGAGGCGCGGGGGCGGCAATTCTGGGAGTTGAACAATCCCGGGGATGTGGACCGGCTCGAGGCGATGATGCGGGACATGGGCGTCGACTGACGGGGCAGGGCGGATCAGAGATTTTGCGCAATTTCGAACCGAGATCGTCTATCACCTATTTCTGAAACTGCTTCAGTCCACCACCCGGCAGGTCAGGTTGATCCGCCCGCCGCCCCGCAGCAGCGAGGAACTGCCCGGACGGATGCGGTCTATCCCGTGATAGACCAGCCGCGCCGCGCCACCCATCACCAGCACATCGCCCGAGTTGAGCCAGATCGATTCCGTCGGCCCCCCGCGGGTGGTGTTGCCGATGCGAAAGAGTGCGTCATCGCCCAGAGATATCGACAGCACCGGCCAGGAGAAATCGGCCTCGTCCCGGTCCTGGTGCAAGCCCATCTTTGCGTTTCCGGTATAATGATTGACGAGGCAGCAATCGGGCAGGCGGCTCTCGCTGACCAGCCTGCGCCAGATCGCCAGCACGCTCTCCGGAACGGCGGGCCAGTCCATGCCGTCGGGGTGGGTCGGCTCGTAGCGATAGCCGCGCCGGTCGGTGACCCAGCCATAGCGCCCGGCGGCGGTCATACGCACGCTCATCGCCTTGCCCGAGGGGGTGACCGGCGCGACAAGCGGGGCCTGCGCCACCACGGCGCGCAGGTCGTCCAGCATCGCCGCCTGCGCCTCGGGCGGCAGCCAGCCCTTGTAGATCGCCACGCCGCGCAGGGTCAGGGTCGGTCGGGGCATGCTGTCTCCTCTTTGCTTCAGATGGACATTTTAGACCAAATTGCACGTTTCGATCCTCTGCGAATGCTTGCAGCCCTACATTGCCCTGACTATATTCGCGCAGAAACGCAGGCACTGCGGAACGTCGCGGGCCTGTTCCTCATCGGGGGCTTGATGCCGAAACGGGTCGGGCCTTCGTCATATCGCCTAAGTAGAAGGGATCGAAAACATGGCCAAAGTGATTGGTATTGACCTCGGCACCACGAATAGCTGCATCGCGATCATGGACGGCGCTCAGGCGCGCGTGATCGAGAACTCCGAAGGCGCGCGCACGACGCCCTCGATCGTGGCATTCACCGAGAATGAACGCCTCGTCGGTCAGCCCGCCAAGCGGCAGGCCGTCACCAACCCCGAAAACACCATCTTCGGCGTCAAGCGCCTGATCGGTCGTCGCGTCGATGACCCCGATCTCGCCAAGGACAAGAAGAACATGCCGTTCACCGTCATCGACGGTGGCAATGGCGATGCCTGGGTGCAGGCGCGCGGCGAGAAATTCAGCCCCTCCCAGATTTCCGCCTTCATCCTCGGCAAGATGAAGGAAACCGCCGAGAGCTATCTCGGCGAAGAGGTGACGCAGG
The DNA here is from genome assembly GCF_053628595.1 of Roseovarius sp. MBR-154. Lineage (NCBI taxonomy): Bacteria > Pseudomonadati > Pseudomonadota > Alphaproteobacteria > Rhodobacterales > Roseobacteraceae > Roseovarius > Roseovarius sp. MBR-154. The sequence goes on from NZ_JBRJGR010000007.1 coordinate 61,144, forward strand.
CCGTCATCACCGTGCCTGCCTATTTCAACGACGCCCAGCGTCAGGCCACCAAAGATGCCGGCAAGATCGCCGGGCTTGAAGTGCTGCGCATCATCAACGAGCCGACGGCGGCGGCGCTCGCTTATGGTCTCGACAAGAAGGAAACGCACACGATCGCGGTCTATGACCTTGGCGGCGGCACGTTCGACGTGACCGTGCTCGAAATCGACGATGGTCTCTTCGAGGTCAAGGCGACCAACGGCGACACCTTCTTGGGTGGTGAAGATTTCGACATGCGGATCGTCAACTACCTCGCCGACGAGTTCAAGAAAGAGCATGGCGTCGACCTGACCAAGGACAAGATGGCGCTGCAGCGCCTCAAGGAAGCCGCCGAAAAGGCCAAGATCGAGCTTTCCTCGTCCTCGCAGACCGAGATCAACCAGCCGTTCATCTCGATGGGCTCTGATGGCTCGCCGCTGCACATGGTCGTGAAACTGACCCGTGCCAAGCTCGAAAGCCTGGTGGGTGACCTGATCAAGGCGTCGATGAAACCCTGCGCCGCAGCGCTCAAGGACGCTGGCATTTCCGCCTCCGAGATTGACGAGGTCGTTCTGGTGGGCGGCATGACCCGGATGCCGCGCGTGATCGAGGAAGTGACCAAGTTCTTTGGCAAGGAGCCGCATAAGGGCGTGAACCCCGACGAGGTCGTGGCCATGGGTGCCGCCATTCAGGCCGGTGTTCTGCAGGGCGACGTCAAGGATGTCGTGCTGCTCGACGTGACCCCGCTCAGCCTCGGGATCGAGACGCTTGGCGGTGTGTTTACCCGTCTGATCGACCGCAACACCACGATCCCGACCAACAAGTCGCAGATCTTCTCGACCGCCGAGGACAGCCAGTCAGCGGTGACGATCCGCGTCTTCCAGGGCGAGCGCGAGATGGCGGCCGACAACAAGATGCTCGGCCAGTTCAACCTCGAGAACATCCCGCCCGCGCCGCGCGGCATGCCGCAGATCGAGGTGACCTTCGACATCGACGCCAACGGCATCGTCTCGGTTTCGGCCAAGGACAAGGGCACGAACAAGGAGCAGAAGATCACCATCCAGGCGTCGGGCGGCCTCTCGGAAGAGGATATCGAGCGCATGGTCAAGGAGGCCGAGGAGAACGCCGATGCCGACAAGGCCCGTCGCGAGCTTGTCGAGTCGAAGAATCAGGCCGAGAGCCTGATCAACTCGACCGAGAAATCGCTCGAGGAGCATGGCGACAAGGTCGATCCCACGACCGTCGAGGCGATCGAACTGGCCGTTGCCGCGCTCAAGGACGAGCTTGAGGGCGACAATGTCGACAAGATCAAGTCCGGCATCCAGAACGTCGCCGAGGCGTCGATGAAGCTGGGCGAGGCGATCTACAAGGCCAGCCAGGATGAAGGCCAGGACGAGCCCGCGGGCGCCGATCAGACACGCGGCGACGACGATGACATCCTCGACGCCGATTTCGAGGATCTCGACGACAACAAGCGCGCCTGAGGCACGTTTCGGACCATTCGGGGCCGGTGCGGCATGATGCCGGACCGGCTCCGATACTCCGATATCAAGGAGATCCCAGATGGCCAAACGTGACTATTACGAAGTGCTCGGGCTTTCCAAGGGCGCCTCGGCAGACGAGATCAAGAAAGCCTATCGCAGCAAGGCGAAAGAGCTTCACCCCGACCGCAATTCCGACAATCCCGATGCCGAAAAGCAGTTCAAGGAAGCGGGCGAGGCCTATGACGTCCTGAAAGACCCCGAGAAGAAGGCCGCCTATGACCGGTTCGGTCATGCCGCCTTCGAGGGTGGCATGGGCGGCGGCGGTGGCGCGCGTCCCGGTGGCGGGTTCGGCGGCGGGGCCGGGCAGGGCGATTTCGCCTCGGCCTTCTCGGACGTGTTCGATGATCTGTTCGGCGATTTCATGGGCGGCGGCGGACGCGGTGGCGGGCGGCAGCGCGCGGCGCGTGGGGCCGACCTGCGCTATAACCTGCGTGTGACGCTGGAAGAGGCCTATGCCGGTCTGCAAAAGAGCATCAAGGTGCCCTCGGCGGTGCCCTGTGACGAATGCGACGGCTCGGGCGCCGAGGGCGGCGCGCAACCGACCGCCTGCCCGACCTGTTCGGGTATGGGCAAGGTGCGCGCGCAGCAGGGCTTTTTTACCGTGGAACGCACCTGCCCCACCTGTGGCGGGCTGGGGCAGATCATCAAGAATCCCTGCAAGGTCTGCCAGGGACAGGGTCGTGTGCAGAAGGAGCGCGCGCTGAGCGTGAACATCCCCGCAGGCGTCGAGACCGGCACCCGCATCCGCCTTGCCGGAGAAGGCGAGGCGGGGATGCGCGGTGGCCCGGCGGGCGATCTCTATATCTTCATCGAGGTCGCCAAGCACGAGCTTTTCGAGCGCGAGGATACCAACCTCTTCTGCCGGGTGCCGGTGTCGATGGCCAAGGCCGCACTTGGCGGCGATATCGAGGTGCCGACGATCGAGGGTGGGCGCAGCCGGGTGAAAATCCCTGCAGGCTCTCAATCCGGTCGTCAGATGCGCCTGCGCGGCAAGGGCATGCCGGCCCTGCGCAGTGGCACGCATGGCGACATGTTCATCGAACTGGCGGTGGAAACGCCGGTGAACCTGACCTCGAAACAAAAAGAGCTGCTGCGCGAGTTCGACGCGTTGAGCGAGGATAACAACCCGGAGAGCAAGAGCTTTTTCTCCTCGGTCAAGACGTTCTGGGACTCGATGAAAAGCTGATGCCGGTCTGGCATTAACGCTTTTCTAACGTTCCCTCGGCAAGGTGGGGGCATGACAGATGCCCCTGCCTTTTCCGAGCGGCCCCTGCCGCTCTTTGCGTCCGAGACGGCGGTGCCCGCGAGCGCGCGCCACCCCTCCTATATCCGCGATCACCGGCAGCGATTGCGCGCACGGTTTCTGGATGGCGGCGCGCGGGCGATGCCCGATTACGAGATGCTGGAACTGGTGCTTTTTCGCGCCATCCCGCGCCGCGACGTGAAGCCGCTGGCGCGCGCGCTGCTGGATATGTTCGGTGATTTCGCGGGCGTGCTTTCGGCCCCGGCGGAGCGGCTCTCGGGTGTCCCCGGCGTGGGCGAGGCGGTGATCTGCGAGTTGAAGGTGGTCGAGGCGGCGGCGCATCGGCTGGCACAGGCGCGGGTGATGAACCGGCCGGTCATTTCGTCCTGGGATGCGCTCTTGTCCTATTGCCGGGCCAGCATGGCGCATCGCGAGACCGAACAGTTCCGGGTCTTCTATCTCGATCGCAAGAACGTGCTGATCGCCGACGAGGAACAGGCGCGCGGCACCGTGGACCACGTGCCGGTCTACCCGCGCGAGGTGGTCCGGCGGGCGCTGCATCTCAATGCCAGCGCGCTGATCCTCGTGCACAATCACCCCTCGGGCGATCCCACGCCTTCGGCGGCGGATATCGACATGACCGCGCAGGTCGCCCGCGCCGCCGAGGTGCTGGGCATCACGCTGCACGATCACGTTGTGATCGGGCGCGCGGGCGAGGTCAGCTTTCGCGCGGAAGGCTATTTAAGCCCATGATGCGAGGGCCGATCACCGGCCCGGCTCAGGCCCCGCGCACCGTGTCGATCATCAGTTTCACATTGTCCGGATCGGCATCCGGCGTGATCCCGTGCCCGAGGTTGAAGATATGGGGGCCGTTCTGCAGCGCCTCGACGATCTTGCGGGTCTCGCGCACCAGATCCTCGCCGCCGGTCACCATATGCGAGGATTTGAGGTTGCCCTGCACGCAGCCCGAGGGCTGCACGTGCCGCGCCACCCATTCGGCGGTCACGGAATCGTCCACGGCCACGCAATCCGCCCCGGATTTCTCGTGGAAGCCGATATAGTTGTCGCCCGCCTGGCGCGGGAAGGCGATGACCGGAATTCCCGGGTGCCGCGCCTTCAACTCGGCGATGATGCGCTTGGCGGGGGCCAGCGCGTAGCGGTCGAAATCCTCGCCTTCCAGCGAACCGGCCCAGCTGTCGAAGATCTTCACCACCTCGGCCCCGGCCTCGACCTGTTTTGACAGATACGCGATGGTGCCTTCGGTCAGCCGGTCGATGATCGCCTCGAAGACCGGCCTGTTCTCGGCCTTGAGCGCATGCGCGGGGCCCTGATCCGGTGTGCCCTTGCCCGCGATCATGTAGGTCGCCACCGTCCAGGGCGCCCCTGCGAACCCGATCAGCGTCACATCCTTGGGCAATTCGCGCGCCAGATTGCGCACCGTCTGGTAGATCGGGTTCAGCGTCTCGTGAATATCCTCGACCGGTTTCAGCTTGTCGAACCCGGCCCTGTCGGTGATCGTCGAGAGGCGTGGCCCTTCGCCCGTGACGAACCACAGATCCGCGCCAAGCGCCTGTGGCAAAAGCAGGATATCGGCAAACAGGATCGCCGCATCAAAGCCATAGCGCCGGATCGGTTGCAGCGTCACCTCGGTCGCCAATTCGCTGTTGTAGCACAGCGACAGGAAATCCCCGGCCTGCGCCCGCGTCGCGCGATATTCCGGCAGGTAGCGGCCTGCCTGACGCATCATCCAAATGGGTGGGGTGGGCAGGGTCTCGCCGGAAAGGGCGCGCAGAATGGTCTTTTGAGCGGGCATGAATTCCTCCGTTTTAAGTCTCGTCGCCGCCCCCGCCGCCGATGTCAAGCATCACGCCGCTTGTCACCTTCCTTTGTCGCGTCTAAACCTGCGGCATGACACGTGATCTGCCCACCCCGACCAAACCGTTCAAGATCGGCACACGCGGCTCGCCGCTGGCGCTCGCGCAGGCGCACGAGACCCGCGCGCGGCTTCAGGCCGCCTTTGATCTGCCTGAGGATGCCTTTGAAATCTCGGTCATAAAGACGACCGGCGACCGGATCATCGACCGCCCGCTGAAAGAGATCGGCGGCAAGGGGCTGTTCACCCGCGAGATCGAAGAGGCGCTGTTGTCCGGCGAGATCGACATCGCGGTACATTCGATGAAGGACATGCCGGTGCTGCAGCCCGGTGGGCTGGTGCTCGACACCTACCTGCCGCGCGAGGATGTGCGCGATGCCTTCGTCTCGCCCCGCGCGCCCGCGCTTGCCGATCTGCCAGCGGGGGCCAAGGTCGGCACCTCGTCGCTGCGCCGCCGGGCGCAGGTTCTGGTCGCTTATCCGCATCTGGAGGTCGTGGAATTTCGTGGCAATGTGCAGACCCGGTTGAAGAAACTCGACGACGGTGTTGCCGCCTGCACCTTCCTCGCCATGGCGGGGCTGAACCGGCTGGACCGCGCCGATGTGGCGACCGCGGCGATTGCCCCCGAGGTGATGCTGCCCGCCGTGGCGCAAGGCGCCATCGGCATCGAGCGGCGCGCCGACGACCACCGCGCCGCCGAGATGCTGAGCGCGCTGCATGACACGCAAACCGGCCAGCGCCTCGCCGCCGAGCGCGCCTTTCTCGCCGCGCTCGACGGCTCCTGCGAGACGCCGATTGCGGGTCTTGCGGAACTCTCGGGCGGCACGCTGCGCCTGCGCGGCGAGATCCTGCGCCCTGATGGCAGCGAATGCCTGAGCGACGACCAGAGCGCGCCGATCGAGGATGGTGCGGACCTGGGCCGCGCGATGGCCGCCAAGCTGCTGTCGCAGGCGGGCGAAGGGTTTTTCGACTGGCGCGAGTGAGGGCTGCGGCGGATCACGGGTCGGGCAAGACCTTGCCGGGATTGAGAATGCCGTTGGGATCGAGCGCCGCCTTGATCGCGCGCATCGTGGCCAGCGCCACCGGGTCCTTGTGCGCCGCCATCGCGGGCCGTTTCGACAACCCGATGCCATGCTCTGCCGAGAAGCTGCCGCCAAGCGCGATCACCTCCGCCTCGACCGCCTGTTGAATGGCGCGACACAGCGCCGGATCGTCGCGCGACGGCCAGCCCACGTAATGCAGGTTGCCATCGCCCAGATGCGCCACACCGGTATTCTCGATGCCGGGATCAATCGCGCGGCTGATGAACTCGATTCGGTCGAGCAGCATCTCCATCCGGTCGGTGGCCACGGCGATGTCGTTCTCGACAACCGGGCTGCGCACCCGCAGGATCTGCGCCGAGGCCTCGCGCCGCGCCCAGATCTCGGCCCGTTGCGCGGCGTTCTGCGCGACGGTGGCATCCAGCACCTCGCCCGCCTCATAGGCGGCGGCCAGTACCGCCTCCAACTGCGCCACGATGGGCAGGTCCCCGTCCGACCCCGGTGTCACGTCGCGCGGCGCGCGCGCGCCGAGTTCCACCAGCACGTTGACCGCGTGGCGCTCGGCAAAGGGCGGGCGCATCTCGGGAAAGCGGTGCAGGAGCGCGTCCAGAAAACTGCGCGGCATGTATTCGAACGCCTCGACCGCGCCGCCGGTGTCGTCCTGCAAGCGGTTGAGCAGCCGCAGCGCCACGCCGACCGAGGGTACCGCCACCATCGCCGTGGCATGGGCGCGCACACGAGGGAAGAGCTTGAACACGGCAGCGGTGATGATGCCGAGCGTGCCCTCGGCGCCGATCATCAGGTGGCGCAGGTCATAGCCCGCGTTGTTCTTGTGCAGCGCGCTCATCAGGTTCATCACCTCGCCCGTCGGCGTGACCACCTCCAGCCCGAGGCACAGATCGCGGGTATTGCCGTAGCGCAGCACATTCGCGCCACCCGCATTGGTCGAGAGCACGCCCCCCACCATGGCCGAGCCGCGCGCCCCGAAGCTGAGCGGGAAGAGCAGGTCATGCGCTTGGGCGGCCTGTTGCAGGGTCTCGACCAGCACCCCGGCCTCGACCACCGCAATGCGCGCCTCGCGCCGGATTTCGCGGATCGCGTTCAGCCGCGCCAGCGACAGCATCAGCGCGCCGTCGGCGCGCGTGCCCTTGACGAGGTTGGTATTGCCCGAGACCGGCACCACCGGCAGGCCACACCGATTGGCGAGCCGCAGGATGGCCGCCACCTCCTGCGCATCGGCGGGGTGCAGCACGGCGCGCGGCGACCAAGTGGCCTGCCCCGCCCAATCGCGCGACCAGGGGGCCATATCGGCGCCGGTCCGCACATGGCGGGCGCCGATCAGGTTGCGCAAGTCGTCGAGGGCGGGATCAATCGCATTTGTCATGCGCCGATACTGCGGCAAAGCCCGGACGTCCACAAGTTCGGCAAGCGTGGGCATTTTCCACCTTGACGCCCCCGCCTGCCTATCCTAACTACCGCCACGGTTTGGCGGAGTAGCTCAGTTGGTTAGAGCAGCGGAATCATAATCCGCGTGTCGGGGGTTCAAGTCCCTCCTCCGCTACCAAATTTTTCAAGCGCTTAGACGGCAGGCGACCGGACGCTGTCCCGCAGTTGGGTGGTCCGTTGGGAGTGGTCGGACCCCGAACCTTCTACCGCCCGTGGCGAGAGTTTTCCCGCCTCATCCCGTGACAGTTTCTTCCGAAGCGCGACGCCGCCATCCGCCGTGGCACCATGAACTTGGAAAACCCGCTTTGCCAAGTCCAGACCAACAATGGGACTTTCAGTCATCGATACTTCCTCCGCCGCGTGATGTGACCCACATCGCCTTGGCGCAGTGCGATGCTGTCGGGAGGGGGGATCCACCGCATCGGTTCTCAGTGACATTCTACAGGCCCAGAGCCATCATTTCGCCACGATGTACACATTCTTGCACATGCTTGCATGTCGCGCTGAAATGAAAGCTTCAGACTCACGTTATCCATGATTTGAGCAGCAATCGGATTCTTGGACTAAAAAAGGAACATAATGTGAGCATCCAGTTTTTTTCGCCTCGCGGCGCGGACGGGAGTAACATGCGGATCCCGAGCACATACAGGCGTTCGGTGAAATGGCTTCCGCAGATTGGCGACATATTCCCGAATTTTGTCGCGAACACGACACAGGGCGAGTTGAACTTTTGGGATTGGTCGGACGGCAATTGGACCTTTCTGTTCAGCCACCCGGCGGCACGAACCCCTGTCTGCACAACGGAACTCGGCGCGATCTCAGAAAACGAGGACGACTTCAAGGCGCTTGGTGTCAAGGCGCTTGGCTTGACCGGGTCGACGATTGAAGAACAACTCGGCTGGCACGAAGAAATCGAGGCGTTTTTCAACACGGATGTCTGGTTTCCGACCGCCGCCGACCCCGGCGGGCAGCTCGCCGCGCTGTTCGGGATGCGCCATGATCAGGAGCACAAGACCTGGCCCATTCGAAAGTCCTTCATACTCGACCCACGGATGCGCATCCGGATGATTTTCGAATACCCGATCTTCATAGGGCGCAGTATCGAAGAAACCCTGCGCGTGGTCGAGGCGCTGCAACTCCGCGACCGAACCGGGGCAGCGACGCCCGCAGACTGGCAGGAATTCGACCCCGTCATCATACCAGACAACAGGAGCGAGCGCGACGTTTTGCGCGACTTTGGCACCGACTCTCACTATCTGTTGCCTTACCTGCGTGTGGTTCAGGGGGACGTGCAGGGGCGCAGACCCGGACCCGCTCCGCTGCGAATGGTAAGGTCAGATGAGACCAGCGCGGTCGCACAAGCGGATCAATCATGACAGCGCGCCGTGGACTGAAAGCGCCGTGTGTCATCCCGTTTGATCAGAACGACCAAAGGGTGGCCGGGGTGTGCAGCCCGGTCTGGCCCTCTCGCGGCAACGGTGGTGAGGCTGTCAGCCGCCGTCCGAGGGTGGCAATCTCGGCGTCTGATGATCGCAATGGCCGGAAGTTCCGCGACTGGATCTCCCGGGAGGCGTTCGAGGTTGACTTCTCTCCGGAGGCCGACCCCCTGATTGCCATGATCGGCGACACGCCGCACAGCTGGTCGACACTTATCCTCGAAGTGGCCACCCTTGGAGAGGCTGGCGATGTCGCGGCGTTTGTCGAGACGCATCGGTGCGTTTTTTCGAGACTGTTCACCGTCTTCCTGTGCAACCGACAAGAGCAAGACGAGGTCGAGCGTCTTTCGCCCGACATCCGTTATGTCGTGTTGACCAAGCCGTTCACAAGAGTCCAGCTTATGGCCGTGCTTACCTGCGGTAAATCTCCAAAGATCGAGACCACGCGGCATATCGGCCTTGGGTCGTTGGACTAGGGTTTGAAACCGATCGCCGGATGGGGCGCTGTCCTGATCCGTATCGCCGAACATCCGCCATGAAAGGACCGTGTTGGCTTTGCAGAGGCTGCTGTAAGTATCCAAGCTGGGACGCTTTGACTGTTTGCCAAATGGCAAAGGCATGGCATCGCGCCGACTGCCACGCATTCCGCGATCCTGATGCGCTATGCGCATGCCGGAGTATCCGATCCCTTCGGCCTGACGCAGGCGGCTTCGGTTGATTTGTGCCGGTCAATATCGGAGCAGGAAACAAGAGCCTTCCACGCGGTCGGCAGCGGGTCGGCGGCCCTGCGTTAATCGCCGTTGGAACTCAGTCAGCGTCGGGAGCCTTGGACCCGGCGTCATCCAGAGCCTCACGAATTTTCTTGGCCAGCAACTCCCGGCGGTAGGGCTTGCTCAGAAGCCTGACACCCTGATCCAGCCTGCCATGGTGGACAATCGAGTTCTCGGTATAGCCGGATGTGAAAAGAATCCTGAGCTCCGGGTAGACCTCGCGCGCCGCCGATGCGAGTTCGCGGCCCCCCATGGTGCCGGGCATCACGACGTCGGTGAACAACAGGTCGACAGGCGTGCGTGTCAGGACGTCCATGGCCTCGGCCCCGCTTGCTGCTTCCAGAACGTGATAGCCCAGGCTGCCGAGTTGCGTGGTTACAAATTTGCGCACGGCGGCATCGTCTTCGACGACCAGGATCGTCTCGTTGCCGCCGGTGATCCTGCGCCGTGTCTGTTCGGTCACGATGCGTTCCGGTTCTGATTTCGAGCGCGGGAAATACATCTTGACCGCGGTGCCCTTGTGCAGTTCCGAGTAAATTCGGATATGCCCGCCGGATTGCTTGACAAAGCCGAAGACCATGCTGAGCCCCAGCCCCGAGCCTTTGCCGGTGTCCTTGGTGGTGAAGAACGGCTCGAACACGCGGTCCCCGATATCAGAAGGAATTCCGTGGCCTGTATCGGTGACGGTGATAACGACATATTGGCCCGGCCTGACATCCGGCTCCAGTGCCACGTAATCGTCATCAAGCATGGCATTGGCCACTTCGATGGTCAGGTAGCCGCCGCCCGGCATCGCGTCGCGTGCGTTCACACAGAGATTGAGAACCGCCGATTCGACTTGGGCTGCATCAGCCTCGATTTTCCACAACCCGCCAGCGCGGAATATTTTTATGTCGATATCTGCGCGCAGCGTGCGGCGCAACAGGCCATCCATACCCTGGATCAGCTGCGCGACATCAATGATCTTGGGTTCCAGCACCTGCTTTCGCGAGAAGGCCAGCAACCGCTGCGTCAGGTCAGACCCCCGTTCGGCGGCGTCGGCGGTCACCCTGGCCATGTTGCGTAAATCCGGCTGATCTTCGAGATCCTCTTCCAGCAGTTCCGCATTCCCGAGGATGATCGTCAGCAAATTATTGAAATCATGCGCCACGCCGCCCGTCAGTTGGCCGACGGTCTCCATCTTCTGGGCCTGGCGCAGCCGGTCTTCGAGCAGCCGTTGCTCGGTCACATCGGTCATCGAGCCGAGAACACGCAGAACGTCGCCCTTGTCGTCATGCAAGGCAAAGGCCTTGTCCTCGACGAAGGCCCAGCTTCCGTCGGCGCGCCGGAAGCGATATTGTTCGCGCATGAGAGTGTCCTGACCCGAGATCAGGCGTTGGAAGGCCGCGTCGACCCGCGCCGTGTCATCGGGATGCAGGTGTTGGCGCCATATTGTCGGCACCGCGCCAGACGGGTCTGCGACATGTCCGAAAATATCGTGCAGGCCCTCGCTCCACCACTGCTGTTTGCTTTGCACATCCCAGTCCCAGATGGCGGTGCCCGCAGCCTTGGTCACAAGACGGAACCGTTCCTCGTTGGCTTGCAGTGCCTCCTCAGCCTCCTTGCGGGCGGTGATGTCCCGCTCGATGGCCACCCAATGCGTAAACCTGCCTGTTTCATCGGCAATCGGCACGATATCCAGTTCAATCCAGAAGTCTTCTCCCGACTTGGTGTGGTTGATGAGTTCGGATCGCACCGGCTGCCACTGCTCCAGGGCCGCGCGGATACGGTCCAACTCGTCACGTTGGGTTTTCGGGCCTTGCAGGATACGCGGGGTCTGCCCGATCACCTCTTCGCGCGAATATCCGGTGCGCCTTTCGAAGGCATCGTTGACATAGACGATCCTGGGGCCGCCGGGCGCGTCAATTGGCGCGGCCTCGGTGATCACCAGGATGTCGTTCTGCCGGGACACTGCCGATTCGAGCAGGCGCAGTTGCATGTCGCGGGCGCGTTGCCGGGTTATATCCTCGAAATAAACGGCCAGCCCCGCCGGTGTGGGATCGGCGCTGACCTCGAACCACGCGTCGAGCGGAGGAAACGACTCTCTGAACTGGACGGGGCGGCCCTCGGACACGGCACGTTCATACTCGTGCTGAAATATGGTGCCGACCGCCTCGGGAAACACGTCCCAGATGTTCCTGCCAACCAGGTCCTCCTTTGTGCGTTGCAGCAAGGATTCGGCCTGGGAATTGACGAACGCAAAGTTCCAGTCGTCATCCAGCAGAAAAAAGGCGTCGCTCATGCCTTCGAGCGTCCGGCGCAGCCGTGCGGAGAGTTGCGCGGCCTTGTCGCGGGCGGCGATCAGGTCGGTGATATCCTGGAATGCGCCCTCGACACCGACGATCTGTCCTGTGTCATCTCGGATCGGCTCGCCGAGGGTGCGCACCCAGACCCGCCGCCCCTTGGCGGTCACAATCTGCACGATCTCGTCAAACGGCTCGCCCTCACTTACACAGGCGTCAAAGCGTGTGCGGATGCGCTCCCGGTGTTCAGGGATGTAGTAGTTTATCCCGTCCTCAAGCGTCGGTGATGTGCCATCGGGCTCTTCGTGAATGGCTGCGGTTTCCTCGCACCACATGACGTGGGTATCCCCGATACCGACACGCCAACTGCCAAGACGGACCAAGCGCCCCGCGAGCCTGCGCCGCCGGGCCTGGCGCAACAGTTCCTCTTCGGCCTGTTTGATCGAAGTAATGTCCTGCACGAAGCCGATGACAATCTCCCGACCGTCCGCCGTATGCCGCATGCCCACTCCGCGCACATGCGTGATCCGACCGTCCTGCCTGATGATCCGGTGCTGAAACTCGAAATCCGGCGCATTGCCCTCAAAGAACCGGGTATGGTGTTCCACCATCTGCTCGCGGTCGTCCGGGTGGACAAGAGCCACGTAGCTGTCGAAATCCGGCGCACCCTGCTCGTGCGGCACCCCGTAAATGTCGAACACCCGCGCCGACCAATTGAGCGCGCCGCTCTGGACATCATATTCCCAAGACCCGAGGTCGAGCAGTCTTTCGGCGGTTTTCAGGCGAGTTTCGCGTTCCTGAAGGGCGTGCAGTACGGTGCGGCTCTCTGCCAGTTTCTGGATGTCGATTTTGTATGTGCCAGGCGCGTTTTCAGGCTCCAGGTCCGCCCCGTTCAGAACGTCGGTCACGTCTTCAACTCGGTGGATGATATGGATGATATGCCCGTCCGCATCGAGCACGGGTTTGTTGCGCGGCAGCCAGAAACGCTCCTGGTAGGTGCCGTCCGGCAGGCGTAAAGGATAACTCTGCAAGTTCATTATATCGGTCACGGCCAGAGATTCGACACGCTGCAGAGACGCAAGAAGGTTGCGCATGCCATCTGCCTCGGGCTCGGAGGGATCATCCGGGAAGAGATCGAGCAAACGCTGGTCAAGAAGTGTCTCGCGGCTCAGCATCACGGCGTTCGCGTATTCGTCCGTGGCCGCGACAATCCTGTAGTCGCCGGGCGTCAGAACGAGCATCTTTCCCGGCAACCCATCGAAGAGCCGCGCCAGATGTTCGGCTGACAAGCGCGCTTTTCGGTCAAGCTCCCTGTTTTCTATGCTCAGGGCTTTCGCCCAGGTTTCGGCGTGCTTGACCTGCGTGACGTCACGAATGCTCGCCACGATTACCTCTTCCCCGTCCAGCGTGACCTTTCTCCAGCTGAACGACGCGGAGAATCGAGTTCCCGATTTTCCGATGATGGTCCAGGTTCCCGCATCGCTTGCGAGCCCCTCGAACTGACGAACCTGATCGGTAATACGGCGCCGTTCAGCGTCAGGCCGCAGGTCCGCGATGGTCATGGATTGCAATTCTCGGGTATCATGGCCCAACCAGTCCTGCGCGGCGTCATTCGCGAATACGATCCGGAGGCTCTCGCTCGAGAACAGCCAGACCGGGTGCGAGAGATGGTCGTAAGCACCAAGCGCCGAGCGAGACATCACAGGGGCTTTTGTCATGGCGTCCTCCATTTAGAGAGTTGTGGGTCAATCGCGCAGGCCAAGGTACTCGGTCAATCCTGATTGCGATTTTTTGTCCGCGCCAACGCGCTACCCTGAAACTTTATTTCTCGTCCGCAAGCACATAACCGACGCCACGGATGGTCTTGATCTTATTCGTGCCGCTGCCATCCGTGAACAGTTTTGGCCGCAACCGGCTGATCAATCCGTCGGCCGAGCGATCATATGCGGCCCAGTCGGACCCCTCTGACATTATCCATCATCTGATCACTGGATAATAGGCGATTGGGACGTGCGGCGAGGACACACAGCACGTCGAGTTCAAGGGTCGTCAGTTCGATGTCATGACCCGAGCTATCCCGAACAATCCGGGATTCACTTGAAATCGTCAACCCGTGCAATACTTGACCGCCAGTGCTCTTGGGTGCGGACACATCCTGAACCGGCTGTCGCGCGGTCGGAACACGCCGCAGGACGGCCTTCGCCCTCAGATCTCTGATCTCAAACGGTTTTGCGATGTAGTCGTCGGCCCCGAGCTCGAGCCCGAGGACCCGGTCGATCTCATCTCCGCGTCCCCTCAGGATGATGACACCGGCATCGGCGTATCAACCCAACGGGCTCCGGTTCCGGCTGGACGAAAGCTCAGTGGCAGGTCAAGGTCAGACCATGCTTACATCACTCAAGGGAAAGAGCGTCATTGTGACCGGCGGATCGAAAGGCATCGGCCGTGGCATCACCACCGTCTTTGCCCGCCAGGGCGCAAGGGTTACGATCGCAGCACGCAATGAGGCCGACCTCAAGACCGCGGCCAACGAGATCGACGGCGAGGTGCGCTATGAGATCTGTGACGTCTCGGACTGGGAGTCGGTCAAGGCGATGGTGGATAGTACGGCCGCCGTGCAGGGTGGTTTGGATGTAATATGCGCCAATGCGGGGGCATTTCCGCAGACCAAGATGGTTGATATGGATCCGGCGGAATGGGACCGGGCCATGGCGACCAACCCGCGCTCGACCTTTCTCTGCGTGAAGGCTTCGATTCCGCATTTCGAAAAGGCGGGCAAGGGACGCGTGGTGGTTACCTCGTCAATCACCGGGCCGATTACCGGCTTCCCGGGCTGGACGCATTACGGCTCCCCAAATGCCGGGCAACTCGGCTTTCTCAAGACTGCCGCGATGGAGCTTTCACGCTACAATAAGACGATCAACGCAGTGATGCCGGAAAATATTTATACCGAGGGGCTGCAGGATCTCGGGCAGGATTACCTTGATATCATGGCCGCCTCGATTCCGCTCAAGCGGCTCGGCGCGGTCGAGGATATCGGCAATGCCGCGCTGTTCTTCGCCTCCGACGAGGCCGGATACATCACCGGTCAGCAGATTGTCGTGGATGGCGGCCAGATCCTGCCGCAGCCGCACGAAGCGCTCGAGGAAATCTGACCGCCGCAGGAGGGATAATATGTCGGGAACAGACATGCCGCTGGAGGACTTGCTGGTCCATCTGGGCAGGCTGGCACAGCAATCGCTCGCTCTCTGGGACCTGCCCGAGGGTGCGCGGGCGCGGTTCATCAACGTGTCGGAGAACGCCACCTATCTTGTGGAGGCATCGGGTGGGTTCAGCGCAGTGCTGCGCATCCACCGCGAAAATTACCATACCCGCCGAGCCATCGAGTGCGAATTGGCCTGGCTTGAGGCGCTGGATGCCAAGGGTGTGGTGACCACGCCCGGTGTCCATGTCGGATGCGATGGCGATCCAATTCAGGTAGGTCGCATCGACGGGTTGGCAGAGCCACGTTTCATGGTGCTGTTCCACTTCGTAGAGGGCGATGCCCCGGACGAGAGCGGTGATATGACCGGCGGGTTCGAGGAACTCGGCCAGATCGCCGCGCGCTGTCACGACCACGTGCTGAGTTGGCGAAAGCCAGATGACTTCCGCCGCCTGACCTGGGACGAGACGGCGGTCTTTGGTCCCGATCCCACTTGGGGCGACTGGCGCGACGCGCCGGACGTTACCCGGGAGGTCGCCGCGGTCCTGGAGAAGGTGGAAGACAAGACGCGCAGGCGTCTGCGTGCCTTTGGCAAGGCCCCCGAACGTTTCAATCTCATCCATGCCGACATGCGGCTCGCGAACCTGTTGGTGGATGCGAAGGGCACCCGGCTGATTGATTTCGACGATTGCGGCTGGGGATGGTTTCTCTACGATTTTGCCGCCGCGATCAGCTTCATCGAGGACGATCCGCGTATACCGGAGCTCAAGGCCGCCTGGGTGCGCGGCTATCGTTCCGTGCGCGCGATGAGCCCCGAGGAGGAGGCCGAGATCGATACCTTCGTGATGCTGCGCCGCATGGCCCTTCTGGCCTGGATCGGCAGTCATATCGAGGCCCCCGAGCCGCAGGCGCTCGCGCCGGGCTTTGCCGAGACCACCGCACGGCTGGGACAGGCCTGGCTGGACAGGATCGGCGCCTGACCGTGAGCTTTGAAAGGGGGTCGACATGAGCGACTGGAAGACCGCATTCCGCAGTTTCTACTACGCGACGGCAGAGGCAAGCGTCAGGCAGGCGGTGTCAGTGGCGCGGTTACGTTCGACCTCTGACAGCACAGCATTCGCGGCGGTGGGGTTGAGGGGGCGGAGATGGTCGTCTTGGGCTGTCTGGCTGGCCAGAGCGCGGACCGACCGGAGCGGATCAACCACGCCGCGCGGAGAGGGCAGCCACGGTCTCGCTGTCGACGCGCGTGAACGGCTCTGCATCAATCGCGCGCAAGTGGGCACGTTCGTCTTCGGTGAAGTCTGGCGCACCTGCATGGGGGCGATGAAGCCATCCACGATCTCGGCCAGCGTGGCGCGATGCGGCGTCAAGGTGGGCGTCGGCGCGTTCCATCAGGGGTCGAAGCCGGGTATCCATACCTGAACAATAGCAAATGAGGTGCTGGGTCGCCAGAGGGCGGGTGCGATCATTTCGATTTAACGGGTGTCATGCTCCGGCCTGACCGGAGCATCCCTGAGAGAGATTGCCCGGTCAAGCCGGGCGATGACGGGGTCTTTTAGCGCAATCATGCGCCCTTTTTCCGCCGCTTCACGTTCCCGCCCCTTTGTCCCGGACGCCCCGCCGTGGAGCGACCGCGCGAGCCGACGGCGGCGTCGCTTGCCTTTTCCACCGCCTGCTGCCGGGCCAGAGGATCGTCGGCCACCGCCAGATCCACCGCTTCCAGCCGCTTGACCTCGTCGCGCAGGCGGGCGGCCTCTTCGAATTCGAGGTTCTCGGCGGCCTTGCGCATGTCGGTGCGCAGCCCTTCCAGCACCGCTTGCAGGTTTGCCCCGGCCAGAGGTTTGTCGACCTTCGCGGTCACGCGGTTCATGTC
Organism: Roseovarius sp. MBR-154; assembly: GCF_053628595.1. Lineage (NCBI taxonomy): Bacteria > Pseudomonadati > Pseudomonadota > Alphaproteobacteria > Rhodobacterales > Roseobacteraceae > Roseovarius > Roseovarius sp. MBR-154. Next base: position 77,871 of record NZ_JBRJGR010000007.1, read on the forward strand.
CACGTCGCCCTTGTAGAGACCCTGCAGGATGTCATCGACATTCTTGCGGATCGTGGCGGGGGTGATGCCGTGTTCCTCGTTATAGGCGATCTGCTTGGCGCGGCGGCGGTCGGTCTCGTCCATCGCTCGCTGCATCGAGCCGGTGATGCGGTCGGCATACATGATGACGCGCCCCTCGGCGTTGCGCGCGGCGCGGCCGATGGTCTGGATGAGTGAGGTTTCGGAGCGCAGGAACCCTTCCTTGTCGGCGTCCAGTATGGCCACGAGACCACATTCGGGGATATCCAGCCCCTCGCGCAGAAGGTTGATGCCGATGAGCACGTCGAAGGCGCCAAGGCGCAGGTCGCGCAGGATCTCGATCCGCTCGATCGTGTCGATGTCGGAATGCATGTAGCGCACGCGGATGCCCTGTTCGTGCAGGTATTCGGTCAGGTCCTCGGCCATGCGTTTGGTCAGCGTCGTGCAGAGCGTGCGATAGCCCGCCTCGGAGACCCGGCGCACCTCGTCGAGGAGGTCGTCGACCTGGGTCTCGACGGGGCGGATTTCGACCTGCGGATCGAGCAGCCCGGTGGGGCGGATCACCTGTTCGGTGAAGACGCCGCCGGTCTGCTCGATTTCCCATTTGGCGGGGGTGGCGGAGACGAAGACCGATTGCGGGCGCATCGCGTCCCATTCCTCGAACTTGAGGGGGCGGTTGTCCATGCAGGAGGGCAGGCGAAAGCCGTGCTCGGCCAAAGTGAACTTGCGCCGGTAGTCGCCCTTGTACATGCCGCCGATCTGAGGCACCGAGACGTGGGATTCATCCGCGAAGACGATGGCGTTGTCGGGGATGAATTCAAAGAGCGTGGGGGGCGGCTCTCCGGGGGCGCGGCCGGTAAGGTAGCGTGAATAGTTCTCGATGCCGTTGCAGACGCCGGTCGCCTCGAGCATCTCCAGATCGAACTGCGTGCGCTGCTCCAGCCGCTGCGCCTCCAGGAGTTTGCCCTCGCCGACAAGCTGGTCGAGCCGCTGGCGCAGCTCCTTCTTTATCCCGATGATCGCCTGCTGCATCGTCGGCTTGGGCGTCACGTAGTGGCTGTTGGCGTAGACCCGGATCTGGTCAAAAGTGTCGGTCTTTTCGCCGGTCAGCGGATCGAATTCGGTGATGCTCTCCAACTCCTCGCCGAAGAAGCTGAGCCGCCAGGCGCGGTCCTCGAGGTGGGCGGGAAAGATTTCGAGGCTGTCTCCGCGCACCCGAAAGCTGCCGCGCTGGAAGGCCTGATCGTTGCGCTTGTATTGCTGCGCCACCAGATCGGCCATGATCTTGCGCTGATCATAGCTTTCGCCGGTTTTCAGGTCTTGCGTCATCGCGCCATAGGTCTCGACCGAACCGATGCCGTAGATGCAACTGACCGAGGCCACGATGATCACGTCGTCGCGTTCCAGAAGCGCGCGGGTGGCAGAGTGGCGCATCCGGTCGATCTGTTCGTTGATCTGGGATTCCTTCTCGATATAGGTGTCGGAGCGGGCGACATAGGCTTCGGGCTGGTAATAGTCGTAGTAGCTGACGAAGTATTCGACCGCGTTTTCGGGAAAGAAATGCTTGAACTCGCCGTAAAGTTGCGCGGCCAGCGTCTTGTTGGGCGCAAGGATGATGGCGGGGCGCTGCGTCTCCTCGATGATCTTGGCCATGGTGAAGGTCTTGCCGGTGCCGGTCGCGCCCAAGAGCACCTGATCGCGCTCACCCGTGCGCACGCCCTCGCTCAGTTCCGCGATGGCGGTGGGCTGATCGCCCGCAGGTTCGAACGTGGTCGCAAGAACGAAGCGTTTGCCGCCTTCGAGCTTTTCGCGGGTTTTCACATCCGGCGCGGGGTGGGCGAGGACCGCTTCGGAGCTGTCGGAATGGGCATATGGCATCGCGGGTCTCCTTTGTGCCAAAGATGGCGTGTCTCGCGACGGGTGCAAGCCCCTTCCTCTGGCCGATGCCCGGCGACGCGAATCGTCGGGAGCGGATATGACGCCACGTCATTTCAATGCCGTGCGGCCGAGTGCCGCAGCCACGCGGGTGGCGGCGTTCTATGACCGGAATGCGGCACTGCGACATGTGCCACCCGCAGGAATTGCAGCGCCGGGCGCGCAAAAGCTCAACGAAAGCCACTCAGTAAAAGAATTTACAAAAATCTTGTGGAGAAAGTTAGAGATTTTCACATAAATCGTCATGTTTATGGCGAAAGTGTTAATTTTTTACGTATTCCTCGGTATAGTATCCCATGGAGCACAACACCGCATGACCGGCTGTCATCTGGTGTCAGGGATGGAGGACTTAAAGCCATGGATGATGTCATTAATGCTGCAGGTGCGAACGCGCGTGGATATCACATCGACGCCGAAGCCTATGACCGCATGTACACGCAGTCAATTCAGGATCCGCAAGAGTTCTGGGGCGAGCACGGCAAGCGGCTCGATTGGATCAAGCCCTACACCAAGGTGAAGAATGCCTCGTTCGACTATGCCAACGTGTCGATCAAGTGGTTCGAGGATGGCACGCTGAATGTCGCGGCCAATTGCGTTGACCGGCATCTGGCGACACGCGGCGATCAGACCGCGATCATCTGGGAACCGGACGAGCCCACCGATGAGGCGCTGCATATCTCTTACCGCGAGTTGCACGCGCAGGTCGGCAAGATGGCCAACGTCCTCAAGTCTCTGGGTGTCGAGAAGGGCGACCGCGTGGTGATCTACCTGCCGATGATCCCCGAGGCGGCCTATGCGATGCTGGCCTGTGCCCGGATCGGCGCCATTCACTCCATCGTTTTCGCTGGCTTTTCGCCGGACGCGCTGGGCGCGCGGATCAATGGCTGTGACGCCAAGGTTGTCATCACCGCCGATCACGCCCCGCGCGGCGGGCGCAAGACCAAGCTCAAAGACAACGTCAATCAGGCGCTGCTGCATGACACCGATGATGTGAAATGCCTTGTGGTGCAGCGCACCGGCGATCAGGTGGCGTGGCGGCAGGGTCTGGATTTCTGGTGGCATGAAGAGGCTGATAAGGTCAGTGCAGACTGCGCCCCTGAGGAAATGAGCGCCGAAGACCCGCTGTTTATCCTCTACACCTCCGGCTCCACCGGCATGCCCAAGGGTGTTGTGCATACCACCGGCGGCTATCTGACCTATGCGTCGATGACGCATGAATACATTTTCGATTATCACGAGGGCGATATCTACTGGTGCACCGCCGATGTGGGCTGGGTCACCGGGCACAGCTATATCGTCTATGGGCCGCTGGCCAACGGGGCCACAACCGTGATGTTCGAGGGCGTGCCGACCTACCCCGATGCGGGCCGGTTCTGGCAGGTCTGCGAGCGCCACAAGGTCACGCAGTTCTACACCGCCCCAACCGCCATCCGTGCGTTGATGGGCAAGGGCACAGGGCCCGTCGAAGGATCGGACCTGTCGAGCCTGCGCCTGCTCGGTTCGGTGGGCGAGCCGATCAACCCCGAGGCCTGGAACTGGTATAACGAGAATGTCGGCAAGGGCCGCTGCCCCATCGTGGACACGTGGTGGCAGACCGAAACGGGTGGCATCCTGATCACCCCGCTGCCCGGTGTGACGCCCAACCCCAAGCCCGGCTCCGCGACCAAGCCGTTCTTTGGTGTCGAGCCCGTGGTGCTCGACGATCAGGGCAATGAGCTGGACGGGGCGACCGAGGGCGTGCTTGCGATCAAGGACAGCTGGCCGGGCCAGATGCGCACGATCTGGGGCGACCATTCGCGCTTTGTCTCGACCTATTTCGAGATGTTCAAGGGCTACTATTTCTCCGGCGACGGCTGCCGCCGCGATGCGGATGGCGATTACTGGATTACCGGTCGTGTCGATGACGTGATCAACGTCTCGGGGCACCGGATGGGCACGGCGGAAGTCGAAAGCGCGCTGGTCGCGCATGCGACCGTCAGCGAGGCCGCGGTTGTGGGCTATCCGCATGATATCAAGGGGCAGGGCATCTATTGCTATGTCACCCTGATGGACGGGGTCGAGGCCACGGACGAGTTGCGCACGCAGCTTGCCAACTGGGTCCGTCAGGAAATCGGCCCGATCGCCAAGCCGGATGTCATCCAATGGGCGCCGGGCCTGCCCAAGACCCGCTCGGGTAAGATCATGCGCCGCATCCTGCGCAAGATCGCCGAGAATGACTTTGACAGCCTTGGCGACACCTCGACGCTGGCCGATCCCTCGGTGGTGGATGATCTCATCACCAACCGCGCCGGGGCATGAGGGGGCTGTGACAATGGACGGAACCAAGTCAGCACAAACCGCCGCCAATCTGGTCCTGCTCGGGCCGCCGGGTGCGGGCAAGGGCACGCAGGCGCGGATGCTGGAAGACGCATTCGGGCTGGTGCAACTCTCGACCGGAGACCTGCTGCGCGCCGCCGTCACGGCGGGCACCGAGGCGGGCCAACAGGCCAAGGCGGTGATGGAGGCGGGCGATCTGGTGTCCGACGAGATCGTCATCGCGATCCTGCGTGACCGGCTGGCGGAGCCGGATTGCGCGCAGGGTGTCATTCTCGACGGCTTTCCGCGCACCACGGTGCAGGCCGAGGCGCTGGATGGGCTGATGGCCGATCTGGGCGCGGGCATCCGGGCGGCGATCAGCCTCGAAGTGGACGACGCCGCGATGGTGACGCGGATTTCCGGGCGGTTCACCTGCGCGGGCTGCGGTGAGGGCTATCACGACACGTTCAAGGCCCCCACCACCCCCGGCACCTGCGACAAGTGTGGCGGCACGGAGATGACCCGCCGCGCCGATGACAATGCCGAAACGGTGGAGAGCCGCCTGCGCGCCTATCACGCGCAGACCGCGCCGCTGATCGACTATTACGACGCGCGGGGCGTGCTCGTCCGCGTCGATGCCATGGCCGAGATCGGCACCGTGGCGCAAGAGCTGAACACGATCGTCAGACAGGCGACCGCGTAAGGGAAGGCCCGCGCCGGGATGGTCCCGGCCCGGTCAGGAGGAAACCTTTGACAAAAGGGAGGACACGCTTTGTCCGATAAGGAAGCCGCAAAGGCATATTGGAAAACCAATGTGCGCATCATTCTCTGGAGCCTGGTGATCTGGGCTCTGGTCTCGTTCGGGTTCGGCATTCTGTTGCGCCCCATGTTGTCGGGGATCGCCGTGGGCGGCACCGACCTTGGGTTCTGGTTCGCACAGCAAGGCTCGATCCTGGTCTTTCTGGCGCTGATCTTCTTCTACGCCTGGCGGATGAACAAACTCGATGCCGAACACGGCGTCGGTGAAGAATAAGGGAGCCGGGGACAATGGATCAGTTTACACTCAACCTGCTGTTCGTGGGCGCATCCTTCGCGCTCTATATCGGCATCGCGATCTGGGCACGCGCCGGATCGACCTCTGAATTCTATGCGGCTGGCCGGGGGGTTCACCCCGTGACCAACGGCATGGCCACTGCGGCCGACTGGATGTCTGCCGCGTCTTTCATCTCGATGGCGGGCCTCATTGCCTTTACCGGCTATGACAACTCCACCTTCCTGATGGGCTGGACTGGCGGCTACGTGCTCTTGGCGCTGCTGCTTGCACCCTATCTGCGCAAATTTGGCAAATACACCGTGTCGGAATTCATCGGTGACCGGTTTTACAGCCCGACGGCACGTATGGTCGCTGTGGTCTGTCTGATCGTGGCGTCGACCACTTATGTGATCGGTCAGATGACCGGCGTCGGCGTGGCCTTTGGCCGGTTTCTTGAAATCTCCAACACCAGCGGTCTGTTGATCGGTGCTTGTGTGGTTTTCGCCTATGCAGTCTTTGGCGGCATGAAGGGCGTGACCTATACGCAGGTCGCACAGTATGTCGTGTTGATCATGGCGTATACGATCCCCGCCATCTTCATTTCGCTGCAACTCACTGGCAATCCGATCCCGCCGCTGGGTCTGTTTGGCGATCACGTCGCCTCTGGCGAGCCGCTGTTGGCCAAGCTTGACCAGATCGTGCGCGAACTGGGCTTCAACGAATATACCGCCCATCATGGCGATACATTCAACATGGTGCTCTTCACGCTGTCGCTGATGATCGGCACGGCTGGCCTTCCGCATGTGATCATGCGCTTCTTCACCGTTCCTCGCGTGGCTGACGCGCGTTGGTCGGCGGGTTGGGCGCTTGTCTTTATTGCCCTGCTTTACCTGACGGCTCCGGCTGTGGGTGCAATGGCGCGTCTCAACATCACCGAACTGATGTGGCCCAACGGCACCGATGCGCAGGCGGTTTCCGTCGAGGATATCGAGACCGACCCCAAGTATGACTGGATGGCCACCTGGCAGAAAACCGGTCTTCTGGGCTGGGAAGACAAGAACGGCGACGGACGGATCCAATACTACAACGACGCCAATGCTGCCATGCAGGAAAAAGCGGCTGCGAACGGGTGGGAAGGCAATGAGCTGACCAACTTCAACCGTGACATCCTCGTTCTTGCCAACCCCGAGATCGCCAACCTGCCGGGTTGGGTGATCGCACTGGTTGCGGCAGGGGGGCTCGCTGCGGCGCTTTCGACGGCTGCGGGTCTGCTTCTTGCGATTTCGTCGGCGGTGAGCCACGACCTGATCAAGGGTCAACTCAACCCGAATATCTCGGAAAAAGGCGAGTTGATGGCGGCGCGAGTGGCCATGGCTGTGGCGATTGCGGTGGCGACCTATCTGGGCCTCAACCCTCCGGGATTCGCGGCGCAGACGGTCGCATTGGCCTTTGGTCTGGCGGCTGCCTCGATCTTCCCGGCGCTGATGATGGGCATCTTTACGAAGGTGAACAACAAGGGTGCCGTGGCAGGGATGTTGGCCGGTCTGATCGTGACGCTGATCTACATCTTCCTGCACAAAGGGTGGTTCTTTATTCCAGACACCAACAGCTTTACCGATGCTGATCCGCTGCTTGGCACGATCAAATCGACATCCTTCGGGGCTGTGGGTGCGATGATCAACTTTGCGGTGGCCTTCACCATCTCCAAGATGACGGCCCCGATCCCGCAAGAGATCGAGGACCTGGTCGAAAGCGTCCGCGTGCCCAAGGGCGCGGCGGCCGCGGCGGCCGGTCACTAAATGATCCGGGCAGGGGCGGCTCTCGGGCCGCCCCCGTCTTTTCGCCCCGCCGATATTTGCGGCCATCCCGGGCGCTTTTAGGTTATTGATCCCGAACACCCCAGAAAGGCCCGGCGATGCCCGAGACCGACCCCGCCCTCATTGACACGCTCTGTGCGCAGCCGCCCTTTGATGCGCTGACGGATGCGATGCGCGCGCGGCTGGCCCCCGGTCTGACGGCGGTGGAGGTGGCGCGGGGTGAGACGCTCTTTGACAAGGGCGCGCCGCTCAAGGGGCTTTATCTGATCGTGTCGGGGGCGTTCGACATCCGCACCGGCGCGCAGGATCTGGTGTCGCACCGGGGACCCGGTGACATCATGGGCGAGCGCGGCTTGCTTCGCGACGGCACCGCGCAGCTGAGCGCCCGCGCGTCAGAGTCGGCGCGGCTGATCCTCATCCCCGGTGCGGAGTTCCTGGTACTGATGGAGGAATGCGACGACATCGCCCGCTGGTTCGCCCGCGCGCGGCCCACCGACCCTGCCGACACCGGGCCCTATGCGACCGGCCTGACTGCGCTTCAGGTCTCTGACCTGATGGCGAAACATCCCGTCACCTGCGGGCCGGAGGCGACGATCACGCAAGTGGCGCGGCTGATGCGCGACCACGTGATTTCCTCGGTCGTGGTGATGCAGAAGGATCAGTTGACGGGCATCATCACGGCCCATGACCTGACCAACAAGGTATTGGCCGAGGGGCTGGATGGGCAGATCAGGGTGGGCCAGGTGATGACGCCCGACCCGGTGACCATTGCCCCCAACCGTCTGGGTCTCGACGCGCTGATGCTGCTGTCGGAGTTGAAGGTCAATCACCTGCCGGTTGCTCAAGGCGGTCGCGTGGTGGGGATGATAGGCAAGACCGACCTTTTCCGCCAACAGGCCGCGACGGCGAGCCACATGGTCGCCGATATCGCCCATGCCGACACGCCCGAGGATATGGCCCATGTGATGGAGCGGGTGCCGGGCCTTCTGGCGCAACTGGTGAAGGCGGGGGTCAAGCCGGCCTCGATCACCCGGCGGATCACCGACATCACCGATGCGATCACCCGGCGGCTCTTGCGACTGGCCGAGGCGCAGTTGGGGCCTGCCCCGGTGCCGTATCTCTGGGCTGCCTGCGGCTCTCAGGGGCGGCGCGAGCAGACCGGGGTCAGCGATCAGGACAATTGCCTGATCCTCGACGACGCGTTCGATGCGGCGGAACACGACGCCTATTTCGCGGCATTGGCCAAATTCGTCAGCGACGGGCTCGATACCTGCGGCTTCTTCTACTGCCCCGGCGACATGATGGCGACCAACCCGCGCTGGCGGCAGCCGCGCCGGGTGTGGCGCGCGTATTTCGCAGGCTGGATCGCGCAGCCCGACAACGAGGCGCAGATGCTGGCCTCGGTCATGTTCGACCTGCGCGCCATCGCGGACGAGGCGGCGCTCTTTGAGAACCTGCAGGCCGAGGTGCTGGCGCAGGCCAAGAAGAACTCGATCTTCGTGGCGCATATGATCTCGAATGCGCTCAAGCATACGGTGCCGCTGGGCCTCTTGCGGGGCTTTGCGCTGATTCGCTCGGGCGAGCACAAGAACACCATCGACCTCAAGCATTCCGGCGTCGTGCCGGTGGTCGATCTGGGGCGGATCTATGCGCTGCTCGGATCACTGGAAGAGGCGGGCACCCGCGACCGGATCGAGGGCGCGCGCGCGGGCGGCGTGATCTCGGAAAGCGGTGCGCATGATCTGCTCGATGCCTATGACCTCATCGCCGAGACCCGCCTGCGCCATCAGGCGGCGCAGATCGCGGGCGGCAAGGCCCCGGACAATTTCATGAACCCGTCCGATCTGTCGGATCTGGAACGCAATCACCTGCGCGATGCCTTCATGGTGGTCAAGACAATGCAATCGGCCCTTGGACAGGCCAGAGGGGCACGGGGATAAATCATGTTCTTTGAACTCATCGCCACATTCGCCGCAGGCGCTGTCGCTGCCGGTCTCGCGCTCATCGCGGGGCATCTGAGCGGCGGACGCCTGCCCAAATGGATCACGCCGGTGGTGGCCGGGTTGGCCATGCTGGGCTATGCGATCTGGTCGGAATATAGCTGGGCCGGGCGCACCACCGACGGGCTGCCCGAGGGGGTGGAGGTGCTGGTCACGGTCGAGGAAACGCGGTTCTGGAAGCCCTGGACCTACGTCATCCCGCAGACCACGCGGATCATGGCGCTGGATCGCGAGAGCGTGCAGACCAACCCGGACGCGCCCGGTATCCTGCTGGCCGATCTCTATTTCTTTGCGCGCTGGACGCCGCCCGCGAAACGCCCGCAACTTGTGAACTGCGCAGAGAGCGCGCGCGCCGATGTGAGTGGTGCGGCGCTGGCTGATCCATCCGAGGCCACGTGGAGGAGCATGGCCGAGGACGATCCGCTGAGCGAGGCGCTCTGCCAGACGTGATGCTGCCGGACATGACCGGGAGAGGAGGCCCGCTATGTCGCAAAAAACCGTTCTGCTCGTCGAGGACGAGGACAATATCGCGCTGGCGCTCACCCATCTGATCGGGCGGGCGGGCTATGCCCTGCGCCGGGTGGCGTCGGGCAATGCCGCGCTCGAGGCGCTGGCCGAGGAGCGCCCCGATCTGGTGGTGCTCGACGTGATGCTGCCGGAGCGTTCGGGCTACGAGATTTGCCAATTGATCCGCCGGGATGCGGCGCTGCGGGGCATCAAGGTGCTGATGATCACCGCAGGCGGCGGCGAGGTGGAGCGGCGCAAGGGCATGGCGGTGGGGGCTGATGCCTTCATGACCAAGCCCTTTGCCGCCGCCGATCTGACCGCGCAGATCAACGCATTGCTGGCGGAGGAGGGGGCATGATCGAGCGTCTCACCAAGCGGCTTGGCCTGCGGCTGCGCTTTGCGCTCTTCTTTGCCGCCCTCGGGCTGGGTGGCGCGGTGCTGATCGCGGGGGCGCTGGTTTTCGGCTATTCCCGCGCGGGCGGGCCGCCCGATGGCTACGTGATCGCGGGGCTGATCGGGGCGCTCGGGCTGCTCGGGCTGGCGGCCTGGATCGGGCTGCTATTTGACGAAAACGTCGCCAAGCCGATCCTGGCGCTCGCCTCGGACCTCACCACCCGCGCCCGCGCCGATGTCGATTTGCAGATCGACGAGGGGCAGGCCAAGCATCTCAGCACGCTCGCCCCCGCCGCCAACGCGATCAACGCCGCGCTATCAGAGGCGCGCGCCGCAAGGCAACGCGCGGTCGAGCGTGAGACCGCCCGCATTGCCCGGGAAAAGGCGCTGTTCGAGGCGCTGTTTCGGGATCTGGGCGAGGGCGCGGTGGTGGCCACGCCCGACAATCGCGTGATGCTCTACAACAGGATGGCGCAGGAGTTGCTGGGCGAGATCGGCCTTGACCGCCCGCTCTCGGCCTTCCTGCGGCCTGAGCCGGTGATGGATGCGCTGTCGCGGATGCAAAAGGCCCGCGTGCGCGGTGAGGTCACCGCCGAGACCTTTCTCGCGGCCTCGGCCGATGGGCAGCGGTTCCTCTTGGGCCGTGTCAGCCCGATCCTGTCGGATGAGGAACTGTCGGGCCATGTGCTGATCTTCCGCGACGCGACCGAGGATCTGAGCGCACATGCCGCCCATGATCACCTCTTCACCGCGCTGATGGAGGGGGTGCGCCGCCCCGCGGGCACCATCGGCGCGCTGCTGGAGGTGCTGCAATCGGTGGATGATCTCGCCCCCGAGGACCGCGCCAAGATGCGGCAGGGGATCGAGGACGAGGTCGCGCGGCTGTTCTCCTGCCTCGATGATTTCAGCGCCCGCCACGCCGCGATCAAGTCGCGCCGCTGGCCGATGTCACCGGTGGCTGTCAACCACGTCTTCGACGGGGTGCGCGCCCATGGAGGTACCGATGTCAGCGTCACCCGCAGCGAGGCGATGCTGGCCTGCGACGGCTTTGCCGTGGCCACGCTGCTGGCCACCATCCTGCGCCACCTGACCGAGGACGGCACGCGCGAGGCGCTGACCCTCTCGTCCGAGGTCGAGGGGGCCGAGACCCGGCTGATCCTTGGCTGGCAGGGCGAGGCGGTGACCGACGGGCAGTTGACCGGCTGGCTGGGCGCGCCGCTCTCGCAGGCTTACGGCGCCTATTCCGGACGCGATGCGCTCGCCGCGCATCAGACCGATATCTGGGCCGAAAGCCATGCTGCCGACCACTGCATCGTGCTGCCGCTGGCCTCGGCCGCGCCGCCCTTGGCCCCCGGTGATGCGCGACCCGAATTCTACGATTTCAACCTGCCCGACGCGCCCGGCGGCGATCTCTCTGACAGGCCGCTGTCGGATATCAGCTTTGTTGTCTTCGACACCGAGACCACGGGTCTCTCGCCGCGCGGCGGGGATGAAATCGTGCAGATTGCCGGTCTGCGCATCGTCAACGGCCGCATCCTGCGCGGCGAGACCTTTGACACATTGGTCAACCCGGGCCGCGCCATCCCGCGCGCCTCGACAAGGGTGCATCACATCACCGACGCGATGGTCGAGGATGCGCCGGGTATCGCCGAGGCCGGGCAGCGATTTCATGATTTCTGCAAGGGTGCGGTGCTGGTCGCGCATAACGCGCCGTTCGATCTGGCGTTTTTGCGGCTCAAGGAGCAGGTGATCGGGCGGCGGTTCGACAATCCGGTGCTCTGTACCGTGCTGATGTCTGCTGGGCTGTTTGATCACACCGGTCAGCACACGCTCGACGCGCTCTGCGACCGGTTCGGCATCACCATTCCGGCGCAGGCGCGCCATACCGCGATGGGCGACACGGTGGCCACGGCCGAGGTCTTCGTGCGCATGCTGGACCTCTTGCAGGCCAAGGGCGTGACCACGCTTGGCGGTGCGATCACCGAAGAGGGGCGGATGACCCGCATCCGCAAGGCGCAGAACTACTGAGTGCCGCTTGGCGTCTTGACCCTCGCCTCATGCTCCACTAACAACGGAGCCGTTGAGCGGGCGTTGTGTAATGGTAAGACCTCAGCCTTCCAAGCTGATGATACGGGTTCGATTCCCGTCGCCCGCTCCAATCCTTTCCCCCTGCGGCTGAACAGCCCCTTGACCCCGGCGCGCCCGCGCGCCAAGACCCTGTGCGAAACGACGAGAGAAGAGGACCGATGGTGCGAAAGGCCGAAAACGGGGCTGATCATCTGGATCGCGAGAGATCGAAGCACGTGAGCGCGCTGGCCGAATTATGGCCGTTCCTGCGGCCCTATCGTCGGCTACTGGCTGCGGCGATTGCGGCGCTGGTACTGACGGCGGCGGTGGCGCTGGTGCTGCCGATGGCGGTGCGCCGGGTGGTCGACAATTTCGGCACCGAGGATGGCGCGCTGCTCGATCAGTATTTCGCAGGCGCGCTCCTTGTCGCGGCTTTGCTGGCGCTTGGCACCGGGGCACGCTACCTGCTGGTGACCCGTCTGGGCGAGCGCGTGGTGGCAGATATCCGCAAGGCTGTGTTCGACCGCGTGATCGGCATGAGTCCCGCGTTCTTCGAGCGGCTGATGACCGGCGAGGTGCTGAGCCGGATCACCACTGACACCACTCTGATCCTCTCGGTCATCGGCTCGTCGATCTCGATCGCGCTGCGCAACCTGCTGTTGTTCATCGGCGGCATGGCCCTGATGCTGCTGACCTCGGCCAAGCTGACCGGGCTTGTCCTGCTGATCGTGCCGCTGGTGATATTTCCGATCCTTTTTCTGGGCCGCAAGATGCGCGTGCTCAGCCGCGAGAACCAGGACTGGATTGCCAACAGTTCCGGCAATGCCTCCGAGGCGCTCTTGTCGGTGCAGACGGTGCAGGCCTTTACCCATGAGGGCGAGAGCCGGGCGCGCTTTGCCGATGTGACCGAGCGCAGCCATGACGCCGCGCGCCGCCGGGTGAACACCCGCGCGCTGATGACCGTGATCGTGATTTTCCTGGTGTTCACCGGCATCGTCGGCGTGCTGTGGATCGGGGCGCGCGATGTGCGGGCGGGCGACATGACGCCCGGCAGCCTGGTGCAGTTCGTGATCTATTCGGTGATGGTGGCGGGTGCCGTGGCCGCGCTGTCGGAAATCTGGGGCGAGTTGCAGCGCGCGGCAGGGGCGACCGAGCGGCTGGTCGAGTTGTTGCAGGCCGATGACCCGGTCAAGGATCCCGGCGCACCGGTGGCGGTGCCGCGCCCGGTGCGTGGCGAGATCGCGTTTGACAGCGTGCGCTTTGCCTATCCCGCGCGACCCGAAACCCCGGCGCTTGACGACTTCAACCTGTCCATCAAGCCCGGCGAGACGGTGGCGCTGGTGGGGCCGTCGGGGGCTGGTAAGACCTCTGTCATTCAGCTGATCCAGCGCTTCTATGACCCCGATGAGGGCCGGATCACGCTTGACGGTGTGGCGCTCTGGGACATGGCCCGGCACGAATTTCGCGCCGATCTCGCGCTTGTGCCACAGGACCCGGTGATCTTCGCCGCCTCGGCGCGCGAGAATATCCGCTTTGGCCGTCTTGACGCGAGCGATGCCGAGATCGAGGCGGCGGCGCGCGCGGCCAATGCGCATGACTTCATCGCGCGCCTGCCCGAGGGCTATGACACCTATGTGGGCGAGCGCGGCGTGATGCTCTCGGGCGGGCAGAAACAGCGCATCGCCATCGCCCGTGCGATCCTGCGTGACGCCGCCGTGCTGCTGCTTGATGAGGCGACATCGGCGCTCGATGCCGAGAGCGAGCGTGCGGTGCAGCAGGCGGTCGATGCGATGGCACGGACCCGCACCACGATCATCGTCGCGCACCGTCTGGCCACGGTGAAAAAGGCCGACCGGATCGTGGTGATGGATCAGGGCCGCATCGTGGCGCAGGGCACGCATGACAGTCTGGTGGCGGAAAACGGGCTTTATGCGCGTCTGGCGCGGCTGCAATTCACCGATGGCGAGGCGGCGTGAAGGGGACGAAGCTGTCGTTGGCACCTTCGGTGCGTTTCGCGCGGGATGCGCTTATGTCTGCTTCAGCCTAATACCTGCGCCTATCGTTCTGGACAGCGGCTATTCGCCTCTTGTCCAACCCCCTGCGATTTGGGATAAACCTCACCAGATCAAACACGGAGAGGCTCATGCCCGCGCGCATCTACAAACCCGCACGTAACGCCATGCAGTCGGGCACGGCCAAGACCAAGCACTGGGTGCTGGAATTTGTGTCGGAAACCAGGCGCGAGGTCGATCCACTGATGGGCTGGACCTCGAATGAGGACACCCAAGCGCAGGTGCGGCTGCGCTTTGCCACCAAGGAAGCTGCGCTGCAATATGCCAAGGAGCATGGCATCGACGCCGTGGTTCAGGAGCCGCACAAGCGCAAGACCAACATTCGCCCCGGCGGGTATGGTGATAATTTCGCCACTAATCGCCGTCAGGTCTGGACCCACTGACCGGAGTGTTCCGGATGACGCTCTGTGTTGGCGGGGCATTCCTGTGGGCCGCGATATTCAACAACCTCAACAGTATCCTCGACGTCTGAAGGAGAGCGCGCGGCGTTCGGACGAGGGCGCATATCCCGGCGCGGCCAAGGAGGCGGCCTCGTCACATCGATAAGGGAAGCAGCACCGGAACAGGGTCTGGGGGAACCCGCATTCCGGCGCTGCTTGCGCGATTGGTGAAAGCTGGGGACTGACACCAACCGATCTTGGGGGCGCTCAGCGCGGCTTGCCGTTGAGTGCCATATCCGCGGCTGTCTTGACAGCCAGCCAGAGCGTGGTCTGCGCCACCGGCGTCTTGAGCGTGATATCCCACTTATCCTGCCAACTCGGGGCGAAATCGTTGACCTCGAAATCCTCAGACAGGACGATCACCGGACACTCATCGCAAGCTTCGCCGGCGGCGCTGAGGAACGTGCCGAAGGCGGGCCCTTGGTCGGTGAAGCTGTCGCGGTCGATCATGACGATGTCGGCGAGACCGGCAAAACGGAACAACCATTCGTAGAAATAGGCAGGATCATGGACGACGGTCACGTCGAGGCCGAAGATCGTTTCGAGCCAAACCTGCAAGTTGGTGATGTTACGCGACGGCTTGGCGAGGATCAGGACGGTCTGGTTCGTGAACGCACTGCGCATCTCGATCTCGCGCGCCGTGGCTTGCGGACTGTCGAGACCCACTGCATCCAGACGCCGCTCGCTTTCCCGGAACAGGCGGGTCGCAAGGCCGGGCTCCTGCGGCTTGTCCCAACGCGGTCGCGCGGACGAGGGTGTCGGCTTGATGTAAGACGACAGTCGCTCGAAAAGTGACAAGCGCTCGGGTATCTTCAACGATTCAAAACTCATCGGACCCTCCATGACGACCTGACAGACAAGATACGTGATATATCACAGATTTCAAGTCCCTTATGGTTTTGATCCGCAGTTTGGGTTTCAGGGCCTGGCTCGTAAAACACCTATAGCGTGTATATTGGAGGTTATAGATTGCAATTAAAAGAAGAAATATGAAAATTTAACAGGATGAGCAAAGTATTGCTCAACCCAAGGTAATTTATGGCATTTCTTGACGCCATGTGAGGGCAGGTGATAAATCACGAAGCAGTGACGGTGAAACAATCATATAATGGCGCATGCCGCAGAACGCGCTCCGGCGCATAGGAACGGTGCTTGCGAGGCTGCGGCATGGGTCATAGGTCGTTACGGCTGAGGGTTCGCGCATGCGCTGCGAGGGCTGCAAGACATGTGAGGCGCGACGAATGGAACAGGCGAATTTCATGGCGGAGTTCAGCGCCATCATGGACGAGAAAGCCCGCCTTATTTTCGCGACGAAAATGAGATGCTATGGGTTCACGTCTTGCGAAGCGATCGAAGCGTCGCCAGAAGCTGTTGCTGAGTTGCTTCGTCAAGCTCATGCAGAAGCGCTTGCAATTCCGTCGATACTGTCGCCGGAGCAAATCCGAGGAGTGTCCCGGGATTGACTCCCAGTGCGGCTTCGAGCGCCATGACCGTTTGCACGCGAGGGCTCTTGATGCGGCCTTGTTGAATATCCGTCACGGCCCGGGCGTTCAGGCCCGCGCGTCGGGACAGTTGAGCAGCGTTCATGCCTGCCTCATTCATGTAATGCGTCAGCCGTTTCTGAAACGCCTCGATGTCGAACCCTGCTTTTTCCAGGTGTTCATATGACATGTGACTTGTCCCCAGCACTTTTACCCGTTCCAAAACTATAATCTCTTACATTTTCACGCAATCCAGCAGACGGTCGCTCTGTTTTTGATTGTCGCGCTTGTTGTTGTGCGAGCCGTTTGTGGCATAAATCACATTTTTCAGCTATGGCTCATAAGGATAGTATGGGGAAAAATCAACTAATAAAGGAACTTGTGTCGAGCGTGATGTTCGTGTTGAGAAATTACACGCGAATGTGATGCTGGGCCGGGTTTTTCACAGCGTGCCGAAGACGGTGACGCCCTGTCCGGCGCGTCATTGACCACCCCGATAGGTTGCAATCGCTTCTGTAAGGTTGGTGACGATCCACAGGACAAAGGCGAAGACCACGACGCAGAGCAGAAAATTCAATGCCGATTGTACGAAGCGTGCAAGATGCCCCGTCGGATTGCCGAGAAACGGGATCTCGGGGCGCAGCAGAAAGCGCGAGGCGATATATCCGAAGAGCAACGCGGAGAGCCCCCAATAGGTCAGGTCGAGGATGAGGCTGTCGCGTATACGGGCGAGGTAGCTGGCGAAACCCACCATCAGAACCCAGCGGATCACCTGAAAGATCTCATCGGTCAGCGCCTCGAAGCGGCGGCCCACGCCATAGCGCCAGTTCTGGTCGGTGAGGGTGGCAATGATCCGTGTCATGCCCTTGTTAATGGGCGTTGCGCGCGCGGGCGTCCAGTGCTGTGACACCCCGCGCGCGAAGAGTTGAGCGGCGCGCGATCAGCCCAGAACACGCCCCGCCACGGCATCAAGCCGCGCCACGAGGACCGGGTCGCGTTTGTCGGGGGCGGTGAGGATGGCAAACTCGAGTGCGCGGTCGCAGCCATGCGGGCAGGGCACGCGCTCGGGGCCGAGCAGAGCGGGCAGGCGGCGCACCATGTTGCGGCCCTTGTCGGCATTGCCCGCGAGGGTGGCGATGATGTCGGAGATATCGACCTCGCCGTGATGCGGGTGCCAGCTATCGTAATCGGTGATCATGGCGACCGAGGCGTAGCAGAGTTCGGCCTCACGGGCGAGCTTGGCCTCGGGCATGCCGGTCATGCCGATCACGTCGCAGCCGAAGGCCTCGCGATAGAGTTTCGATTCCGCCATGGTCGAGAATTGCGGGCCTTCCATGGCGAGATATGTTCCGCCCCTGTGCACCGTGATGCCCGCGTCGCGCGCCGCCGTCTCGCAGGCGTCCGAGAGGCGCGGGCAGGTGGGGTTTGCGACGCTGACATGGCCCACGCAGCCGGGGCCGAAAAAGCTTTTCTCGCGGGCGAAGGTTCGGTCAATGTACTGATCCAGAATGACGAAATCACCCGGGGTCAGGTTCTCGCGGAACGACCCGCAGGCCGAGACCGAGATCACATCGGTCACGCCGAGGCGTTTGAGGGCGTCGATATTGGCACGGTAGGGCACCGAGGAGGGCGTGTGCACATGGCCGCGCCCATGGCGGGGCAGAAAGGCCATTGCGACGCCGCCAAGCGTGCCGGTCAGGATCGCGTCGGAGGGCGGGCCCCATGGGGTCTCTACCGTTTGCCATGTGGCGTCCTGCAAGCCGTCGATCTCGTAAAGCCCCGAGCCGCCGATCACGCCGATCCTCGTCTGTGTCATGTCCCGCCATCCCCGCCTGATTGATGCTGTCACAGGAGTAGGCGGTTTCCGCGAAAAAGAAAATGCCCGCGCGGTCCGTGATCCGCGCGGGCGGGCTTGCCCTCATCCCCGAGGGCGGGGCCAGGTGACGCGCTCAGCCGAGCATCGCCACGACCTCATCCGTGGACCACAGGGCGTTGGCCATGTAGCGGAAGTTGGTCAGAGCCGCGAGATAGCCATCGCCCTCGGGCAGCATCGCCGCCGCCGTGCCGTCAGAGACGACCGCCACCTCGAACCCCTGTTCGAGCAGTTCGCGCATATGGCTCTCGGTGCAGAGATTGGCCGACATGCCGGCGAGGATCACCTGATCGACACCGGCCTTGCGCAGCTGCAGGACCAGATCGTTGGTCTCGGGGCCGTAGACCTTGTGGGGCGAGCATTGGATGGTCTTGCCGTCCTCGATATATTGTTTGTATTGTGGCATGTAGTCGGCGCCTGAGCCCTCGAACCCCTCAAGGCTGAGCGGGCTCTTGCGATCGAACATGCCGATCTTGTGCATCAGCTTTTCCAATGCGCCCTCGAACTTCCAGCCGTGATCGGTGGGGTAGTAGTAATGCGGCGAGACGGCGACGGGGATGCCTGCGCCCTTGGCCGCCTTGAAGAGACGTTCGATGTTGTCGACGGTGTTGTTGCGCTTGACACTGTCGCCGACTGCGCCCCAGGCGACCCCGTCGGGCGACAGGAAATCGACCTGCGGGTCGGTGACGACGAGAGCCGCGCGGGTAAGATCGAGCTGCATGTCGCTCGGCGGCAGGAAAGGCTCTGCCGGGGGGGCGTAGGGGTTGTCCTGCGCCTGCGCGCCGGTGGCGGCAAGTGTCGTCGCGGCGGCGGCCAACGCGGCGCTGCCGGTCAGGGCCTGACGGCGGGTGAATTTGGGATCGTGGTCATGTCCGTTACACATCGGGGGTGTCCTCCTTAGGGGGTTCAGCAATTCGTCCGAGCCCGAGGCTAGGTGGATCGACGTGCCTTTGCGTCCCGAATATGTGGCAACCACGATTATTTTGGTGCCTTTCGTTCCGGGATCCGGCAAGTTGCCGACATGACGACCTACGCCGATCACGACCGTATCCTGAGCGAGCTGGAGATCAGCGCGGACCCGTTCGCAATCTGTGCGCTGGAGGGGGCGTGCAGCCTGGGGCTGGGTCGGGCACCGCGCGCGACACTGCATTACGTGCTGGGCGGGCGGGGGGAATTGCGGCTGCCCGGGCACACGCCACTGCTGCTGGAGCCGGGACGGCTGGTTCTCGTACCGGCTGCGATGCGCCACAGCCTGTGCAATCTTGGCGGCGGGCAGGTGGGGCTGTCGGCCTGTCAGCCCGCAGGCCTTGACCTGGAGGCCCACATTGCGCGCGGCGAGGCTGGTGGCAACATGATCGTGCTCTGCTCGACGATCTCGCTGGGGCTGCGGGCGACACACGGGCTGATCGACCTTCTGCGCGCGCCGCTGAGCCTCGATGTGGCGGGCACACCGGTGGCGGCGCAGGCCATGGCGGCCTTGCTGGTCGAGATGAGCGCGGAGCGGGTTGGCACACATGCGATGGTCCGCGCGCTCTTGCTGCAATGCATGATCGAGATGCTGCGCCAGCGGCTGGAGGAGCGCGATCCGGCGGTCACATGGCTGGCCGGGTTGTCCGATCCGAGCCTCTGGCGGGCGCTGCGTGCGATGCTTGATGATCCGGGCGCGCCACACGGCGTCGAGAGCCTCGCCGAGGTGGCAGGAATGAGCCGGTCGCGCTTTGCCGAACGGTTTCAGGCGGCCTATGGGCAGGGGGCGATGGGCTTCCTGCGCGAGTTGCGGCTGGCGCGCGCGGCACAGATGCTGAGCGAGGGGCGCGAGCCAGTCAAGCGGGTGGCGCAGAAGGTGGGATTTGCCAGTCGCAGCGCCTTTACCCGCGCCTTTATCGACGCCTGGGGTCAGTCACCCCGCGCGTTCCGCGCGGGCCGTGATCAGGCCGCCGAGCGGGCGCAGAAACTCGCCTGATTTCGCCCCTGCGCCTTGGCGAGATAGAGCGCGCGATCGGCCTCTTCGAGCAGCCCCGCGACAGCAGGGCCGGGCAGGCCCGGGCGATGCCGGGCCACGGTCACGCCGATGGATATGGTGACGCCGATCGCTCTGCCCGTTCCGGGCAGCGGTACCGACATCTGGCGGACGGCATCGCAAAGCCGTTCAGCGATGTCCAGAGAGCGGCTGCGGGGGGTGTCCGGCAGCACGATCAGGAACTCTTCGCCACCGATCCGGGCGAGCATATCCTGCTCGCGCAACTGGGCGCGCAGCCGTTGGGTTACCTCGCACAGGACCGCATCGCCGACGGCATGGCCGTGCTGGTCGTTGACCGCCTTGAAGAAATCGAGATCGGCCAGCATGACGGTCAACTGGGTGCCGGTCTTGCGGCATTCTGTGATCTGGCGATCCAGATAGGGCAGGGCGTGGCGGCGATTGTAGGCCCCGGTCAGCGGATCGACGATCGCCGCCTGCAAACCCGACAGCAGATGCGCGCGCAAGCCCTCGCGATGGCGCTTGCGGCGCAGGTGGTTGTCGATGCGCAAGCCGAGTTCGACGTGATCGACAGGACCGGTGAGCACGTCATCGGCCCCGATATCGAGCAGGGTGACCGCGAGCGACGTGGCATCGGGCCCGAGCAGCGCGATCACCGGGCAGGCGCGGGAGCGCTGCGCCGCCTTGAGATCGGCAAGCAAGCGCAACCCGTCCTCGGCCTGCGCCATGTCGATGTGAATCACGTAGATGTCGGTCGCGTCCGGAGGGGTTGGGGCATCGAGGGTCAGGGCGATGTAGGAATGGCCGCTCTGCCGGATCATCTGGCCGCGCAAGGCAAGGGCGTCGGCACGGCTATGGCCGACGATCGCGACGCGCGCCGGGGTGACGAAATCGGACTGCGCATCGGCAAAGCCCGCGCCTTGTGTCCCGCCGATCGCCTGCGCAGCCAGTTCATGGTCGCTGTGATGTTGGCGCAGAAGGTTGCGCAAGCGCGCGAGCAGAAGCGGTTCGGATACCGGTTTGGTCAGGATATCATCGGCGCCGGATTGCAAGGCGGCGTGACGCTCTTCGCGGGAGCAGGCGGCCTGAAGCAGCATGATCGGGGTACCCCGGACATGGTCAAGGCCGCGCAGCGCGGCGACGAACTCATGCAGGGCAAGGCCCGAAACCGTGCTGTTCGAGAGAATCAGATCGGGACGCTCCCGTGCGGCGATGTCGAGCGCCTCCTGCGCGGTGGCGGCTTGCAGCACCTTGTAGGGGGTGGCGGAAAGCTTCACCTTCAGGACGATCCTGTTGGTGGCCAATTGATCGACGATCAGAATTTTCCCTGACATGGGCGCAACGCCTTTCTGACTTGCCCTTTGCATGAGGTTGACTATCCATGGCAGAGGTTAAGAAAACCTTTCCAGAAATTAACCGGAATGAAGATGCAGCAGGAATCCGCCGAAACGATCGCCTTGCAGGCCCTGGGCTGGCTTGCGGGAAATGAAGAACTCCTCCCGGTCTTCCTGGGGGCAACCGGGGCCTCCGAGGCCGATATGCGGTCGCGCGCGACCGAGCCCGAGTTTCTTGGTGCGGTGCTCGATTTTCTGATGATGGACGATGCCTGGGTGGTGGGGTTCTGCGACAGTCAGGGACTGAGCTACGAGACGCCGATGATGGCGCGTGCCGCCCTGCCTGGCGGGGCCCGGATGAGCTGGACATGAGTCGCGCCGACGGGGTCCTCTTCGACAAGGACGGCACACTTTTCGATTTTCATGCCACCTGGAGTGGCTGGACGCATGATGTGATACACCATCTGGCGGGTGGCGAGGCGCGGGTGATGGCGCGCATCGCCGAGGTGGCACAATACGATCTGGCGACGCGTGCGTTCCGGCCCACCAGCCCGATCATCGCCTGCACCAACCGCGAGGTCGCCGAATGTCTCGCGCAGGCGTTGCCGGGGCGCGCGATAGACGAGATCGAGACCTATCTCATGCTCAGTGCCGCCGAGGCTCCGCTTGCCCCCGCCGTGCCGCTGGTGCCTTTCCTGGACGGGCTGGCAGCGCGCGGATTGCGGCTTGGAGTGATGACCAATGATACCGAATATGGCGCGCGGGCGCATCTGACAACGGCGGGCGTTCTGGGGCATTTCCACTTTGTCGCCGGCTTCGATTCCGGGCATGGGGCCAAGCCTACGCCCGGACCGCTTCTGGCCTTTGCCAGCGCCATGGGGCTGGAGCCTGATCGCGTGGTCATGGTGGGCGACAGCGCGCATGACCTGATCGCGGGGCGCGCCGCCGGGATGCAGACGGTGGGTGTGCTGACCGGCACGGCCGTGGAAGCTGATCTTGCGTCGCTGGCCGATGCGGTGCTGCCCGATATCGGACATCTGCCGGATTGGCTTCTGGCATGACGCGCCACCCGCTGTTCGGCCTGTTGCTCGCCACGTTCGGCGCGTTGATGCTGACGCCCGACGCGCTTTTCATGCGGCTCTCGGGCATGGGCGGCTATCAGATGGTGGGCTGGCGTGGCCTGTTGATGGGGGCAGTGATGGTGGCGCTCTGGGCGCTGTCATCGCGCCGCAAGGGGCGCGATCTTGCCCTGATCGGGAGCGGCTTTGGCCTTGCCATCGTGGTGTGTCAGTATTTCAACGCCACGCTCTTCAGCCTCGGGATCGCGCATGCGCCGGTGGCGGTGATGTTGCTGGCGGTGGCGACGGTGCCGGTCTTTGCCGCCATCTTCGCCCGGCTGATCATCGGAGAGCCGACGCGCCGCGCCACATGGGTGACGATCATCGTGGTGCTGTTCGGCATTGCATTGGCGGTCTTTGGAGGCAAGGGGGCGGTGACGCTGACTTCCGATGCGCTTCTGGGGGCGCTTGCGGGGCTGGGTGTGGCGATGGTGCTGGCGCTCAACTTCGTGATCCTGCGCGCGCGCTCCGATCTGCCGATTCCGCTGCTGATCGGGCTGGGGGCGGCGCTTGCCGGGGTGACCGGCGTTGCGATCACCGGCCCGGCGCAGATGGCCGAGGGCACGGTCTGGGCGATCGTGGTCTGCGGCCTCGTGATCCTGCCGGTGTCGTTCTTCTCGCTGTCGCTCGCGTCGCGCTATACCCATGCCTCGAATGTCAGCCTTCTCTTGCTGCTGGAGACGGTGCTGGGGCCGCTCTGGGTCTGGATCGGGGTGGGCGAGGAGCCGACGCCGATGATGCTGGTGGGCGGCGTGATCGTGGTCGGCAGCCTCGCCATTTACCTCTGGCACACCGGACGACGGCGGCTCGCGCTGCAAACGTGAAAGCGGCCAAGGCAAAAACGACAAGATAAGTCGCAAAGCGGCATGTGGCGCGCATCGGCGCGGTGTTTCGTTGACCGGGACGAGCACCGGGAGGGCGTGACATGGCCGAGGATCTCAAGCGCAGGAAACGGACAGGCGGGCGTGCGGGCAGTGCCGCGCGGCGCGGCACGGCGGTGATCGAACAGATGCCGTGGAACCCGCCGATCAATACCGACCGGCCCACCGAACCGCTGCGCCCCGAGGGGGTGCAGGCGATCCATGACGGCGCGATGCGCATCCTCGAAGAGATCGGGATCGAATTCCTCAACCCCGAGGCGGTTGCGATCCTGCGCGCCTCGGGTGGTTGCGAGATCAATGGCGAGAACGTGCGCATGGGCCGCGATTTCGTCATGGAGATGATCGCGAAAGCGCCGGAAAGCTGGACCATCACGCCGCGCAACCCGGCGCGGCAATTGACCATCGGCGGCAATCACCTGAATTTCGGCAATGTCTCCTCGCCGCCGAGTTACTGGGACATGAAGATCGGGCGCAAGGTGACGGGCACCCGCGAGATGTGCCAGAACCTATTGAAACTGAGCCAGTATTTCAACTGCGTGCATTTCGTTGGGGGCTATCCGGTGGAGCCGCAGGACATCCACGCAAGCGTCCGGCACCTCGATGTGCTCTACGACAAGCTGACGCTGACCGACAAGGTTGCGCATGCCTATTGCCTCGGCAAAGAGCGGGTCGAGGACGTGATGGAGATGGTGCGCATCGCGGGGGGGCTGAGCCATGAGGAATTCGAGGCGACGCCGCGCATGTATACCAACATCAACTCGACCTCGCCCTTGAAGCACGACTATCCGATGCTCGACGGCTGGATGCGGCTGGCGCGGCGCGGGCAGGGGCTGGTGGTGACGCCCTTCACGCTGGCCGGGGCGATGGCGCCGGTGACGATGGCGGGGGCGGTGGCGCAATCGCTGGCGGAGGCGCTCTGTGCGGTGGTGCTGGCGCAGGTGATCCGGCCCGGTGCGCCTTGTGCGATCGGCACGTTCACCTCGAATGTCGACATGAAATCCGGCGCGCCTGCCTTTGGGACGCCCGAATACATGCGCGCAACGCAGATGACCGGGCAGTTGGCGCGGTTCTATCGTCTGCCGATGCGGGCCTCGGGGGTCTGTGCCGCCAATGTGCCCGACGGGCAGGCGATGTGGGAGACCTCGAACAGCCTGTGGTCGGCGGTGCAGGCGGGGGCCAACATGGTCTATCATGCCGCCGGATGGCTCGAGGGCGGGCTGATCGCAAGCCCTGAGAAATTCATCATGGATTGCGAAATATTGCAGCATATTCAGCGGTATATGGACCCGATGCTGACCGCGACGGGCCCTGACGAGATCGCTATCGACGCAATCCGCGAGGTCGGAGACAAGGGCCATTTCTTCGGCATCCAGCACACCCAGGACCGCTATACCACGGCGTTCTACGCGCCCTTCCTGAGCGACTGGCGCAACTACGAGGCGTGGGAGGCGGCGGGGGCCGTCTGGACGCCCGCACGGGCGCATCAGGTGTTTCAGGACATCATCGCAGGCTTCGAGGCCCCGCCGATGGACGCGGGTATCCGCGAGGAACTGGCGGCGTTTGTCGAGCGTCGCAAGGCCGAGGGCGGGGCCCCGACGGATTTCTGAAGAGGGGGTGAAAGCGGGGGCTGTAGTGCGTCGGTATTCTGTCGGTATTCCGGCGGTGCGGGGTTGGCGGTCGGGGAATGAGTATTTGGACCAAGAAGAAGGTGGGCTGAGGCTTGGGAATGAATTTCTGAGCGACCTCTGTGCGGACGTTGCTGCCGGTTGCGTCGACGCGGCAAATCCCTGCCTGTCATGGAAGGGAATTTGCGTAACCTCAGCCTGGCCAGAGACGTTGGCAACTGCCTTGAATACTGGGAGGATTGGATGACTTTTTTGATCAACTCGCTTGTCCCGGAGCTGTGGTGCTCGAACTTCGAAGTTTCACTGGACTTCTACACCGATGTGCTTGGCTTCGACATCGCTCAGCAACGGGGGGGCGATCCGCACGCTTACCTTTCGTTGCACGGAGCACAAATCATGATTGCTCACTGGAATCTGGATGGGAATTGGGTGCCATGGCATCCGGAAGATATGAACCAGCCTTATGGTCGCGGGATGAACCTTCAATTCATGGTGCCCGACGCGAGCGCGCTTTACGAGAGAGTTCTCTCTCGCGGCGTAAAGCCGCTGGTAGAAATGTACGAAGACGAAATCTGGAAGTCCGATTGCATGGACACGCGCCGCCAGTTCCTGATCTCTGACCCAGACGGCTACGTTGTGCGCTTCGCGCAAAGCATCAAGACGCGCCCCGTGGACCCGGTAGACGAAAGGAAACTGAACGCGCAATACAGCGCGAAGTCAGTCTGAGAATGGCAAAAGAATACCTTTCCATCGAAGAGTATCCCGCCGAATCTGACATTGGTTCAACGCGCAACAAAGGTTGGGAGGGCACCAAGCGGACTCTAGCCTCACGCCGCCCCACCCCTCACAAATCTTCGCACTCACCCCGCCGCCGCCCCGTCCAGCCACCGCCGACACGCACGGTCGACGCCCATGTGCAGCAGGAGCGTGAACACCGCCAGCACGATGAGGGCGGCGAACATGAGGTCGATCTTGGCGCGGCCGTTGGCCAGCAGCATCAGGTAACCCAGCCCCTTGGAGGCCCCGACCCATTCGCCGATGATCGCGCCGATGGGGGCGTAGACGGCGGCCAGCCGCAGCCCCGAGGCGAAGCCGGGCAGGGCGGCGGGTACGCGGATGTGCCACATCAGGCGCGGGCCGTTCGCCCCCATGATCCGCCCAAGGTCGAGCCAGTGCTGCGGGGTGCGCATCAGCGCGTCGAAAAAGGCCGAGGTGACGGGGAAGTAGATGATCAGGAGCGCCATGGCGATCTTGGACCAGAGGCCGTAGCCCAGCCAGAGGGTGAGGATCGGGGCGAGGGCGAAGACCGGGATCGCCTGGGAAAAGACCATCATCGGGCGAATGAGGCGGCGCGCGAGGGGCGAGGCGGCGAGGCCGATGGCCGAGAGCCCGCCGAGCACTGCGCCGAGGGCAAGCCCGATCAGCACCTCGGCGGCGGTGATGCCTGCGTGTTCCAGGATCAGCGCGCGGCTGGCCCACAGGGTCTCGGCCACGCGGGCAGGACCGGGCAGGATGAAGGGCGGGAGTGCGGCCAGCACCACCAGCGCCTGCCAGAGCGCCAGCGCCAGCGCGGTGGAGGTGGCGATGGTGATCAGGCGGCTCATGCTTCGGGGTAGCCTGCGAGGGCGGCGTCGAAGAAGGCGCGCTCCAGCCGGGTGGCGTGGGTGAAGGTTGCCTCGACCGCGCGCTGGTCCTCGGGGGAGAGGCCGAGCCAGACCGCGTCAAGCTGGCCGCGCAGGTAGGCGACCACGCCCTCGAAGCCGTCGCCACTGTGGAGCGTGATCCATTCGCCGAACCAGAACGGCAGGTCATCCGCCTTGTCGGCATGCGGCGTGGCCCAGTCGAGATAGGACCATTCGGCGACCACCAGCACGGCGAGCATCTGTTCATAGCGGCCCGATTGCGCGGCGTCGCGCATGACGGTCTGGAAGTCTGCGGTGACGGGATGGGCCGGGGCGGCGGGCTCTGCCTGACCGCCCAGAGCCTCTATCGCGCGCAGGAAATAGGTGTTTTCGGGGCCCGAGATCAGCCCGAGGAACTGCGCAGCCGGAATCGCGTCGGGGAGGGTGGGCGCATGGGCGATGGCCGAGGCCAGAAGCCGCACAAAGCCGTCGATGAAGAGATAATCCTGCCGCAGATAGGCCAGCATGCGCTCCTCGGGCAGGGTGCCCGCCGCCAGTTGATCGGTGAAGGCGTGGCGGGTGGCGGCCTGCCAGTCCTCGGCGCAAAGCGATTGCAGGTGATCGGTGGGGCGCATGGGGGGTCCTTTCAGGCGGGGGCGCGCAGGCGCGCGAGCAGTCGGCCCTGCGCGGTGAGGGTGTCTGGATCGTCCACGGGCCGGGGCACGGCGCCGGGGGGCGGTGTCACGTCCTCCAGCCCGGTCTCGGTGAGGATATGGATCGCGTGGCCCATGCGCGCGGCCTCGGCCGGGTCGTGGGTGACCATGAGCACGGTGCGGCCCTTGAGGTGTTCTGCCGCCAGATCCTGCATCTGCGTGCGGGTGCGCGCGTCGAGCGCGGAGAAGGGCTCGTCGAGCAGGATAACGGGGCGATCCTCCATCAGGGTGCGGGCGAGGGCGACGCGCTGTTTCTGCCCGCCCGAGAGCGCGCCGGGGCGTTTATGGGCGTGATCCTCGAGCCCGACGCGGGCGAGCATGCGCCGGGCGCGGGTGCGGTCGCGCGCCTCGCCCCGGAGCCGCGCGCCGAGTGTGACATTGCCGAGCACGTCGAGCCACGGCATCAGCAGATCGCCCTGCGCCATCAGCGCCATGCGCCCTGCAAGGGGGCGGTCGTCGGAGGCGGTGATGGTGCCGGTGAAATCGGTCACGTCGTCGACGCCCGCGATCAGGCGCAGGAGCGTCGTCTTGCCCACGCCCGACGGGCCGAGCAGGCAGGTGATGCGCCCGGCGGGCACGGTGAGGTGCAGCGGGCCAAAGACGTGCAACCCGCCGATCCGGGCGGTGCCGTCGAGTGTGAGCGCGGGCGCGTCGGGGCGCATGGGCGGCCTTTCGGTCGGGCGGATCGCGGGCATGGGGGAGGGACGCGCGTGCGCGGACTCCGTTCCCTACGCCGGTGCGAGCCGGATCAGGTTCGGTGGGTTGGCCGGGTGGCCTCTCAGCCCCGACAAGCGGGGCACCCCAACGGATGGGGCAGATGTAGCAACCGGGCCGATCCTTGGCAAGCGCCGTGCGTGTGCCGGTGGTCAGCCGTTCAGCGAATGTTAACGATTGGTTGCCATGCTGCGCGGGTACGAGGGGAGAGATGTCATGCACGGGTTGGTGAACCGCGCCTTGGAAAGATTTGCCCGCGACAGCTATGGCGACGGGCTGTGGCAGGAGGTGATGTCGGGGCTCGATCTGGGCTATAGCGAGTTCGAGCCGCTGATGCGCTATGAGCCGGAGGTGACGGAGCAGGTGCTTGCGGCGCTCGGTGGCCGGTTGCGGCGGTCACGTGATGATCTGCTGGAGGATGTCGGCACCTATCTGGTGTCGCATCCCAAGGTGGAGCCGATCCGACGTCTGTTGCGCTTCAGCGGCGTCGATTTCGCCGATTTCCTGCATTCGCTGGAGGATCTGCCGGAGCGCGCGCGGCTGGCGGTGGCGGATCTCGATCTGCCGCCCATTTGCCTGCACGCGCAGGGGGCCGGGCTGTATCGGCTGGAGGTCGGCTTGCACGATTGCAAGGGGTTGCGCTTTGGCCCGGTGGTGATGGGCGTTCTGCGTGCCATGGCAGACGATTACGGCGCGCTGGTGGTCCTCGAGCATCGCGGTGCCACCGGGACGGAGGAGTTGATCGAGGTGCGGTTGCTGGACGAGGGCTTTGCCAGCGGGCGGGCGTTCGATCTGGGGGCGGGGCGGCAGGCGGGATGAGACAGGTGACCCC
Source organism: Roseovarius sp. MBR-154 (assembly GCF_053628595.1). NCBI lineage: Bacteria > Pseudomonadati > Pseudomonadota > Alphaproteobacteria > Rhodobacterales > Roseobacteraceae > Roseovarius > Roseovarius sp. MBR-154. Next base: position 106,619 of record NZ_JBRJGR010000007.1, read on the forward strand.
CGAGGCGGTCAAGCCGGTGCTGCACCGGATCTGCCCGATGCATGCGGTGCTGGGGCCGACCGGCCACATCGTGCAGGCGGGGCCCACCCTGTCCAAGGTGATCGCGCAGCGTGCGGTGACGGGGGCGCGATTTCTCGAGTTGTTCGAGATTGTGCGCCCGGCACGGGTGCAGGACATGGCGGGCCTGCTGGCGCTCGACGGGGCACGCTTGCGGCTGCGGCTGCGGGCGGGGCCGCTGCATGCGTTCAAGGGGGTTCTGGCGCCGCTCGACATGGCGGAGGGACGTGGCGCGCTGGTCAACCTGTCCTTCGGCATCTCGGTGATCGAGGCGGTGCGCGATTTCGGCCTGACCGGGGCGGATTTCGCGGCGACCGACCTGACCACGGAAATGCTTTATATGCTGGAGGCGAAATCGGCGGCGATGGAGGAGTCGCGCAAGCTCAACCTGCGGCTGGAAGGGGCGCGGATCGCGGCGCAGGAACAGGCCTTTACCGACACGCTGACCGGGCTCAAGAACCGGCGCGCGCTGGATCACGTGCTCGACCGCATGGCGCAGAGCGGTGAGGGTTTCGCCCTTGTGCATCTCGATCTCGATTATTTCAAGCAGGTGAACGATACCCATGGCCATGCGGCAGGAGATCATGTGTTGCAGATTGTCGCGCGCCGCATGCTGTCGCTGGTGCGCCCGAGCGATGTGATTGCGCGGGTGGGGGGGGATGAGTTCATCCTGGTGCTTGACGGGATGCAGGCGCGCGATGTTCTGGCGGACCTGTCGCGGCGCCTGATCGCGAAACTTGAAGAGCCGATCGAGCATGACGGCGCGACCTGCCGGGTTTCGGCCAGTATCGGGGCGACGCTCAGTTGCCTTTACGAAACACTCGATATCGGCCAGATGATGGCCGATGCCGATCAGGTGCTCTATGCGGCCAAGGATGCGGGGCGTGGCTGCTCGAGGATTCATACGCCCGGTTCGCCCTCGGATCGGGGCATGCGCAGCGCGGGCTGACCTCTGTGACGGTCCGGCTCAGTTCGTTTCGGGAATGGCGACACGTTCGAGATAGGCCCAGACATCGCGGGCCTTCTGCGTGTCGCGCAGCTTGTAGGCCATTTTGCCGCGTGCCTCCGGATCGTCGAGATAGTCGCGCAGAAAGGCGGTGGCGTCCTTTACGTAGATCACGAAATCCGCCTCGTTCCAGCGCAGGCCCGACTGTCCGGCTGTCTCCATCGAACTGGAATAATGAAACCCCGGCACGCTTCCGGCATGGCGGCCAATGACGCCATAGAGATTGGGGCCTGTGCGCCCGCCCCGCACCACCGGCTGCCCGGTCTCGTCGATCACCGAATGGCAGGTACGGCAATCGCGGAAGATTTGTTCGCCGCGCTCGGCATCGGCCGCAATCGCGGGGCTGGACAGCCAGACCGCGAGCACGGGTATCACCCAAGGGTTGTATCTCATTCGTCCCCCTCCGCTGCGACATTTCCTACAAGGTGGCAAGTCATGCGCAAAAGGCAACCGGTTAACGCGGGGTGTCACGCGCTTGTCAGCTTTGGTCAACGGGATGTGAAGGCAGGGAGCCCGTCACGTCGTCTGGTCTGGAACACAACTTCAGGTTGTTAATGGTGCCGGACCGCGTTCCCTGATCCAGCCGGTCAGAGGGTTGGCAGGCGGTACATGCCTGCGCTGGAAAACGCGATCGAGGTTCCGCCGGCGATTTCGTCGGCAAAGCGGGCGGCGATCACGCGCAGCGCCGCTTGCCGCCCGCGCGCGATCAGCGCGCGTCGTGACGGAAGCGCGGGGGTCAGACCCGGCCTGAGCAGGGTCTGCGACCAGATCAGCGGATGCAGTTCCTGCAAGTGGTTCTCGAGCAGCCAGCCGAGACAGTCCTGGATGCGCGCGCGGGTGGTTTCCTGCGCGGCGGGCAGCGCCACGGTGCCGGTCGCCGGGGCCATGACCAGCCCGCAAAACGCGGCCAGTTGATTGACGACATGCTGATTGCTGCGGCGGGCGACGATATCGCGCAACCCGTCGATGAAGAAATCGGCCTCCAGCCGGGCAAGCGCGCCGCGATCGCGCGCGAGCGCATCGAGATAGACCCAGGTGTAGCCGCCCGCGCCCCAGACCTCCTGCGTGCGCGAGGCGGTGCGCCGCGCCTCGAGATCGAGGCTGTCGTAATCGCCGTAGCGCGACGGCAGGAGCGCCTCGCCGAGCGCGCGCATGTGGCGGGGCGTGTCGGGGTCGAGGTCGATCAGCGTGGCGTAGTCATCGGCCACGCGCAGGCGCGGGGTGGGCCGCGCCGCCAGCAACGCGCATTGCGCGGCGGCCAGCGACGGGGCATCGAGATCGGGCCCGTCAAACGGCGCGAGCAGCGCCTCGGCGCGCTGGAAATGCTCCAGAAAGCGCAGCTCGTGGGCCGAGATGCGCGGGTCTTTCGCAGTGGCGCGCCAGGCCAGGCCGATATCGACATGGGCATGCGCGAGCACGAGTGCCACCGGATAGCACCTGGGCAAGTCGGCATGGACCGCCTCCAGCGCCTCGATGCCGCTCGGGTCGGGCTCTGCCCGGTCATGCAGCGCGTCTTCGGCGGCGCTGACGACATCGGCGCGCGCGCCATAGGCCAGCAGGCGTGTGGCGGCTTCCCCGCCCGGGGTGCGCAGGCGGGCCGAATCGGCATATTCGATCAGTTCCGCGAGATCCTCCCACTGCTCTTGTCGGGCAAGTTTCTGGCCCTTGTCCTGATGCGTGGCGCGGGCCAGTTCCTCGTCGCTGATCGGCAGGGCGGGCAGCAGGATCCTTTTGGTCAGGCTGTCGAGGTCCGGCGTCTCCTTGTGGCGGAACCGGGATGTCAAACGGGCGAATCGCCGAGTGAAGAGGGATTTCAATGGTTTGGCGCGGTCGGATGGGGGCTCTGGCGGGGCGATCGGATCGAATGGCATTGCATCTCCAGGGGCTTTTCTCCGGCGCAGAGTGCCGCCGCATTTCGACCAAAACAGGGCGAGCCTTGGGTGATGGCGAGGAATTGCCGAGCCGCTCTGCGTGAGATTGCCAAACCCGCGAGGCTGCGGCAAACTCTGGCGATGCTGCGCATGGTATCGCTTCTGCTGTTACTCGTCGTCCCGGTGCTGGTCGTGCCGGTGCCTGGCGTCGCGCAGGGTGTGCCTGCGGTGGTTCCGGGGCCGCCCCCGACCGTGCGTGAGGCCAATCTGCCGCGCACCCGCTGGGAGCATCAGCCGCAAGCGGCACTCTGGACCCGCAGCGCGATTGCCGCACTCAAGGCGCATGGCGCGGGTCTGGTCGAGCGGGTGCCCGGAGATATCGAAGAGTGGTGCCCGGCCTATGCGCAGTCGGCGGACAAGGGGCGGCGCGCCTTCTGGGTGGGGTTTTTGTCGGCGCTGGCCAAGTATGAGAGCACCTATAACGCGGGCGCGGTCGGAGGCGGCGGGCAGTGGCATGGCCTGTTGCAGATTCTGCCCGCCACGGCGCGCGGCTATGGCTGTCGGGCGGGCGATGGCGCGGCGCTGCGGCACGGGCCGGACAACCTGTCCTGTGCGATCCGCATCATGGCCCATACCGTGCGGCGCGACGGGGTGGTGTCGCGCGGCATGCGCGGGGTCGCCGCCGATTGGGGACCGCTGCATAGCAGCGCGAAACGCGAGGACATGAAGCGGTGGTTGCGCGCGCAGAGCTACTGCAAGCCGCTTTATACGGTGCGCCCGCGCGCGCGCCCGGCGCAGATCACGCAGGTGGCACAGGTGGCGCGGTGAGCGTGCTTACGCCCCGCGGATACGGCTGAGCATTTCCGTGGTGTCGCGGCTGAGGGTCGGGGTGGCGAGGATGCGGTCGAGCTCTGCGGTGATCAGGGCCTGGCGGTTTTCATCGTATCTCCGCCAAGTCTCGAAGGCCGTGCACATGCGCGCCGTGGTCTGCGGGTTGAGCGGGTCGAGCGCGATCAGCCAATCCGCGAGCGTCCTGTAACCCTTGCCCGAGACATGGTGAAAGCCCGCCGGTGACATCGCGAGCGCGCCCAATGTGGCGCGGAAACGGTTGGGATTGCGAATGGTGAAATCCGGATGCCCGGTCAGGCGCGCGGCGGTGTCGGCGGTGTCCTCTGGCGCGGCGTGCAGGATTTGCAGGCTGAACCATTTGTCGATCACCAGCCGGTCGTGCTGCCATTGCCGATAGAAGGCGTCTGCCGCCGCCTTGCCCTTGCCCGCCTGCAGCAGGCATGAGAGCCCGGCAAGTTGCTGGGTCATGTTGTCGGCGGTGTCATATTGCGCCTGCGCCTGTGCGCCGCCGTCGCGCCGGGTGAGGATGGCAAGCGCCGCATTGGCAAGCGCCCGCGCGCCGGTCTGGTCGGGGTCGGGGCGGTAGGGCGCGGTGATCTGATGGCGGTCGTAGAGGCTGCGCGCGGTCTCTTCCATCGTCACGGCGCGGGCGTTGCGCAGCGTCTCGAGCGCCTCCCAGATGGCCTGCGGGTCGGGGGTGTGGCCTGCGTCATGCAGCGATTGCGCCAGATCATCCTCGCTCGGCAGGCCGAGGGCGAGGGCGCGAAAGGCCGCATCAAGCGTCTCGTCGCGGGCCATGGTGTGGACGGCGTCGAGATAGGCGGCATCGGGGGCCGCACCGTCGCGGATCATCGCCAGAAGCCCGTCGCGCGCGAGGGCGCGCCCGGCCTCCCATTTGTTGAACGGGTCGGTGTCATGGGCGAGCAGGAAGGCGCGCTCGGCATTGGTGGTTTCACGCTCCAGGATCACCGGGGCGGAGAAATCGCGCAGGATCGAAGGGACGGGTTTGGCGGCCAGCCCGTCGAAGGTGAAACTCTGCCGCGCCTCGGTCATCTCCAGCAGTTGGGTTTCCATCACTTCGTCGCCGTTGGGCCCCAGCAGCCCCACGGCAATCGGGATCACGCGGGGGTCTTTCACCTTCTGCCCCGGCGTGGGCGGGGTGTGTTGCTCGAACTGCAGGGTGTAGGTGCCGCCCTCGTAGTCCTCGGTGACCCGTAGGCGCGGTGTTCCGGCCTGCGTATACCAGCGCTTGAATTGCGTCAGATCGCGGCCGGTCGCATCCTCGAACACCTGCAACCAATCCTCGATAGTGCAGGCCTGCCCGTCATGGCGTTCAAAGTAGAGGTCGAGCGCCTTGGCATAGGCGTCATCCCCGACGAGCCGCTTGAGCATGCCGATCAACTCGGCCCCTTTCTCGTACACCGTCGCGGTGTAGAAATTGTTGATCTCGACAAAGCTTTCGGGGCGCACGGGATGCGCGAGCGGGCCGTTATCCTCGCGGAACTGCCGGGCGCGGAGCGCGATCACGTCGCCGATGCGCTTCACGGGGGCGGAGCGCATGTCGGCGGTGAACTCTGAGTCGCGATAGACGGTCAAACCCTCCTTGAGGCAGAGCTGAAACCAGTCGCGGCAGGTGATGCGGTTGCCGGTCCAGTTGTGGAAATATTCATGCGCGATGATCGCCTCGATGCGCTCGAAATTGGCGTCGGTGCTGGTCTCGGGGCTGGCCAGAACGCAGGAGGAATTGAAGATGTTGAGGCCCTTGTTCTCCATCGCGCCCATGTTGAAATCGTCGACCGCGACGATGTTAAAGAGGTCGAGATCGTATTCGCGCCCGTACACCTTCTCGTCCCATGTCATGGATTTCTTGAGCGCCTCCATGCCGAAGGCGCATTTGCCCTCGTCGCCGGGGCGCACCCAGATGTTGAGATCGACCTCGCGGCCCGAGCGGGTGGTGAAGCGGTCGGGATGCGCAACGAGATCGCCCGCCACCAGCGCGAAGAGATAGGCCGGTTTCGGCCACGGGTCGTGCCATTCGGCCCAGCCGTCGCCCTGTGCCACCGGGTTGCCGTTGGACAGCATGACCGGCATGTCGCCCTCGATGCGCACGGTAAAGACGCCCATCACGTCGGGGCGGTCGGGGTAGTAGGTGATCTTGCGAAAGCCCTCGGCCTCGCATTGCGTGCAGAACATCCCGTTCGAGAGATACAGCCCCTCCAGCGCGGTGTTGGCCGCCGGGTCGATCTCGACCTCGGCCTCGAAGGTGAAGGGCGCGTCGGGGACATCGGCGGTCAGGCCCTCGGGGGTGACCTCGGGGGTGATTGCCGCGCCGTCGATTTTCGCACTTATGAGGCGGAGGTTTTCGCCATGCAGGAAGAACGTACGGCTTGACGATGCGGGGTTGGGGCAAAACTCTATCTTGCTGAGAACGCGGGTTTTTTCCGGTGAGAGGCGGAAGGTCAGGGTGACATTTTCGACCAGAAAGGCTGGCGGAGTGTAATCCGCGAGATAGATGGTCTGGGGTGAGGCGTCTTTCATCGCGGGCGTCTCCGTCGGCTGGAACATGAGGGTTTCGCCGGACGTTAGGGCGATGCGCGCGCAGCTTCAATGCAATATGCGCGCGGACGGATAGGAAAGGAGCCACGATGTCGGCACCCGAGACGAATGTCGAAAAGCAGAAGAAACAGCACAAGCCCGCGTTGATGGGAATAAGGGGGGCGGTGCTCTTTGCCCTTGTGCTGCTTTTGGGGCTGATCGGCTGGGTCGCCTCGCAGGGGCAGACGCCGGTCGATCCGGAGGTGAGGATCGACGGACGCACCGGCGAGGAGGTGGTTGTCGAATGAGAGCGCATGGCATGACAGGACCGCGCCGGTGAGTCCGCTCGATGTCGCCGAACCGGAGATGTGGGCGCCGGGCCTCGACCTCTAGATGGCCCGCGCGCGCCGCAAATCCGACCTGCCGGTCAAGACCTGCGCCACCTGTGGCCGCCCGATGCAGTGGCGGCGCAGATGGGCCAAGGTCTGGGACGAGGTGCGCCATTGCTCGGACCGTTGCCGGAGGAGGCGCAAACCGGCTGGTGTGGACGGGAAAGCCGCGGCCGGTCGGGATGCGTTTGACCGGTGACACGACCCCCGCCCACGGCACGCAGCATGCCGCGCAAAGGTCAACAAACCGTGCAGCGTGTTTGGGCAGAGTCGCATCAGCGCACGCGAATATGTGCGGGAATTGATGTTTTGTTATTCCATTCCAAGGTATAATTTAGGAAAAAGAGACGCAATGCGCTTGCCCAAGAAGGACAAAAATGACTCGCCCGGTCGTCGGCATCATCGCAAACCAATATCAGATCGACAATCGCTACCCCACCCATGCGGGCGGCACGATCAACTCTTCTGCCGTGGCCGATGTGGCGGGCTGTCTGCCGCTGATCATTCCCGCCGATCCGCGCTATGTGTCTGTGGCGGAGTTGATGGAGGTGTGCGACGGCTTTTTGCTGACCGGCGGGCGGCCCAATGTCCACCCCGAGGAATATGGCGAAGCGCCGACCGAGGCGCATGGCGCGTTCGACCGGGCCCGCGACGCGATTACCCTGCCGCTGGTGCGCGCCTGTCTGGAGCGGGGACAGCCGTTCCTGGGTATCTGCCGTGGCTTTCAGGAGGTCAATGTCGCCCTGGGTGGCACGCTGCATCCCGAAATCCGCGATCTGCCGGGCCGAGACAATCACCGCATGCCGCCCGAGGGCACGATGGACGAACAATTCGCCCTGCGCCACAAGGTGCGGTTTCAGTCCGGAGGCGTGTTTCACCGGCTGATGGGGGCCGAGGAGGTGATGACCAATACGCTCCACGGACAGGGTGTTGTCAAACCGGGGCACGGCGTGGTGATCGACGGCTGGGCGCATGACGGCACGCCCGAGGCGCTCTATCTGGACGCGGCGCGGGGCTTTACCCTCGCGGTGCAGTGGCACCCGGAATACAATGCCGCCAACGACCCCGTCAGCCGCCCGCTGTTCACCGCCTTCGGCGATGCGGTGCGGGCCTGGGCGGCGGGGCAGGTGACGCCGGTGCTGCGCAGTGCCTGACCGGTCCGGGGCTCAGCCCGACCAGGCCGGTGTGAGTGCGTCTTCGTCGTGCAGCAGCGCCGCCTCGTGCTGCCTGAGACAGGGGCGCGCGGTATTGCGGTGGCGCCCGGGCGCGCTGCGCAATTCGGGGAAGATGGCAAACAGTTCCTCGCGTGCTGCCGGTTCCACCGCCGAAAGGGCGGTGTCGCCTGCATAAAAGCTCTCGGTTGCGATGCCGCCGGCGTAGATGATCTCGTGGCGGTCGAGCATGATATGGATATAGGTCACCTCGTCGCGCGGCTTGACCGTCACGTCACGTCCGTTCACCAGATGCTCGGCCGCGACCAGCACCTCGCTCGCGCCGAAGAGAAGTTCGGCCCGGTAGCCGGTGAAGAGCACCCGGTGGCGCGGTGAGAGGATCAATGCCTCGGAGCCGCCCATCGTCTCGGATGCGATGGCGACGGGGGCGCAATCGCCCCGCCCGGACAGCGTGCGCTTGCCGATCCAGCGGATCGGTTGCAGGCCGTGATCGCGGGTGATGATCATCTCGCCAAGCCGCAACGTCTCGACCGGGCGCTCGCCCCATTGAGTGAGGATGCGTGCGCCGGCGGTGAAACAGATGATGCTGTCGAGCCCGGCACCGCTGCGGCGCGCAGGATTTCCGGCGACGTGGTCGGGCATGTCGGCACGGTCGGCCAGCCAGTCGCTGTTGGCCCGCTTGAAACTGTGCTGTGGGACATGTTCGGTCACTTCAAGCCTCCATTGACGCGGTGGGGTGCGGCCCGCCTCTCCGAACGGGCCCTGGGCAGATGGAATATCCGCAATCTCTCCAGATCGGATTAACCGCAGCCCGGCGGGGGCATGCGGGGGTATTGGCGTGGTCGGGACGGGGTTGGGGGTTCATGTGATCCTCTCAACCGGTTGAATGCAGAAGCCTTGCCTCGTGGCGTTTCAGGCAGGGGCGCGCGGTCGGGCCGTAGGTGTCGGGGTGACTGCGCAATTCCGGGAAGATGCCGAACAACTCTTCGCGCGCGGGATCGGAGATCGCGGCAAGCCCGATATCGCCGACGTGAAAGCTCTCGGTCGCGGCGCCGTCGGCATAGATGATCTCGTGGCGGTCGAACATGACGTGGATATAGGTCACCACGGGTTGCGGCACGGCGCCGACCGCGCGCCCGTCCACCAGATGTGTGGCCGAGACCAGCACCTCGTCGCAGCCAAAGAGCAGTTCGGCCTTGTAGCCGGTGAACAGAAACCGGTGCTGCGGCGAGACCAGAAGCGGTGCGGTCGCCCCGTCGAGCACATGTGCTTGCACCCTGATCGGGGCAAAGCGGTCGATGCCGGGCACGCTGCGCCTGCCGATCCAGCGGATCGGTTGCGGGCCGTTGTCGCGGGTGATCACCAGATCGTCGCGGTGCAGGCTCTCGACGCGGCGCAGGCCGCGCGGCGTCAGGATATGCGCGCCGGGGGTGAAGCAGATGATGTTCTCGATTTCCGAGAAGTTGATCAGGGTGCCGTCGGGCGTGGTGAAAAAGCCCGAAAGGCCCCCCGCCGCATCATCCTCATTGGTAAAGGTGATATCGGCCTTGCCGACATCGGGTGTGAGAAAAAGCGTATCGCCATCGGTCTCGTCGCCCTCGCCGCCGGTGAGGGTGATGGTTCCGCCCGGGGCCGCGAAATCCTCGAGCACGAAGAAGTCGTCACCATCGCCGCCAAAGAGCGTGTCGCCCAGCCCGATGGTGATCGTGTCATCGCCACCGCCGCCGAACACAAGGTCATTGCCCGCGCCACCGTCAAGGACATCGTCGCCCGGCGTCGTCTCGGCCCCGAGGATGAGCGGGCTGGTATCAAGGCTGGTCGCGGTGCCGCCGGGCGGCGTGATCGTGCCCGAAAGCACCTGCTGGCCCGCGTTTTCCCAGAACCGCAGCTCGATTGTGTAGACCTGATTGGCCTCGAGCGTGACATCGCCCCAACGGGTCGTGGCCGCCTGGTGGAAATCGTTGTCCAGAAAGGTGCCGTTGTTGCCGCTCTGGTTGGTGAAGTCGAGGGCATTGCCCTGGCTGTCGAGGATGCGGATGGTCGAGCCGTCATCCGAGGTGGTGGTGAAGCGGTAGGTGCCCGCGTCGGGCGAGAACAGCGTCGATGTCAGGATCACCCCGAAATCGTTGGGGTCGGTCTGGCCGGTGGCGGCCTGCCCGAGCGGGGAGATATTGAGCGTGTCGGTGGTGCCCGATCCGGCGAGCGTGCCGTTCTCGATGGTGAAGGCCTGCCCGTTGGCGGAACTGAAGTCCTGGGTATAGACCTCATAGGCCCAGCGACCGCCTGCTCCGTCGCCGAAAAGCGTGTCCGCGCCGCCGCCGCCCAGCACCGTGTCATCGCCCGCGCCGCCGATGAGCGTGTCGGCACCGCCTTGCCCGAGCAGGCTGTCGTTGCCAGCGCCGCCGAGGATCGAATCGTTGCCGGTGCCGCCGAACACCGTGTCATCGCCCAGCCCCGCAAGCACCGTGTCATTGCCCGCGCCCGCCTCGATCACGTCGGCATTGCCGTTGCCCACGCCGTCGTTGTTGTCCACCCGGTCAGAGCCGTTGGCGACGGGCTCGACATAGGTTGCGTCGATGACATCGTTTCCGCCGGTGCCGTCTACGGTGCCGTCGTCGATGCCGATTTCGGCCCGGTCCGCCCCAAGGTTGGTGCTGGTCGAGGTGTTCACGGAATTGAAGGTGACGGATTCGATCGGGCGCGCCGTCAGGGCCGCGATATTGCCTGCATTGGCCGCACTGGTGTTGAGCGGGGGGGCAAGGAATAGCTGGCCGGTCGTGTCCTGAACCAGCACCGCGAGCAAGGACGCGGTCGTGCCGTCGGTATAGGTGATTGTTGCGTTGAAAGTGGAGAGGCCGTCAAAGGTGAAGGTCTGGGGCCCGTTGCCGATATCGGACGTGAACTGATCGTTCGTCACCCCATTGTTCATATCGAGCGCGCCCGCCGCGCCGCCATTGTCAATGGTGGTGGTGCGCGTGACCTGCTGATAGAGCGGATCGGTGGACGAGCCAAAGGTCAGCCCGGCGAAGAGACTGGCACCTTCGGCGTCGCTGTTGCCCTCTGTCGGGTCCAGCACAAGGGCCGAGGGCCCCAGATATATCCAGTTGAATGTCGTCGGCATTGCACCCGCACCGTGTTGTTTCCAGAATGGATACACAGCGTCTGCGGCGGGAATGGGCGGGGTTTTCGTTAAAATTCAGACAGATTGAGGCAATTATCGGGCATAAGGCCCGGCCGTGCCTGCGGCTCAGCTTTCCATCCAGATGGTCACCGGGCCGTCATTGAGCAGCGACACTTTCATATCCGCACCAAAACGTCCGGTTTCGGTGGCGATGCCCTGTGCCGCGATCTGACCGGCGAAATGCTCGTAGAGGCGGCGGCCCTCGTCGGGGGCGGCGGCGGCGGAGAAGCCCGGCCGGTTGCCGCGCGCCGTGTCGGCGGCGAGCGTGAACTGGCTGATCACGAGGGCCGAGCCGCCCGCATCGACGACCGAGCGGTTCATCTTGCCCGCGTCGTCGGTGAAGATCCGCAGCCTGGCGATTTTTGCGGCCAGCCGGTCGGCCTCGGCCTCGGTGTCGCCCTGCATGGCGCAGACGAGGATCAAGAGGCCCGGGCCGCATTGGCCGATGGTCTCGCCCTCGACGGTGACGGAAGCCTGGGAGACACGTTGCAGAAGGGCGCGCATGGAACCACCTTTGGTGCGGGGATTTGATACGGGTCAAGGCCGTGGTGCCGCTGTTAGAGTAGGCTTGCGCCATCTTCAATGTGAAGGAGGACGCACTATGGTGGAAAAATCGCATACTGCCGGGTTCTGGCCGCAACTCTATGAGCCGCTGCGCAATTTCGGCACGCGGGTCGCGGATTGGCTGGCCCCGGCCTCGGATGCCTCGTCGGACGAGGCGGCGTATCGGATCACGATGGAATTGCCCGGTGTCGAGGAAAAGGATATCGAGTTGTCGGTGCATGACGGTGTGGTCAGCATCAAGGGCGAAAAGAGCGCCGCGCGCGAGGAAAAGGGCGAGACGTGGTTCTTTACCGAGCGCCAGTTTGGTAGTTTCAGCCGCTCGTTCCGGCTGCCGCCCGATGCCGATGGTGGCAAGGTGGAGGCGCATCTCAAGGATGGCGTGCTGAGCGTCACGATCCCGAAGCGCGACTCGGCCGCGCCGGAGGGGCGCAAGGTGGCGATCAAGCGGGGGTGAGGGGGAGGTTGGGCCTGAAGCTGCCGTTGGCGGTTATAGAGCTAAGCCGCGCGGTGCCTGACCGCGGGTGGGCGCGGCGCCCTTTCCGGAAGGCACTTTATATCATCCCAATACTTCCGCGTTTTCAATTACTTGATACGTGGCAAAAGCGCCCGCCCGGGGGGCGGTCGGGCGCTGCGCGGCGGTGCCTGCGGCACCTCGATTCCGCGCATTGGTGCTAGAGGCCAACGGCAGCGCTAGGCCCTTCGCTACGACCCCCGCAGATCGAGCACCTCGTCGAGGTCTGCCCGCGTGGTCCGGAACCGGTTCACCGGGTGCGCCGGATCGGGCAGGCCGAAGGAGATGGCGCAGAGGATCAGCCGGCTGTCGGGCAGATCGAAATGCCGCCGGATCATCGGGGCGTAGGCCGCGACCGAGGCCTGCGCGATGCTGCCGACGCCAAGCGCGGTCGCGGCGAGCATGAAGGCGGTGATGAAGCCGCCGGTATCCATCGCGCCGTAGGGCCCGAGGGCGGCCTCGGAATGGACGATGGCCACATGCGGCGCGCCGAAGAGGTGGTAATTCTGCATGCTCTGCTCGGCCCGGGCTGCGCGGTCGTTGCGGGCGATGCCCACCGCCTCATAGAGTTGCAGCCCGCATTCGAGGCGGCGCGCGCCATGCGCGCCCGGATAGCTTTCGGGCCAGGGCAGGTCGGGGGCGGGTGTATCATGGGTCACGGCCTCAAGCAGGGCGTGGCGAAAGCGCTCGGTTTGCGTGCCCTGCGTGACCGTCACCTTCCAGGGCTGCGCGTTGCACCACGAGGGCGCGCGGCTGGCGGAGCGTATGATTTGCTCGATCACGTCTGTCGCCACCGGATCGGACAGGAAGGCGCGGCAGGATCGGCGCGCGTCGAGAATGGTCTGGAGCGTGTCGTGGGCGTTGGTCATTCAGGCTCCTCTGTGCCGGGCCATGTGTCGGAGAGACGATAGCCCTCGGGCCAGGGGTCTTCGGGGGCGAGCATAAGGGTGGATTGTGCGGTGATCCATGCCCGGCCTGCGATTTTCGGGCGGATCGCCGCCAAGAGGCCACAGCGGGTGGGTGGCGCAGGGCGCCATGATGGGGAAACCCGCCTCACCGCCCGCATGCGCCGTGGTGATCCGGATCGCGACGGTGGCGCGCATCATAAGCCGCCCTGTTCCAGCGCGATGAGATAGCCGATGCCGCCTGCGAGCGCGGCACCGAGAATCACCGCCACGGTGATTTTCCATGCCGACCACGGGCGTTCGCCCTGCACCCGGCCGGTGCGGGCGTTGACCACGAAGCGGTAGGTCTCGCCCCGGTATCTATAGGCGGCGAGCCATACGGGGAGCAGGATATGCTTGAAGGTGATATCGCTGATGGCGGTGTCGATGTCGTGGATGCGCTGCCGGTCGCCGCCGATATCGAAGCGCACGTCGCGGGCGATGGTGGCGTCCATCTTGTCGCGGGCCTGGTTGAAGCCGTCGTCGAGGTCGACGCTGTAGCCCTCGGCGCGAAAGCCTGCGAGATATTCCGGCGTGTAGGGCTCCAGTGCCGAGAGGTCCCATGGCTCCAGCGCGTCGGTGAAGCGTTTGGGCAAGCTGTGCGAGGCCAGCACCAGCACGTCGTCGAAGAACCGCGCGACCCGGCCAGAGACGGCGCGCCAGCGAACCTTGGCGACCTGAACGGTCTGGCGCTTGCCGTCGCGCATGACGGTGCGGCTCTCATAGTAAACGGTGCCGCGCTCGCCGCGATAGTGCGACCTGGTGTCGGCGTCGAAGGTCCAGTAGGGGACGTAGATGCCTTCCATCTTGCGGCCCTTGCGGGCGTAGTCCTGCAGGCCGTTCGGAGCAAACCAGAGACGGCCCAGCCAATCGGTCATCGCCTTGCGGGCCTGGGATTCGTCCAGCGCGAAGGGCAGCAGCGCGCGCGGCTTGATATGGCGGTGCGTGCCGGTATCGGTGACGACCGGCGAGGCGCAGAACGGACATTCGGTGGCGTGGGTGGCGTCGCCCAGTTCGACCTGCGCGCCGCAGCTTGTGCATTTGGTGGTGCGGGTCTCTTCCATCTCCTGCGCGGGAAGCTGGTCGCGGAGCGCGGCGCGGAAATCGAGTTCCTTGATGCCGCCCTGCCACGGGCCGCCGGTCTCGATTTCGGCCACGTCACCGCAATGGTCGCAGATCAGCCGACCCGCGCCGGGATCATAGCGGTAATCCGAGCCGCAGCTTGTACAGGGGAAGCGGTGTTCGACGGTGGCGGGGGCGGGGGGTGGTGTGTCTGACATGTGGCCTTCAGAGAATATGGTGAATGGCGCGCGGCGTGATCCGTCGCAGCGCCCCGTCGCCAAGGGCGGTGTGCCGCCAGAGGTTGAACACCGCGTGCAGCGCGGTCGTCGCGAGCAGCGTCAGCAGCAATTGGCGCGCGGTGGGGCCGGGCAGGGGTGTGGCGAGCGTTTCGGCCAGAAGCGCCACGGCGCCCCAGCCGAGGAGCGCGTAGATCGCCCGGTGCAGCCATGGATGCAGGGCGCGCACCGCGCCTTCAAGCTTTGGTCCCGGTCCGCTCATCAGCCCGAAGACCAGCGCCAGGGCGCACATGGTGAGCGCGCAAGCCGCGTAGAGCAGCGAGAGCCATGGGGTCGCCCCGCCATCGCCCAGCACGAAGAGCAGGAGCAACAGGTTCAGCCAGTGCAGCGTGATGGTGGCGCGGCGGCGCATCGGCTCACGCGCCCGGCGGGGGCGGCGGCATGACGGTGAAGAGCTGCGCCAGTTCCGCCACATCCTCGGCGCGTTTCCAGCCGTCCTGACCGGCGGTCCAGACATGGCTGTCGCGGGTCAGGCTGCCTTCGGTCACCATGCGCCCGAGGCGGGCCTTGGAATAGGGGCCGTGGGTCTGGCCGTTCTCGGCGATATGCCAGACATGTTCGACGGGCGGCGGCGGTGGGGGCGCTGCGGGCGGTTGGTCTGGCGCGGGCCGTGCGCCCCACGGCCCCTTGTCGGCCATCTGCTGCGCCATCGCCATGCCCATCCCCATGCCGAGACCGGCACCGATGCCGCCGCCGCCCGACGGATTCTTGGCCGCCGATGTCATCGCCTCGGCGGTGGAATATTGGGTGAAGCGGCCAAGATCGCCCGCCAGCCCCATCGAGGTACGCTTGTCGAGCGCCTGTTCGACGGCAGGCGGCAAGGAGATGTTTTCAATGTAGAATTCCGGGATCTCCAGCCCGTATTCGGCGACCACGGCAGTAATCTCTCCCGCCACCAGCTTGCCCAGATCGCGCGTGTTGGCGGCCATGTCCAGGACCGGGATGCCGCTGCCCGCGATGATGCGGGAAAACGCCTGCACGATGATGTTGCGGATCTGGAAGCTGATCTCGTCCATGGTGAATTCGCCGTCGGTGCCGACGATTTCGGAGAGGAATTTCGCGGGGTCCGAAACCCGCACGGTATAGGTGCCAAAGGCGCGGATGCGGGTCGGGCCGAATTCCGGATCGCGCAGCATGATCGGGTTCTTGGTGCCCCATTTGAGGTTGGTGAACCGGTTGGTGGCGACGAAGTAGATTTCCGACTTGAAGGGCGAGCGAAAGCCGTGATCCCAGTGTTGCAGGGAGGTCATGATCGGCATGTTGTTGGTCTCGAGCATGTAGAGACCGGGGGTGAAGACATCGGCCAATTGCCCCTCGTGGACGAAGACGGCGGATTGCCCCTCGCGCACGGTGAGTTTCGCGCCGTACTTGATCTCGTGGCCCTCGCGCTCGAAGCGCCAGACCATGGTGTCGCGGGTGTCGTCGGTCCAGTGGATGACGTCGATGAACTGGCCGGAGAGGAAATCGAAGATGGGCATGTGAAAGCTCCTGTAATCGGGGGTCAGACCGGCCCTGCCTGCCATTCATCCAGCAGACGGCGGATGATGGGGCGGGCCTCGTCGGGGGTCATGCCGGGTTTGAGATCGGGGGAATAGAGCAGGCGCAGCAACTCTGCGTCATGGGTGGTGAGCCAGGCGAATTCGTCGTCGTCGTTGAAGATCGAGGGCCGGGCGGCGGGGCTGTCATCGGCGAGGCCGAGACCCTGCGCCAGTTCCTCGTGAACACAGGAGGAGCGCATCAGGTCGGGATGTTCGGCCCGGATCCAGGCGATGGCCCTTGTATAGATGTGGGGATCGCCCTTGCCGGAGAAGGCCACGACAAGACAGTGAATACTGCGCGGCATCGAGCGGAAGATGCCCATCGTGGCCGGGTCGATATCCGGCACCATCTCGCGGATGCGGGCGAGGCCCTCGGCGCGGTCATCCTCGGCCATGACGAGAACGTGGAAATTGGGATTGTGCGCGCTCGCGCTGATCGGGTGGCGTGCGGCCTGCGACAGGCGGTTGGCATAGGCAGTGATGCTGTTGCGGTCGATCACCTGCTGGTCGCGCGGCACCGCAGCACCGAATTCGATCCCCATCCGCACGGGTGCCTGCCATTTGCGCAAGCCGCCCGCGCGCCCCGAGGAGGGGCGGTAGCCGCCGCCGGGGGCGTATTCGTCGAAGAACACGATCCGCTCGAAATTGCGCAGGAGATCGGTGTCGGTATAGGGCGTGTCCGGCCCGCCGCCATCGGTGCGCAACAGGCCGCGTGACAGTAGGTCACGCTCGATCCGGGCGTAATATCTGGCAAGCGCGCTGCTCTCGTAGGAGGGGCCGGGATCGGGCGCGGGCGCAGCATCCGGCGGGCGCGCCACGGGGCGGGGCCCCGGCGGAGGGCCCGCCACATCGCAGGCCGCGAGCGCCGCAAGGGCCGCGCCCGCAATCCATGCCGTGTATCGCTTTGCCCGCATGCCCCGGGTCAGCCCTTGGGCACGGCGGTGCCGGCGGTGTCGCCGACGCCATCCTTGCGCGCCTTGGCCGAGGCCAGCGTGTCGCGCAAGTCTGCCTCCATCTTCTTTAGGTCTTCCTCGGCGCGGGCGCGCTTGGCCTTGCCCTCGTCGGCGATGGCGAGGCTTTCCTGAATGGTGCCAATGAGGTCGGCATTGGCCTTTTTCACCGCCTCGATGTCGAACACGCCGCGCTCCATCTCCTGACGGATCATCTTGTTGCTCTCGCGCAGGTTGGCGGCGTTGGCGGTCAAAAGCTCATTGGTGAGGTCATTGGCATCGCGCACGGCCGTTGCGGCCTCGGCGCTGCGCTGGATCGTCACTGCCTGCGCCAGTTGGGTTTCCCAGAGCGGCACGGTGTTGACGAGGGTGGAGTTGATCTTGGTGACCAGCGATTTGTCGTTCTCCTGCACGAGGCGGATCGAGGGCAGGGATTGCATGGTGACCTGACGGGTCAGTTTCAGGTCATGCACCCGGCGTTCGAGATCGTCGCGCGCGGCGCGCAGGTCGCGCAATTCCTGCGCGGTCATCACCTGATCGGCCTCGGGGGAGGCCTGCACCTCGGCCTCCTTGGCGGGGATGTCCTCTTCGTCGAGCGTCTTGAGCTTGGCCTCGCCCGCCGCGATGTAGAGCGCGAGTTCGTCATAGAAGGCGAGCGTCTTCTCGTAAAGCATGTCGAGCGACTTGATGTCCTTGAGCAGTGTGTGCTCATGCGCCAGCAGATCGTCGGTGATCCTGTCGATCTGGCCCTGCACCTCCTCAAAGCGGGCGGTGAACTTGGCGATGGGGGCGGCGCGGCCCAACAGTTTCTCCCACCAGGAGCGCTCGCGGCGCACGTCAAGCTCGGAGACCGAGAAGCCACGGATCGTGGTGACGATGCCGCGCAAGCTGTCGCCTGCCGGACCGACATCCTTGTTGCGCACGCCTTGTAGCATGCTCTGCGAAATCTCCTGCAATTCGGCCTGCGCGGCGGAGCCGAAAGAGACGATGGACTGGGTGTCGGCCATGTCGATCTCACCCATCCGGCGGGTGATCTCGGCGCTCTGGGGCGCGTCGGCCTGATCGAGTGGCACGATGGCCCCCGCGTCCGACGGCATGGGCAGCATCGCGCGGCTGACGGATTCGACATCGGCAAGGGCGGCTTGGGCCTGTCGGCGGGTGGTCTCTGACATCGGGATATCCTCTTACGCTAAATCTTTGGTTTCAAGGTGCACGCCCTCGCGTTCCAGCCGGTCGCGCAGCACCTCGATCTCGATATCGAGATCGGTGGTGCTGTCGGCCATGAGCGCGCGGGTCTTGGCGGTGAAATTCTGTTCGAGATCCGAGAGCAGCGCGAGGTATTTCTCGCGGGCTTGCGGGTTCGGGGCGCGGGTGGCGAGGTCGGCATATTTGACCGAAGCGTCGCGCGCACCCATGAGATAGACGCCGAGATATTTGCGCGCGCGGGTCAGGTCGCGCGGGTCATCCTCGACCGTGCGCAGCATGTCGCGCACGGTGATCTGGAACTGGTCGAGCCGCGATTCAAGC
Organism: Roseovarius sp. MBR-154; assembly: GCF_053628595.1. Lineage (NCBI taxonomy): Bacteria > Pseudomonadati > Pseudomonadota > Alphaproteobacteria > Rhodobacterales > Roseobacteraceae > Roseovarius > Roseovarius sp. MBR-154. The sequence goes on from NZ_JBRJGR010000007.1 coordinate 125,071, forward strand.
GCGCGGTCGCCGGTGCGGCGGATCGCGTCTGACATGGATTTGAGATAGTCCTCTGCCTGATCGACGACGCGGGCGACGCGGTCGGTCTGGAAGCTGTCGACGCCCTCGCGGCCCTTGTCACGCAATGGGTCAAGCCCGAAGGCGAGGCTGTGGAGCGCGGTGCCCGCGACCGCGTAGATCAGCGGCTCGAAGAGGCCGCCGCCGGTGGCAAAGCCCGCGACGCCAAGCCCCGCGCCGGTGAGCAGCGAGGCGAAAATCTTGCGCGGGATGGCGGGACGGCGGGCGATCTTGCGCGCCTCATAGGCCTCTTGCGCAAGAATGCCCTCGCGGGTGAGCCATGCGGCGAGCAGCAACAGCCCGAGGGCGGCGAGGTTGAGTGCCATTTCCACCGGGCCGGAGGTGAAGGCGCGCACGGCGAGGGGCAGCGGGGCCATGAAGAGTAGGTTGACACGGCCACCCGCGCGGGTGCGCCGCGCGCCGCGATAGCCGCCGGTCCGGGCGGGGGGCGGGGAGCCATCGCCGTCGGGGCTGAATTTTCCGCCGAAGCGCTGCGCCATCACACGCCTCCTGCGGCGGCGACGAACAGGATCAGTGCCACCAGCAGGAAGAAGGCCAGTTTCTGTAGTCCGGTCTCACTCATGACGCCCCCGGGGCCGGTTTCGCTTGGGACAAACTTAGGCGATGGGGGGCGGGCTTGCTAGGGGGAAGATTGGCGGATGTGGCGCAGGGGGCAGGCGGGAGATTTGAGTATTTCCGCCAAAAAGAAAGCGCAAGCGCGGGGGCGGTGGCCGGGGTCCACGCAAAACGGCCGGTGCGGGACCGGCCGCCTGTCTGACCCTTGCCTTTTGTCAGGGGATGATGCGGGTATATTTCATGCCTTCGAGCGAGACGCCCGCCATCAGCCCGGCCTGACCGAAGATCACCGCGACCACCGGGGCCGTCGCGGTCGTGGTCTCGGCGCGCAGGTTGTCGCCGCGATCGTTGAACACGTATTCGATATCGCCACCGGCAGCCCAGCCCGAGGAGCGGCGGAAGCGTTCGAGCGCCTCGTCGGTCATGAAAAAGAGCACATGCGCGAATTGCTGCGCGCCGATTTGCAGGCCGAAACTGCCCTTGGTGGCGGAGTAGTAATCGACCGTCACGCCGTTGATCTGAAGCGCACCCTGGCCATAACCGCCACCGACGAAAAACCCGCCTTCGGTGATCACCGGCATGATCAGCATCCCCGCAGATTTGTTGGCGAGTTCCCGCGTGCCGGGGTAATTGGCGTACATGTGGCTGAGGGTTGCATCGACGCGGGCGTCGATCCTTGTCGCACCGGAACTGCCCACGCCGTTGCCACAGGCCGCAAGCAGAGGGGTGCCAGCCAGAAGGCCAAGGGTGAAACCGCGTCGTGAAAGAGTGCTCATGTCTGTGCCCGTCTTGTTGCCTCTGGGAGTGCCGGTCTGATGCCAGCCTTGATGGTGCGGAGTATAGGCGCGCACGCCGCCGCTGTCACTAGCGCTTGTGGTGCTACGCGGGTTCTTGCGCGTGACAGCCAATTCAGGACAAGAGGCGGGCCACCTTGGGGGCGAAATAGCTGAGCACCCCGTCGCAGCCTGCGCGCTTGAAGCACATCAGGCTTTCCAGCATGGCGCGGTCCTCGTCGATCCAGCCGTTCTGCACGGCGGCCATGATCATCGCGTATTCGCCCGAGACCTGGTAGGCGAAGGTGGGCGCGCCGAAATTATCCTTTACCCGTCGGCAGATATCGAGATAGGGCAGGCCCGGCTTGACCATCACCATATCCGCGCCCTCGCGCAGGTCACGCTCGACGAGGCGCAGCGCCTCGTCGGTGTTGGCCGGGTTCATCTGGTAGGTTTTCTTGTCGCCCTTGAGCGCCGCCCCCGCGCCCACCGCATCGCGGAACGGCCCGTAGAAGGCCGAGGCGTATTTGGCGGCGTAGGACATGATCATCACGTTCGGGTGACCGTTTGTCTCGAGTGCGGCGCGAATGGCGCCGATGCGCCCGTCCATCATGTCCGAGGGGCCGATGATGTCGACGCCCGCCTCGGCCTGGCTGAGCGCCTGTTTCACCAGCGCCTCGACGGTGGCGTCATTGACGATCTCGCCATTCACGACAAAGCCGTCATGGCCGGTGTCGGAATAGGGATCGAGCGCCACGTCGGTCATCACCGCAATGTCGGGCACCGCTGCCTTGATCGCGCGGGTGGCGCGATTGCTGAGGTTGTCGGGGCTCCAGGCCTCGGCGCAGTCGGCGGTGCGGTTCTCGGAGGAGGTATAGGGAAAGAGGCAGATGGCCGGAATGCCGAGATCGGCGGCCTCGCGGGCGGCCTCGACCACGCGGTCGATGGAGCGGCGCAGCACGCCGGGCATGGAGGGCACCGGTTCTTCGACATCCTCGCCGTCGCGCACGAAGACCGGCCAGATCAGATCGGCCGACGTCAGCGTGTTTTCCGCCACCATGTCGCGGATCGCGGGGGATTGGCGGGTGCGGCGCAGGCGGGTGGCGGGGAAGGCGGCTTGGGTCGGGCGCATGGGCGGACTTTCTGGTGATCTCGGGGTGCCAATTGAGTGGCATGGAAATTCGCGCATCTCAAGGGTAGGAATTGCCGCGCACCGGCGCTAAGAGGGGCGACGACATTGCAACAGGGGCGCGGCCTTGGACTGGTATGACACCGTTTTCGAGCTCATCGACATGCGCTCCTTCAGCAATCTGTGGTACTGGATCGCGCTTGCGGTGACGTGGTCGTCGGCCTCGCATTGGGTGCTGGGCGTGCCGTGGGACATGGCGATGCGCGCGCGCAAGGCAGACGGCGGCGAGGCGATGCGCGATTTCGAAGACATGGTGCGGATCAACACCAATCGTATCCTCTTTGTCGCGCGCGAGAGCGGGTTGCTGCTGGCCGGGTTGGTGGCGTTTGCGGTGACCAGCGTGGCGCTTTTGGGGTTTGTCTATGGCAACGAATTCGCGCAGGCGATTTTTTTGCTGGGCTTTCCCCTGCTGCTGGTCGCCATGCTGTCGGTGCGCACGGCGCATGTCATTCAGGATCAGGCGCTGGCGGGCGAGACGCTGGTCAAGCGCATCCAGCGCCACAGGCTGCAAATCCAGCTGATCGGCATGGCGTCGATCTTTGTCACCGCGATTTGGGGCATGTATCAGAACATGAACGCGAACGTGCTGAGCTGACCGGCACGGCGCGACGGAACGGGTGAGGCTATGAGCGATCACATCAAGGTGGGCGGCGCGCCCGAAGGGTTTGACGCGCGGCTGGTGCTGAAAGAGGCCGAGGCGCGCGGCGGGCCGGTCATCCATGTCGCGCGCGACGACAAGCGGATGGCGGCGATGGCGGCGGCGCTGGAGTTCTTTGCCCCCGACATGCCGGTCATCCGCTTTCCGGGCTGGGATTGCCTGCCCTATGACCGGGTGTCGCCCAATGCCGACATATCCGCCACCCGGATGGCGACGCTGGCGACGCTGGTGCATGGCGCGCCGGGGCAGTTCGTGCTGCTGACCACGCTCAATGCCGCGACGCAGCGCGTGCCCGCGCGCGAGGTGCTGCGCGAGGCCGCCTTTGCCGCCGCTGTGGGCGAGCGGATCGACGAGAAGGCGCTGCGCGATTTTCTGGTGCGGATGGGGTTTTCGCAGGCCCCCACGGTGACCGAGCCCGGCGATTACGCGCTGCGCGGCGGCATCATCGACATCTACCCGCCGGGCGAGGCGGGGCCGGTGCGGCTCGATCTGTTCGGTGACGTGCTGGACGGGTTGCGCCGGTTCGATGCGGCGACGCAGCGCACCACCGAGACGCTCGAGCGGATCGAGCTGGCCCCGGTGTCGGAGGTCATTCTGGACGAGGCCGCGATCCGGCGGTTCCGGCAGAATTACCGGATCGAATTTGGTGCGGCGGGCACCGACGATCCGCTCTACGAGGCGGTGAGCGCGGGGCGCAAACATGCCGGGGTCGAGCATTGGCTGCCGTTCTTTCATGAGCGGCTGGAGCTGATTTTCGACTATCTGCCGGAGGCGTCGATCACGCTGGATGATCAGGTCGGCCCGGCGCGGGTGGCGCGGTGGGAGAGCATTGCCGATCAATACGAGGCGCGCCAGCATGCGCTGAACCAGAAGAACCGCAGCGATACGGTCTACAAGCCGGTGCCGCCGGGATTGCTCTATCTCGATGACGATGGCTGGCAGGCGGCGGTGGCGGATCGGCGGGTGCTGCAATTCGTGGCGCTGCCGCAGGCCACCGGGCCGGGGGTGATCGACGCGGGCGGGCGCATCGGGCGCAATTTTGCGCCCGAGCGGCAGCAGGAAAACATCAACCTTTTCAGTGTTCTGAAGGATCATGTTGACGCACGCATGGCCGAGGGGCCGGTCGTGGTCGCGTCCTATTCCGAAGGTGCGCGTGAGCGGATCGAGGGGCTGTTGGAGGATGAGGGGCTGCTGGGCGCGGTCACCATCCGTAGCGCGCGGGCGCTTGGCAAGCGCGGGCTGCATCTGGCGGTCTGGCCGCTGGAACAGGGGTTCATCGCGCCGGGGCTGACGGTGATCGCCGAGCAGGACGTGCTGGGTGAGCGCCTTATTCGCGGCGCCAAGCGCAAGCGGCGGGCCGAGAATTTCCTGACCGAGGCGCAGGCGCTGAGCCAGGGCGATCTGGTGGTGCATGTGGATCACGGGATCGGGCGCTATCTGGGGCTGGAGGTGGTCACGGCGGCAGGCGCGGCGCATGAATGCCTGGTGCTGGAATATGCCGAAAGCTCGAAACTTTACCTGCCGGTCGAAAACATCGAGCTGCTGTCGAAATATGGCCATGACGAAGGTCTGCTCGACAAGCTGGGCGGCGGTGCGTGGCAGGCCAAGAAGGCGCGGCTCAAGGAGCGGATCCGCGAGATGGCCGACCGCCTCATTCGCGTGGCCGCCGAGCGCGAATTGCGCCGTGCGCCGGTGGTGGAGGCCGAGCATCACGCCTGGGAGGCGTTTGCCGCGCGCTTTCCCTATCAGGAGACCGACGATCAGCTGCGCGCGATCGAGGATGTGGTGGGCGATCTGTCGGCGGGCCGCCCGATGGACCGGCTGATTTGCGGTGACGTGGGCTTTGGCAAGACCGAGGTGGCGATGCGCGCGGCCTTTGTCGCGGCCATGTCAGGACTGCAGGTGGCGGTGATCGCGCCGACGACGCTGCTGGCGCGGCAGCATTACAAGGAATTCGCCGAGCGCTTTCGCGGCTTTCCCGTCAATGTGCGCCCGCTGTCGCGCTTTGTCAGCGCGGGCGAGGCGGGCAAGACGCGCGAGGCGATGGCGAAGGGCGAGGCCGATATCGTGGTGGGCACGCATGCGTTGCTGGCCAAGAGCGTGCGGTTCAAGAATCTGGGCCTCTTGATCATCGACGAGGAACAGCGGTTCGGCGTGGCGCATAAGGAGCGGCTCAAGCAGTTGCGCTCGGACGTACATGTGCTGACGCTGACCGCGACGCCGATCCCGCGCACGCTGCAACTGTCGCTGTCGGGGGTGCGGGATCTGTCGATCATCGGCACGCCGCCCATCGACCGGCTGTCGATCCGCACCTATATCAGCGAGTTCGACACGGTGACGGTGCGCGAGGCGCTGTTGCGCGAGCATTACCGGGGCGGGCAGTCGTTCTTCGTGGTCCCGCGCATCAAGGAGCTGCCCGAGATCGAGGCGTTCCTGGCCAATGAGGTGCCCGAGGTGTCCTATGTGGTGGCGCATGGGCAGATGGCCGCCGGAGAACTCGACGACCGGATGAACGCCTTTTACGACGGCAAATACGATGTGCTGCTGGCGACCACGATCGTGGAATCGGGGCTGGATATTCCGACCGCCAACACTATGATCATTCACCGCGCCGACATGTTCGGGCTGAGCCAGCTCTACCAGATCCGGGGGCGGGTGGGCCGCTCCAAGACCCGCGCCTATGCGTATCTGACGACCAAGCCGCGGGTGCCGCTGACGCCCGGCGCGGAAAAGCGGCTGCGGGTCTTGGGCAGTCTCGACACGCTGGGGGCGGGATTTACGCTCGCGTCTCAGGATCTCGACATTCGCGGGGCGGGGAACCTCTTGGGCGAGGAACAATCGGGGCAGATGCGCGATGTGGGCTATGAGCTTTACCAGTCCATGCTGGAAGAGGCGATTGCCAAGATCAGGTCGGGCCAGATCGACGGGCTGTCGGAGGCCGATGAGCAATGGGCGCCGCAGATCAACCTCGGTGTGCCGGTGCTGATCCCCGAGACCTATGTGCCCGATCTCGATGTGCGCCTCGGCCTCTATCGCCGCCTGAGCGGGTTGGAGAGCAAGGTCGAGATGGAAGGCTTTGCCGCCGAGCTGATTGACCGGTTCGGCAAGCTGCCGCGCGAGGTCAACATGCTGATGCTGGTGGTGCGGATCAAGGCGATGTGCAAGCGGGCGGGGATTGCCAAGCTCGATGGCGGGCCCAAGGGCGCGACGATCCAGTTTCACAACGACAAGTTCGCCTCGCCGCAGGGGTTGGTGGAGTTCATCAACGACCAGAAAGGTCTGGCCAAGGTGCGCGACAACAAGATCGTCGTGCGGCGCGACTGGAAGGGCGAGGCGGACCGGATCAAGGGGGCCTTTGCCATCGCGCGCGATCTGGCGGAAAAGGTCGTGGCGGAGAAGAAGACGGCGCGCGGGCGCGCGGGGTGACCCCGCAGCTTTTTGAGTATTTTTGCCATAAAGAAACAGGGGCGTGAAGATGATCGAGGGCACGGCGGAAGGGCTGATCGGGCGGATGGTGCGGCGCGAGGTGAGCGCCGAGACGGTGATGCGCGAGACGTTGGACCGCATCACGGCCGTCAATCCCCGGGTCAACGCGATTGTCAGCCTGCGCGACGAGGCAGATCTGATCGCCGAGGCGCGCGCGGTGGATCAAGGCGGGCCGCGCGGGGCGCTGCACGGCGTGCCGATCGCGGTCAAGGATCTGGCCAATGTGGCGGGGTTGCCGACCTCGCAGGGCTCGCCGCTTTTCGCGGGTCAGGTGGCGGAGCGTGATGATCTTCATGTCGCGCGGATGCGCGCGGCGGGGGCGATCTTCATCGGCAAGACCAACACGCCCGAGTTCGGGTTGGGCAGCCATACGTTCAACCCGGTGCACGGGGTGACGGTGAACCCTTACGATCCGGCGCGGTCCTGTGGCGGATCGTCGGGCGGGGCGGCGGTGGCGCTGGCCTGCGGTATGCTGGCGCTGGCGGACGGGTCTGACATGATGGGCAGCCTGCGCAACCCGGCGGGCTGGTGCAATGTCTATGGCATGCGGCCAAGCTGGTCGCTGGTGCCTTCGGAGCCGCGCGCCGATACCTTTCTGCATCAGTTGTCCACCAATGGGCCGATGGCGCGCAACCCGCGCGATCTGGCGCTATTGCTGTCGGTGATGGCCGGGCGCGACGGGCGGCAGCCGCACGGGATGGAGGCGCCGGATCTGTCGGAGATCGCGCCGCGCGCGGCGGGCGTGCGGATCGGCTGGCTGGGCGATTGGGGCGGGGCCTGGCCTTATGAGGACGGCATCCTGACGCTCTGCGAGGCCGCCCTTGGCGTGCTGGAGGGGCTGGGGGCGCAGGTCGAGGCGCTGGCCGCGCCCCATAGCCGGGAGGCGCTCTGGGAGGCCTGGGTGACGCTGCGCCATTGGGCGGTGGCGGCCAATCTCGCGCCGCTGCTGGAGAGCGGGCGATTGAAGCCCGAGGCGGTCTGGGAGGTGGAGGAAGGCGGGCGGCTGAGCGCGCTTGATGTGCACCGCGCGAGCGTGGCGCGCAGCGGGTGGTATTCCACCGCCGCGCGGCTCTTCGAGCGTCATGACGTGCTGGCCCTGCCGACGGCGCAGGTCTGGCCGTTTCCGGCCGAGGAGGTTTATCCGCGTGCCGTAGGCGGGCAGGCGATGGACACCTATCACCGCTGGATGGAGGTGGTGGTGCCCGCCTCGCTGGCCGGGTTGCCGGTGGTGGCGGTGCCTGCGGGGTTCGGGCCGCAGGGCCTGCCGATGGGGCTGCAACTGATCGGCAAGCGCGGCGCGGACCGGCAGTTGCTGGAGCTGGCCGAGGCCTGGCACGCGGCGACCGATTGGCCGGGGCAGCGCCCGCCGCCGCTAAGCTGAGTTCAACTTGCATCTTTCTATAAGATGCGGCTGTCGCTAACCTTTGCCGAAAATCGGGGGAGGACAAGCGATGCCCGCAAGCGAGACGAAACCCCTGGGCGTGCCGGAGATGGGGGTGGTGCGGGTGGCCATGCTGGGCGAGGCGCTGCGCCGGGGTTGGGCGGATATGCGGCGCGCTCCGGGCTATGCGGTAATCTTTGCCGGGGTCTATGTGACGATCGGGCTGCTGCTGGCCTGGATCACGACGGCCACGGGCAAGAGTTACTGGCTGATCTTCGCCGCCGTGGGCTTTCCGCTGGTGGGGCCGTTCGCTGCCGTGGGCTTCTACGAGGTGAGCCACCGGCTGAGCGAGGGCCGCGCGCTGGTGGCGTCGGAGATATTCGCGGTGATCGCGCATCAGCGGCGGCGGCAATTGCCGTCGATCTGCGCGATCATCATCATGGTGTTCCTGTTCTGGTTCTTCCTTGCGCATATGATCTTTGCGCTCTTTCTGGGCCTGTCGACCATGACCAACGTGACCTCGTCGCTGGAGATCTATTTCACACCCGAAGGGCTAAGCATGCTGGCGGTGGGCTCGGGGGTGGGCGCGGTCTTTGCGCTGCTGCTCTATTCGATCACGGTGCTGGGGCTGCCGATGCTGCTGGACCGCGAGGTGGATTTCGTCACCGCCATGATCACCAGCCTGCATGTGGTGATCGCGAACCCGGTGCCGATGCTGATCTGGGCGGTGCTGATTGCCGGGCTGACCTTTCTGGCGATGCTGCCTGCGTTTCTGGGGCTGTTCCTCGTGCTGCCGCTTCTGGGGCATGCGACGTGGCATCTTTATACGCTGATCTGCGCGGCGCAGGACGCCTGAAGGGCCGATCCGCCCGCGTGCAATCCCCGCCTTGCCCCGGCGGGGCCGGGGTCTTAAGAAGGCGGCACACCGGTCGGAGGACAGCATGACATTTCCGCACGCGCATCTCTTGGGGATCGAACCGCTGTCGCAAGAGGACATCACCGCGATCCTCGATCTGGCGGAGGAGTACGTCACGCTCAACCGCAGCGATGCCAAGCATGGCGACGCGCTGGCGGGTCTCACGCAGATCAACATGTTCTTTGAGAATTCCACCCGCACGCAGGCCAGTTTCGAGCTGGCGGGCAAGCGGCTGGGCGCGGATGTGATGAACATGGCGATGCAGGCCAGTTCCATCAAGAAGGGCGAGACGCTGATCGACACGGCGATGACGCTCAACGCGATGCATCCCGATCTGCTGGTGGTGCGGCATCCGCAATCGGGTGCTGTGGATCTCTTGGCGCAAAAGGTGCGCTGCGCGGTCTTGAACGCGGGCGACGGGCGGCACGAGCACCCCACGCAGGCGCTCTTGGATGCGCTGACGATCCGCCGCGCCAAGGGGCGGCTGCACCGGCTGAGCATCGCGATTTGCGGCGATATCGCGCATAGCCGCGTGGCGCGGTCGAACATCATCCTGTTGGGCAAGATGGAAAACCGGGTGCGCTTGATCGGCCCGCCGACGCTGATGCCCACGGGGATCGCGGAGTTCGGCGTCGAGGTCTTTGACGACATGCGCGCCGGGCTCGAGGGGGCCGATGTGGTGATGATGCTGCGGCTGCAAAAGGAACGCATGGACGGCGGCTTTATCCCGTCCGAGCGCGAATATTACCACCGCTACGGGCTCGATGCCGAAAAGCTGGCCCATGCCAAGCCGGATGCCATCGTCATGCACCCCGGCCCGATGAACCGGGGGGTCGAGATCGACGGCGAGATTGCCGACGATATCAACCGCTCGGTTATTCAGGATCAGGTGGAGATGGGCGTGGCGGTGCGTATGGCGGCGATGGACCTGCTGGCGCAGGGCCTGCGGGCGCGGCGCGCGGCATGAGCACGGTGCTCGATATCCCCGCGCAGGAGGCGCATGTGGTGCGGGTCTTTTCCGTGGTCGAGGAGGCGGGCGCGCCTTTGGAGGATGCCGCGGTGCTCGAGGCCCTGGGGGCCGAGGGCAAGCTGCGCTCAGAGGAGATCGAGCTCTTCGATCTGACCGATCTGCAGGACATGCCGCTGTCGGCCTATCTGACCGAGGGGCATGGCATCGCCGAGACCGACCTCAGGGACATGCGCGGGCAGTTGGACGGGCTGACGGGTCGCGTGCTGATCCTGCCCTCGCGGGCCTTTCAGGGGCAGGCGATGAAGCTGCGCGTGGGCGGTGCGCTGCGTCTCGTGGGCCGGTTCGAGGAAGACGTGACCCCGGTCAGTTTCGACCCGCTGCCTGCGGGCGGCGCGCATGGCACGGTGGCGGGCACGGGCGCGCCAGCGCAGACCCCGCGCGGCATGCGCCGGGCGGCGCTGGTGCTGGTGGGGCTGCTCATTGGCGCGGCGGTGCTGGTGCTCGTGCTGATGGGGGGCTCATGAGCGAGGGGCTCATTCATTCGATGACGCCGACCACCGCGCTGGCCGAGGACGAGCGGGTGCTGCACAGCTTTCACCCCGACCGGGCGACCTATTGGCGCGATCATGCGTGGCTGGCGGCGGGCGCGATGGCGCTTGGCATGGGCGTCCTCTGGGCCATCGGCAATCCGCATGCCTGGACCGGGGCGGTCGGCGGGCTGGCCGCCATCGCCGTGCGGGCGGGATACGTGGCCTCGGACGAGCTCAAGGCGCGGTGGGATCTGACCGACCGTCGCCTCCTTGGCCCGCAGACGCGCGCGGTGCGGCTGGCCGAGATCAAAACCGTTCGGGGGCTGGGCAGCGCCGTGCAGGTGGTGACCGCCGCCGGGGACAAGCACCTGATCAAGTATCAGGCCGACCGCGCGGACACCGAGGCGCGCCTTCGCGCCGCCGCCGGTCTGAAGGAGGGCTGAGCGATGCAGGAACCGAAAGATCCGCGCATGTCCGGCAAGATCGCGATGCTGGCGCTGCTGGTAATCGTGGCGCTCACGGTGGTGATGGTCTGGGTGGCGGCATGAGCAAGACACGGATTTCAGCAAGAAAGCACAGCCGATGAGCGGAACCCTGTTCACCAATGCCCGCCTGATCGACCCGGAGGCGGGGACGGATGCGCCGGGCTGGCTGTTGATCGACAAGGGCGTGATCGCTGCGCGCGGCGAAGGTGCAGACATGCCGCAGGCCGAAACCGTGATCGACTGCGGCGGGCAGTGCCTCGCGCCCGGCATCGTCGATATCGGGGTCAAGGTCTGCGAGCCGGGTGAGCGGCACAAGGAAAGCTATCGCTCTGCCGGTCTGGCGGCGGCGGCGGGGGGCGTCACCACCATGGCCACGCGACCCGACACGCTGCCTGCCATCGACACGCCCGAGGTGCTCGAATTCGTGGAGCGTCGCGCCAATGAAGCCGCCCCGGTGAATGTCCTGCCGATGGCCGCGCTGACCAAGGGGCGCGAGGGGCGCGAGATGGTCGAGATCGGCTTTCTGATGGATGCGGGGGCCGTGGCCTTTACCGATTGCGACCACGTGGTGCGCGACACCAAGGTGCTGAGCCGCGCGCTGAGCTATGCGCGCAGCCTCGGCGCATTGGTGATCGGGCACCCGCAGGATCCGGGGCTGAGCGCGGGGGCGGCGGCGACGAGTGGAAAATTCGCCTCGCTCAAAGGTCTGCCTGCGGTCTCGCCCATGGCCGAGCGGATGGGGCTGGATCGTGACATAGCCCTTCTGGAGATGACCGGCGCGCGCTACCATGCCGATCAGATCACCACCGCCCGCGCTTTGCCCGCGCTGCGGCGGGCCAAGCGCAACGGGCTGGATATCACCGCCGGCACCTCGATCCATCACCTGACGCTCAATGAGTTGGACGTGTCGGACTATCGCACCTTCTTCAAGGTCAAGCCGCCGCTGCGCTCCGAGGAGGACCGGCAGGAGGTGATCGAGGCGCTGCGCGAGGGGCTGATTGATATCATTTCCTCGATGCACACCCCGCAGGACGAGGAAAGCAAGCGCCTGCCCTTCGAGGCGGCGGCGAGCGGGGCGGTGGCGCTGGAGACGCTGTTGCCTGCCGCACTGCGGCTCTATCATGCCGAGGCGCTCGATCTGCCGACGCTGTGGCGGGCGATGTCGCTCAACCCCGCGAAACGGCTGGGACGGGAGTGCGGGCGGCTGAGCAAGGGCGCGCCCGCCGATCTGGTGCTGTTCGATCCCGGCAAGCCCTTCGTGCTGGACCGGTTCGCGCTGAAATCGAAATCCAAGAACACCCCCTTTGACGGGGCACGGCTACAGGGTCGGGTCACCGCGACCTATGTGGCCGGAACCCGCGTATACGAGGCCGCGTGATGCCCCCCTTTGACAGCGATCTGAGTGTGCTTCTACCCTGGGCCGTGATCGGCTACGGCCTCGGTTCGATCCCCTTCGGCATGGTGCTGGCGCGCGTCATGGGGCTGGGAAACCTGCGCGAGATCGGATCGGGCAATATCGGGGCCACCAATGTTCTGCGCACCGGCAACAAGACGGCGGCGGCGCTGACGCTGTTTCTGGACGGGGCCAAGGGCGCGGTCGCGGTGCTGCTGGCGCGGGCCTATGCGGGGGGCGATGCGGTGCAACTGGCCGCGCTCATGGCGCTTATTGGCCATTGCTACCCGGTCTGGCTGGGTTTTCGTGGTGGCAAGGGGGTTGCGACCTTCCTCGGGGTCATGCTGGCGCTGGCCTGGCCGGTGGGGGTGGCCTGTTGCGTGACCTGGCTTGTGGCGGCGAAACTGTCGCGGATCTCGTCGATGGGGGCGCTGGTGGCGGCAGCCTCGTCGGTGATCTGGGTGCTGCTTCTGGGCTATGGCGGTGCGCTCGTCCTGATGGTGCTGCTGACGGCGCTGATCTTCTGGCGGCACCGCGAGAATATCGCGCGGATCAGGGCGGGGACGGAGCCGAAGATCGGTCAGAAAGGCTGAGCCGACGCAGGCCGGGAAAATTCCCCCGGCACCCTGGGGAGAGGAGGGCACCGGGAGAGTACGGGCCGCCTCGTCTCAGAGGTTGCCGCGTGACAGTTCCCCCGCGATGTGGTCGGCCTGCCGGATGGCAAGCGCCACGATCGTCAGCGTCGGGTTCTCCGCCGCCCCGGTGGTGAATTGCGACCCGTCCGAGACGAAGAGGTTGGGAATGTCATGGGTCTGGCCCCATTTGTTCACCACCCCGTCGCGCGGGTTCTCGGACATCCGGTTGGTCCCGAGGTTATGCGTGGACGGGTAGGGCGGTGTCGGCATCGTGCGCGTGGCCCCCACCGCATCGTAGATCGCCGCCCCCTGCTTGTAGGCGTGGTTGCGCATCGCGATATCGTTGGGGTGGTCGTCGAAATGCACATTCGCCACCGGCAGGCCGTACTGGTCCTTGACCGCGTGGTTGAGGGTGACGCGGTTGGTCTCCTGCGGCATGTCCTCGCCGACGATCCACATCCCCGCCATGTTCTCGTAGGAATCCAGAGCCGTGGTGAATTCGCGCCCCCACCCGCCGGGATCGAGAAACGCCGCCATGAAGGGCAGGCCAAGCGCCAGCGTTTCCAGCTCATAGCCGCCCACGAACCCGCGTGAGGGGTCGTGCCGTGCCTCGTCCTGAATGATGCCCGCCATCGTGGTGCCGCGCCACATCTTCACCGGCTTGTCGAAGATGCCGTAGACCGATCCGGTCATGTGCCGCATGTAGTTGCGCCCGACCTGACCCGAGGAATTGGCAAGGCCATCGGGGAACATCGAAGACGCGGAGTTAAGCAGCAGGCGGGGCGATTCAAACGAGTTGCCGGCGACACAGACCGCGCGCGCCTTTTGCATCTGCAGGTTGCCGTCGGCGTCGAAATATTCCACGCCCGTCACGCGGCCCTGATCATCGTGCAGGATGCGCGCCACATGCGCCTTTTCGCGCACCTCGAGATTGCCCGTCGCCTCGCCGCGCGGAATATCGGTGTAGGCCGCCGACCATTTCGCGCCCCATTTGCAGCCCTGAAAGCAGAAGCCGGTCTGCTGGCAGGCCATGCGCCCGTCATATTCCTCGGAGTTGATCGCCATGCGGCCGGTATGGACCTCCTTGTAGCCCAGCTTTTTCGCCCCGGCCTCGAACACCTTGTAATTGTTGCATCCGGGCAGACCGGGCATGTCGTTGGTGCGGGTCACGCCCAGCTTTTTCTCGGCCTTGTCGTACCACGGGGCCATTTCCGCGCCGTCGATGGGCCAGTCGAGCAGATTAGCGCCCTGCACCGGGCCATAGTTGGTCGCGGCCTTCCATTCATGGTCCTGAAAGCGCAGGGACGCGCCCGCCCAATGGGTCGTGGTGCCGCCCACGGCCTTGACGATCCACGCAGGCAGCCCGGAAAAATCGCGCGCGACGCGCCAGTCGCCCGAGGTCGTGCGCGGGTCGAGCCAGGCCAGTTGGCCAAAGCTTTCCCATTCGTCGTTGATGTAATCCTCGGGCAGGTAGCGCCCGCCCGCCTCCAGCGCCACCACGGACACGCCGCGTTGCGCCAACTCGTTCGACAGCACGCCGCCGCCCGCGCCGGTGCCGATGACGACGATCACAGAGTCGTCGCTCAGATCAAAAGGTGCAGCCATAGTTGGGGTCCTCCTCAGTTGGCTATGGCTCAGAGCCAGGTGATGTCGTCGAAGCCGCGATTGATGTAGCCGCCCTTGGAATAGGACTCGCCCTCATAGCCAAACAGCGGCCAGACCGCCTTTTGGTTATAAAGGCCGGTCACCAGCCCACCGCGCACCTGCTGAAAGAACGCGCTGTCCTCGATGCCGCGCAGGATATCGACGCGGTCGCGCTCCCATCCGATGCTCAGGTAATCGGCATGGCCCTTGCCCTGCGCCGCCGCGTTCAGCCCGGCAATCCCGGCCTCGACCCCCTCGGCGGCCTCGGGCACGTCATAGCCCTTGACGGCGATGGCGTAATACTCATCCGCCAGATGGTCATGCGGGTAGATGTCGCGCGCCATCTGAATGAGCGTCGCCATGGTCTCGGGCTTGAGCGCCGTGGTCTCCAGCGCCCAGGCGGCATCGGTGGCGGCCACGAAACTGCTGCCGACGACGAAACTTGCGCCCGCCGCCATGGATCGCGCGAGCAAGTCGCGGCGTGAGAGCCCCTGTCGGGCTTTGGTATCGGTCATTGGTTCTCCTCCCATGAAAGCGGCGCGGCCCTCCCCGGCCACGCCTGTTATCTCATTTGAAACGCCCGCCGCGCTGCAGCACCTCGATCTCGTAGCCGTCCGGATCGGCCACGAAAAAGAACTTGCCCACGAGTTTGCCGTCGGGCGCGAATTCGACGATCTTGCGGGGGGCGAGCCCCTCCGCCTCGAACCGCACGTGCTCGGCCTCCAGATCCTCGACCAGAACGGCGAGATGGCCATAGCCGTCGCCCAGGTCATAGGGTTCGGTGCGGCCCTTGTTGACGGTCAGTTCCACCTCGAAGGGGCTTTCGTCATTCGACATGTAGACGAGGGTGAATTTTTCGAAATCCAGCCGGTCGGCCACGTCGAGCCCGAATGCGCGTTTGTAGAAATCAACCGACCGCGCCTCGTCGAGAACGCGAATCATGCTGTGAATGGCTTTGGCCATCATGCCCTCCGGATCGTTGCAGTTGGTCCGGAAAGTTTACCAACGCGGGGCAGGGGCGGGTAGTAAGGGGATACTACAGGGCAGAGCACGCCCGGCGCGGACCCGATGGCGTCATCCGGCCTGTCGCTGTCGGCCCTCCCGCCGCGGTCAACCTCAAGGCGCGTGCATCTGGGCTGCTACCCGGCCAGCGCGTTCAGGGCGCGCCACCCGGATGCTTGCCAAACCGATGACGGAGGGTTTTGCCGAGGCGCAGGGTGAGCGCCAGCATCATAAGGGTCGGATTTGCATGCCCCGAGGTTGGCAGGACAGACCCGCCCGCGATGTAGAGCCCCTCGACACCATGCACGGCGCAGTGCTCGTCCACCACGCCGTCCCTGGGCGAGGCGGACATCCGTGTGGTTCCCATGGAATGGCCCAGATCAATGGCAATCGCGGCGCCGGAATCCTTCTCGGTGACCCAGGATTCGAGCCGTGGCGGTGTCAGACCGGCGCTCACGAAGGCGGCCGCGAATTCCTGGCCCATCTTCAACAGGTTCTGTCGCGCCATGTCGCCGGGTGTCCATGCGACCCGTGCCATCTGCAGGCCGAATGCGTCGCGGTTCGGGGACAGGGTCACACGGTTCTCGGGGTCCGGCGGTTGTTCGGTTGTCGCCTCGAAACGCAGTCCTGCCAGTTTGAACGGGACGCGCCCCGACTGATAATCCTGTGCGACGGTGTTGGGGAAAAGCCGCAGGGCCAAATCCACGGTGACGCGGCTGACGGTTGCCGGCAGGTAGCCGCGCTCCAGCGCGCGGGCCGCGACCCCACGTGCGAGACGGGCCGGGCTCTTGGCAACCGAATGCAGGTCTTCTAGGGGTTTGTCGCTCTGCCTGCGCAGCAGCCGCCGAAGTGCTGCGAATGGATCGTCCTTTGCGCGTTCCTCCGTCACGAAGATGGCACCGTTCAGGCAGCGCGCGTCTCGCTGGTATGTGTCCGACAGCGCCAAGCCATGCATATAGACGGATGTGTGCGCGCCCCGGCGAAAGCCGAACAGGCCGAACCATGCCGCCATGGGCGCAACCTGTTCGGGTGTTGCCCGGGCAATCGTGGCCGTTGGGTGATCCATAAGACAGCGGCCGACACGGTCATGGCTGTTGCCCAGCCCATTGGGATTGGCGTCGGTCGATAACAGCAGCAGGCGTGCATTCTCGATGGCACTGGCTGCGAGCACACAGGTGCGGGCGTTCACACGTATCCTTTTTCCCGAGAGCCCTTGCGCGTCGAGCCCGATGAACACCCGGCCGTCCGGGGTGCTGCGCAGCCGGGTCACGGTCGCTTCCGTCAGGACGCGCACGTCATCCGGCGGTTTCGCGAGGTAGTCGGCTCCGAAGCGCATGATATCGGTCGGATTGCGGCGTGACCGCGCAAACTGCCAGAAGGTCGACCGGAAGGCCGCACCGCCCAGAGGCGGCTGCGGGGGGCGTCGGCCCATCGTCTCCCACAGGGTCTCGTCGTAAACCGGGAGTCCGAGGTTCAGCAGATCCGACGCGCTCTTGATGTGAGGATCGAGGCTCTGTCTGGGAATGGGCCAGCCCGAGAGCGGCACCCATGGTCGTTCGGCGAAATCCATTGCGTCAAACGGCGCGGATTTGCCAGCCCATGCCTGCGTCGACCCGCCAAGCCCACGGCACCGCACGCCGTATGTCTGGCATTGGCCGTCCCAGAAGCGCGTGAGATTTCGGTGATATCTGTCACGCAGCGCGAACTCGGCAGGCTGCCAGGATCCCTCTGCGATTTCAACGGTGTTGAGCTTTGCATGGTCACAATCCTCGTCCTGCCCGCCGCTTTCGATGACCAGCAGCTTGAGCCCGGTTCCCGACAACGCGCGGGCCAGTGTCAGGCCGCAGGCCCCGCCGCCCACGATGACGATATCCGCCGATAGGGTCTCGTCCTCCGAAAGCGCGTCGATGCTGTGAACCGTCATGACGGGATCCTTCTGATCAAGTAGCGTGACCATAGCGCCGGGTCCCGCGCTTGACAGCCCCATAGTTCGTCGCATTTGGTGAGCGGGACGTACGTGATAGATCTACGGCGCCCGGAGCAACGGGCCGCTTTCAGGATAATGCATTCAGATGGTCAGACTTGGATTTCGGGAGTGGCTCGCCGTCGGGCGTGTGTTTGCCAATGGTCATCTGCTTCGGACGGAGGAAAGCTTGCACATGTGCCGTCGATTTGAGGCGGAACTGGCCAGCTTTACCGGTGCACGGCAAGCGATCGGTGTCAGCAGCGGAACAGCGGGTCTGATCTGCGCGCTGCAGGCCTGTGGCATCGGGCCGGGCGACGAGGTTCTGGTACCGGCCTATACCTGGATGGCCACGGCCGGAGCGGCCCTTCTGGTCGGTGCGGTTCCCGTGCTTGTCGAGATCGACGAGACGTTGACCATCGACCCGGTCGATCTGGAAGCCAAGCTGACACCGCGCAGCCGCGCCATCATCCCGGTGCATATGATAAACCTCCCGTGCGACATGGACGCCATCCTGCGTATTGCCCGCGACAATCGGCTGCGTGTGATCGAGGATGCCTCGCAGGCCGTCGGTGTGCGCTACAAGCAGGCGTTCTGCGGCACGATGGGCGATATGGGCGTATTCAGCTTCAACCAGCACAAGAACATGACCAGCGGAGAAGGCGGTGCCGTTCTGACAAGCGATCCGGACCTGTATGACCGGGCCCTGAACGCCCATGACATGGGGATTGGCTACCGGGCCCAGAAGGGCAATGGCAATCTGCCGATCTTTCTTGGCAACAATTACAGGATCAACGAGATACAAGGGGCGATCCTGCGGGTGCAACTGTCGAAACTACAGAGCCGTTTGCCGCGCATGCGGCGTAGAGCGGCCCTGCTGGAGACGATGCTGAGGGCTGCCGATATGCCCGTCGCCCCACATAATAGTCCCGACGAGGCGGTTGGCGTGGCTGTGACCTTCGCCAGCGAGAACGAGGCCATTGCCTATGCCGGGAAGCGTGGCGTTCGTCGCCTTTTCGACAGCTCGAAACACGTCTACACGGAGTGGGACGCAATCCTGGAGCGGCGCATGCATCACGCCGCGTTCGATCCCTGGGGCTGGGCCGGATTGCCGCCCGACCACAAGCGTGATGACTGCCCACGGACCCTGGATCTGCTGCGCCGGTCCTGCGCCGTGAGCCTGATGACATCCATCCCGACCCCGGCGGCCAAGATGCTGGCCCGTCGGCTGGTGGCCTGACCGAACGTTCAGTCGCTGCCGAAGAGCGCCTTCCAGACCGCAATGTCCGGTGCGCAGACCTGGTCAACAGCCGCGCGCTGTGTGGCGGTCAGATCCCGGCCCGATACCTTGGCCGCGCCGCGCCCGGTTCGGTTCTCGTGACCAATGCGGATGCGGATGCCCAGGACCTGCCTGAGACCCTCGGAGAAGCCGTCGAGATCCTCGAGGCGGCCCACCAGATCGAAGCGCTGCAGATTTGCCACCGCCGCCGAGATCGCCTGCGGCGTGCGGATATCCGCCTCGTTGGGCAGATCCGCAAACATCTCGACAAACTCGGCCCCCATGCGCCGCGCCCGTTCCGTGGTCAGGAACGTATCGAAGTCCTCTCGGAGCTGACCATGCTCGCCGGTGCCGCGGGTGCTCCAGTTGTAATGCGAGATGAAGCGTGACACCGGCTCGCGCAGCATCGTGACGAACTTGTAGCGATCGCCGAACTGTGCATGGGCCACACCCGAGAACGGGACGTGCAGCGAAATGCAGCGGACATCGTCGTAAAGCAGATAAAGCATCATCTGCTTGCGAAGATCGAGCACGTCGATCAGCATCTGTTCGGTGTCTGTCCGCCCGGTAAACGCCTTGAAGGCCCGAAAGCTGGGTTCCGGCTTGACGGTCGCCTGGCTGGTCAGGTAGCGCCTGCGAAGCGCCCGCGCCACCGACGTGCCCCCACATTTGGGGACGTGGTGAAAGATGAAGCGTTGCGGTGCGGTGCGGTCCAGAAATGCCTGATTGAGCTTTCTGATGCGATTTATGGTATCCAATTCGGCATCGACCTCTTCAGTCCGCAGGGCAGCGCCCGATAATGTTTGCACAGGTACGTGAGAGTCAACGGCTTGTCCATTGTGGCAGGCAATCGGGATGCCGCTTATCGTGCGGGCTGTCTGCCGAGGGGCTGAACGGCAACGGCAAGCGCGACGATATGCACGACAAGAGCGGCGCACATGCCCCAGGCGACACCTGTCAAGCCGGCTTGCGCGCCACCGATGAGGCAGGTTGCCACCATGGCCAGCGATGAGCCAAGCCGGATCAGCAGGTTCTGCTTGAACCGGCGGCCGGCAAGCAGGCACATCTGGAGCGCGAGACCCACCGATCTGAGCGCCGCCGCCAGCACACAGATCGCCAGCAACCCGCCCAGATCGGCATAGTCCGGCCCGAACACCGCCTGAACCAGCCAGTCACCGAACCAGAGACTGAGCGACACACCCATCACCGCGCCGACTGCCATCGTCCCGAGTATCCGGCGCAGAGCATGCCAAAGAGCCGCATGGTCCTGCTCTTCGATCAGCCGGTTGAACCGCGACGTCAGGGATTGCATGGCGGCCATGGCGACCGTCGATATCGCCTGCATCGCGTAGCCGACCACGGTGAATTGCCCCAGGGCGACGATATCCAGCAACCAGCCGATCGCGTAACGCGGCGTATTGCCCTGCAACGCGGAAAGCAGGCCATTCAGGGCAAGAAAGACCGAATTTCGGGCCAGGTCGAAAGCCCGGCGCGGATCGAATCCTTCCGGAGCCGCTTTGAGCTTCCAGAGCCTGCGCGCGGCGCGCAGGTCAACGAAGAGGGCAACGATGGTCCACACCGCGAATTGTCCAAGAAACGCGAATTCCACGGCAACGCCATTTTGCAGAAGCAGGACGAAGACCAGGGTTCCACCTATGCTGCGCAGCATCAGTGAGCCTGCGACGCGGTTCATCCGGTCAAAGCGCTGGAAAACGCCGTAAGAGAGGTTTGAGAGACTTTCCGCGAGTTTCGTTGCCCCGAGGATGATCAGAATGGTCTGCGCGGTTCCGGAAAACACCGTGCCGCCGATGATGAGCACGACCCCAAACCCGGCTGATGCCGACACCAGCAGCAGGTTACGGAAATCCTGGAAGCTGTAAGGCGACGCTGTGGAGGCCGCGACATTCACCCTCATGTTCAGGTCGAAAAAGAAGAACACCGGGATCACCACCGCCGAGGCGAGGCCGAAAATGCCGACCTCGGCGACCGTTGCAAACCGGCTCAGCGCCAGCAGCATCAAAAACTGGCTGATCACATAGACAAGCTGGCCCAGAATCCCCCACCCCAGAAGGGTGCGCATCCGTGTCGGCGGGTCAGCCCTGGGCATATCGGGACCTGAGGGGCTGGAGGGTGTCCCAGCACGGGCAAGTCGGTCTGTCCGAGGGGGGGTATGGACTCGCCCGGTATCCCGCGTGCATCAGGATCCCCCCCGCCTGAGAGACTGTCCGAGTTCGAGAATGCGATCCGGAGACGACCGCCCGCGCACCAGGTCAGACAGGGCCATCATGTTTCCCCGCATCCGGCCCGCCCGGTCGATCCACGGCTCGGGGCGCACCGATTTCACCAGATTTGCGACGATGTTCCGTGCCATGAGCTTGAGCGCGGGCGCGCGCCTGATCGTGCCTTTGCGAATGAGATAAACGGGGTTGGCGATTTGTGAATACCCCAGCAACACTCCGGCCGATCTTCCGGTTTTGGTTCCAAGATGGACACCGAGCAGGCTTTCATCTGAAACGATTCGCCCGTGGTGAGCCATGCGTCGGCAGAGATCCATATCCTCCAGCCAGGCATATAAAGGCAAGTTCTCGTCAAAGCGTTCGGGAAACCTTGCAAGGGTCGAGACACGGATCGCCATGTTGCATCCGTAGACCGAATAGGTGTCCGTGATCTGCGGGACATCGGGCGTTTCCGGTGCGTCGGCCAGCACGCGCACGCCTTCGTCATGCGTCAGGCCGGGACCGTGGATGCCGTCCGCGAGCACCCGGCCCGTCGACATCACCACATCCCGGTGCCGGCCAAACAGACGGCGAAGGGCCGAGATATGACCGTCGGCAATCAGGAAATCATCATCCAGAAAGAGGATCACCGCGCTTGCGCGGTCTGCATCAAGCACCTTGTTTCTTTGAGCGCTCGAGCCCTTGGGCCCATGCAGAACCTCAAGCGGAAATGGCAGGGAGGGCAGGCTTTCGAGGTCGATGTCATCGCGGTCCGCAATGCTGACCATCACCCGGTCGGGGCGGTCGTTCAGCCCCGCAAGATAGGCGATCGTATGGCCTACGATCTCGGGACGGCCGGTCGTGGCTATCGCCACCGTGACACTGCCGCCTGCGGTATCGCCATTCTCCGGCATGCATCGTCTCCGTTCGCGGTTCCCATAAACCCGAGCCGATCATCAGCGGCCCGCAGGGCGACCGAGGTTGCAGGATCGACATAGCCGGCTCCGGATCTTGAATGATCCGAACCGCAGTGTGACCGCTTCTCGGGATTTGGCCAATAGCAGCTTGCCAAACACGCGCAATAGGGCCTAGCGAAGAGATCACAAAAAGGACGGAGGCCGGACATGGATATGCCCAAACCGCCCCTTAGACCTGTTAACCTTTCGAGCGAGGACGCCCCATGGACATGACTCTGGCTGCGGATATGAACCAGATTGTCGGCAAATTTCCTGCCTTCGATCTGTTCCTGGATTTCGTGCAGGGGTCGTATCTGGTGAAGGGCCTCTTTGCGGCCTTCGTTCTGGTGATCATCCTGAACACGCGCGGGGAGGACGAGGCCGACCGGCTCACCAAGGTCTGTGCCACGCTTGTGGTCGTCTTCGTCGCGATCTTTCTTGGGCGCATATTGCAGATGGTGTTGCCGTTCTCGCCCAGACCCCTGCACGCCGAAGGGCTTGACCTCGCGCTGGCGCGGGGGCTCAGGCCCGACGTGCTGAGCAACGACAGCAGCTTTCCGAGCGATCATGCCCTGATGTACTTTGCCCTGGCATGCAGCGTGCTCTGGTATCACCGCGTCGCGGGGGCCGTGCTATTGATGCATGCGGCGGTGGTGATCAGCTTGCCACGGCTTGTGCTGGGGTTTCACTGGATGTCCGATATCGTGGCAGGCGCCATGCTCGGGGGGTTGATTGCCGTGCTGCTGCACCGACCGGTCGCGCAGTGGCTGTCGCGCAGTCAGCTTTTGGATTTCCGCGACCGGCACCCCGGTCTTTTCCATGCCGCGCTTTTTGCGCTTTTGTGCGAGACCGCGACGATGTATCAGGGAAGCCGCCAAATTCTGAGCAGCCTGGCGGATCTCGCAGGCCTCATCTGAGCGTGTACCGGCCAGAGCGAAGAAGGATGCGCTTCGATGAGCGGTGCGACGTCGACTGTGCAAGGGGCTTGAATACCGCAATGATGATATCCTCTCCGGCGCCTGTCATAGGGGCAGAGCATTTATGTCCACCAAATCACTCATTGGTGTCGAAGACGGCGATTGCAGAGGCTTCGGATCGCGTGCCCTGTCCATGCGAGGATCTTCGGCCTGGACGACGGCAGGCCAAGCCCGGCACCAGATATCCCCGAAAGGACATTTCCCAATGACCACATCTCGGAGTGACCGGCGCGTTCGTACCGTCCTGATCGTCGGGGATTTCGCGGAGATCAACGGCGGCCAGGCGAAAGTGGCGATCGACTCTGCCCGGCTGTTGGCGAATGCCGGGCTCGACGTGGTTTTCTTCGCCGGGTCGGGTGTGCCGGACGCCACGCTCAACCATCCGCGGATCAGGACCGTTTGTCTTGGCCAGCATACGCTGACCAGCAATCCCAGCCGTTTCGACGCCATGGCGACCGGTCTTTGGAACCGCGCGGCACTGCTGGCCCTGCGCCGCGAGATTGCGGCCCTCGATCCCGCGTCCAGCGTGGTGCATTGTCATGGCTGGGCCAAGGTGCTGTCGCCGTCTGTCGGTCGCGCGCTCGCCGCAAGCCCGGTCCCGGTGATCTATACGATGCACGAGTATTTCCTTGCCTGTCCCAATGGCGGCTTCTTCGACTATCAGACAAGGGAAATCTGCACCCGCCGCCCGTTGTCGCTGGGCTGCATCTGTACCAATTGCGATGTCCGCCATGTCTCGCACAAGGCGTGGCGGGTGGCGCGTTCCGCGATTGCACGAAGCATCGGGCATATGCCGCGCGGGCTCCGGCACGTGGCCTATATCTCACAAACGCAGTTGCGGGCGATGGATGCCTATCTGCCTGCGACCGCGCGGCGTCATGCCCTGCCAAACCCCATCGAGATCGGCGGAGAGCCGGTCGATACGCGGCGGAACGAGGCCTATGTCTTCGTTGGCCGCCTCTCGCCCGAAAAGGGGGGGCTGCTCTTTGCCAAGGCCGCGAAGATTGCCGACGTGAAGGCGGTCTTCGTTGGTGACGGCCCGGAGGCGGATGCGATCCGCGGTGCCAACCCGGATGCGACCATCACCGGCTGGGTCAGCCCGGATGGCGTGCAGGCATATTTGTCCTCCGCGCGCGCGCTCGTCTTTCCCAGTCTGTGGTATGAAGGGCAGCCGCTGGTGCCGATCGAGGCGTTGGTCCGCGGCGTCCCGGTGGTCTGCGGATCATGGAGCGCGGCAGCAGAGGTCGTGGATCACGGCGTGAACGGGGTGGTCTACGGCGCGCCGGATGTGCCCTCCCTCGCCGCCAGCCTGACCCGGGTGGCGACAATCCCGGCCTTCGACGCGCGCGCGCTTGCCGATGAGATATCGCCAAGACGGCATCTGGAGCGGCTTCTGGACATCTATGAAGAGATGCTGTCGCAAGAGACCGCATGACGCGGCATCACGCCCATCTCGAGAGGTCGAGATCGAATTCCTCGGACAGCGCCTTGTTGTCTGCGGAAAAATCCGCCCGCAATCTTGCCAGCGTCTCCTCCTGCCCGCCCCGTTCGGGTGCGCGGGTGTTCACCCGGCGGTAAAGGCTGCGGGCCAGGCTATAGATCGCCCCCTTGGGCAGGGCGTCCCGCAGGGCGATGTTGAGCCGCTGAAGGCTGCGGTTTCTGGGCACGTAACTCTGGTTTTCGACCCGGAAGTCGTAGGTCTCGTAGAAGGCCGGGTCCAACCCTGTCCATGATGCCAAGTCCATCATGAATGCCCGCGCATCCTGTTTCAGTGCATCGAAGGTGCAGACCTTCATGCGGTCGGGACCGAGCCGCGCACGCCATTTTCGCAACCAATGGACATAGGCTGCATTCTGCAAGGCATCGCGGGCCAGTTCATTTCCGGAAAAGTCATGGGTGCGCTGTCTGAGCGCATGCAGATAGTCCTGAAAACTCATCTTGTCCGGGATCGCGGCCCAGTTGTTCTGGAAATAGGTATAGGTCGAATAGACCTGCGCCGCAGGTTCCCGCAGGATGAACAGACAGCGCGGGCGGGTCGGCAGATCGGGAATACGCTCCAGTGCCGTCAGGCTGTAAATGTAGCTGGGCGTCCCGTCGAGGATCAATGAGACCCCCTCGGGGACAGGGGCAAACGCCGTGGAGTAGAGCTCGAGCCCGCAGGACACGTTGAAATCGGGGCGGAAGACATGGCTGCCCGGGTCGGCGAAGAAACATGGCTCCTTGGGCGTCGAGCCAAGGGCCTGCGGGTGATCCGCCACCCATTGGAACACCGAAGACGTTCCTGATTTCGGTGCCCCGGCAATGAAGAGCGACGGCAAGGTCAACCCGCGCTCAGCCATGCGTGTGGCCCTGGGTGAGGTCACGGACGTGGCCTGCCATATCCTCGGTGAAGCGGGCAATGGTGAATTTCTGGTCAAAATAAACATTCAGCGCCCGAGGCCGCATCCGGGCAAGCCCGGTGAGAGTCAGCCCGGCCAGCAGATCTTCGAGCGACTCGCCGTCAATATCAAAGCGGGCGCCGCATTCATTGCGCGCCAGAAAATCCCCCATGCCACAGCCCGTCGATGCGAAAACGGGCGTCCCGTTGCGCAGGGCTTCCAGAACCACCAGAGGCATGCCTGCCTCCCACCGGGAGGGCACGATCAGGGCATCCGCCGACCGATAAAGACTGTCGATCTCATCGGGTCCGGCCCAGCCGTGACTGGTCACGCCATCGCCCAGATGCGGGGTGTCCACGTCCCGCACCGCGCCGCCGACAAGATGCAGGTGCAGATGTCGGTTCAACGCGCGGGCGCGGGCGAATGCCGGCAGCAGAATATCGAGCCCCTTCTGGCGATCGAACCGGCCGACGAAGAGCAGATGCACGTCATCGTCCGCCTGTCGCGCGAACAGATCGCTCCGCGCGTCAGGGTCTGGCGCGCGCACGGCCTGAACGACGACGACATGCCTGCCGCGATAGCCGAAGCGCTTCGCGGTGGCGGCCTCGTGCTCTGAAACATTCACCACGAGATCGGCAAGACCGCAGAACGTTCCTTCGATTGCCCGATACACACGGCCCTTCCAGCCATCGGGGTCGATGGTGGCAATCGCCCAGCAATGCGCGCAATAGATCGCCGGTGTCTTGTCCCGAAGGAGACGCAGCACCAGAAGCGGAACAAGCGCGAAGGTGCTGTTGAAAAAGTAGATGTCGGGTTTGAACTGGTTTCGCTGCGTCAGAAATGCGCGCAGCAGTCTGATCAGGCTGGCAATGTCGCGCCGTTTGCGCCGGTAGGTCACCATGTCGGCATCGGACGAGAGAATGTGTTTGTCGCTTTCGGGAAGCAGGACGCGGGTTGCGATTCCGTGCGCGCAGAGAGCCAGAAGATTCTCCTGATACCGGCCAACGCCGCCATTCGCCGTCTCACACAGACTGAGCATGCGCAGCGGCTGCGATGCCTGGATTTCTGTCGGCGCCGATTCGGTCAATTTGCCCTCACCAGGGCGGCCACTCATCATTCAATGCCCCATTCTGGTGAAATAATTGGCATTACAAACAGGACAATCAACCGGCAAGACCATTACTGTTTCTGCTGCGGCCGCAAATATTGCAACCGTACGTTGAAAATAGACGTTAAATCAAAACCTTAATTGACTGCAATGGCGAAATCACGACTAGATTGTGACGAAATTGTGACCGGCTTTTATCGGGTTCAATTATCGAAATTTTCAGAGTTGGGGGACTCGCTGATGCAACATAGAGGCAAGCAAGATTTTGTTGGCGCGGTACTGGCCGAGGGCTCTTATTCCACGTCACCAAGAACGACCGAATTCTATCGGGACTATCTCAAGAGAGGCTTCGATTTCGTCTTTTCTTTGATCACCTTAGCCCTGATCTCGCCGGTTCTGCTGGTGATCGGCGTGGTCGCATCGCTTGATGGCGCAGCGCCCATCTTTGCGCATGAACGGATCGGTCTTAACGGGCGTCGGTTCAAGTGCCTCAAATTCCGGACCATGCGCCCGGACGCGGACCGCGTGCTGGAGGCGTTGCTCAACAGTGACCCCTGTGCCGCAGCAGAATGGAAAATGAACCATAAGCTTGCAAACGATCCCCGGATCACCTTTTTGGGGAAATGGCTGCGTCGGACAAGCTTGGACGAACTGCCGCAATTGGTTAATGTGTTGCGGGGGGATATGAGCCTTGTCGGGCCACGCCCCGTCACGTTGGAAGAAACCGGAAAGTACAAGGCGCATTTGCCGAAATATCTGGCGCTTCGCCCGGGCCTGACCGGTATGTGGCAAGTCTACGGGCGCGGCATTGTCGAGTACGAGGAACGGGTTGAGATGGACGCAACTTATTTCAAGAAGGTAAATTTCACCGGAGATCTCCGGCTGTTGCTCCTGACCTTCAACGTGGTTTTGCAACGTAGGGGACAATGACGCATTACCCTGACAAAACGAGCGTCGGCGTACAGGCTGGTGGAGGGGCGATGGACCCCACGTCTCTGTCCGAGGTATTTCGGCAGTCGCTGACCTTTTTGCGCCGGTATATCTGGCTGATCCTTCTGTTCAGTTTTCTTTTTGCGTGTTTGACCCTGGTCGTTACCCAGAAGATGGAGCGGCTCTACAAGAGTTCGGCCCAGCTGATGATAGATCCGGTGCCGTCGAGCCCGATCGAGGTGGAAACCTCGAGCTTCCCTTCGGCAACGCTGGAATATGTGGATGCCCAGACCCTGCTGATCATGGCCGATGACACGCTTCTGCAGGTCGTCGAGAGGGGGCAATTGACGGAGATTCCCTATTTCCACAAGGAACCTCCCAATGTCGTCTGGCGCGCCATCTCGCGTGCCAAGGACGCGATCCTTGGACCCAAACCGGACACGGGCGGCCTGCCGGAGGGTGGCCCCTCGCGCCAAGCACTGGCCGCCAAGAGCATCCTGTCGGACGTGCTCAGCGTGGAGCGTGAAGGCGACACCAATGTGATCACGATCAGTGTCCGGGCGAATTCACCGGCGCTGGCGCAGAGAGTGACAACGCTTGTCGCGGACACCTATGTCGAGCTTCGCCTCGCAAAACGCAGGCAGGACGCCAAGGAGTTCAGCGACTGGATCACGGCCCGCGCCGAAGAGCTCCGCCAGCAGGTAAGCACGGCGGAAAAAGAGGTGACCGATTACCGCGTGGAACACGACCTTTTCAGCGACGAAGAGGGCGTATCGCTGAATGACCAGCAACTGACCGAAGTGAATACCGCGCTGATCGAGGCCCGCGCGGACCTTGCGCAGAAAACCGCTGCACTGGCACGGGCCCGCGCCGTGGCCGACGGCGACGGCGACGTGCTCAGCCTGCCCGAAGTCCAGGGTTCGGAGTTGATCTACGAGTTGCGCAATCAGATGCTTCTGCTTGAATTGCGCGAGCGGGATCTCAGCGCCAGTTCGAACCAGTCCAATCCGAGGCTGTTTCAGGTCCGCCAGCAATACGAGGCGATGAAACGCCAGCTGGACGGCGAAGTCGGACGCATCATCGGGATGCTGGCGAACGAAGTCGAGACGCTTGAAAGCCGGACAACGCTGCTGTCCGAGGCGTTGTCGGAAGCGGGGGGCGAATCGAAGCTCGAAACAACGATCAGCGTCGAGCTGCGCCAGCTGGAACGCGTCGCCGAGGCCTATCGCCAGCATTATCAGCGCTATCTGGACAATGCCGGTCTGGCGGCGGAACTGAAATCCTTCACCACCAGCGGCACACAGATCGTCACCTCTGCCACGGTGCCGCTGGACCACTATTATCCGACGGTCACCGTCTTTGCCATCCTGAGCATGATGTTCGGGGGCGCCACTGCCATCCTGATCGGACTGTGCCGCGACGCGCTGGATACGACCTTCCGCTCGGCCCAGCAGGTGGAAGCGATGCTCGGGTCAAAGGTGCGCGCCCAGATCCCGCGCCTCAGAAACGGAGGCAGAATCCCCGATATCATCGAAGAAGAGCCGCTTTCTCCGTTCAGTGAAACGATCTCCGTGCTGCGGTACATGATGCTCTCTTCGAGTTCCGACGAGAACGGCGCGCCGGTGTTTCTGGTGCTGTCCAGCGGGGCGGGTGAAGGCAAGACCTCGATCGCCTCGGCTCTGGCGAAATCGGCGAGCCTTGCCTCGCAGAACGTCCTGCTCATTGACGCGGATCTCAGGCGTGCGGGGTTGACCGAGAAGTTTGGCTTCGAGAATGAGATCGGCTTTGCCGATATTCTGCAGGGTGCCACCTGGCAACCGATGGACATCATGGGCGAAGGGACACTGGATATCCTGCCGGCCGGGGTCTTGTCGGACATGCCCGTGAATGCCCTTGAATCGCATCACCTTCCCAAGATGCTGAACCTTGCGCGGGATTGCTACGATCTGATCATCATCGACGGCCCGCCTGTCGCGCATCTTGCGGATTGCACCATCTTGTCGAAATACTGTGATCAGATGCTTTTTGTCGTGCGCTGGGGCCACACCCTGCGCGACGAGGCCGTCAGGGCCTTCCAGCGTCTGTCGCGGTCGAAGATTTCGGGAATCGTGATGAATGCCTGTCCGGCGACCAAGGAGATCGGGCTTGGGGCGACCTACAAGGTCTACACCCGGGCGAGTCAGAATCGGGGCAAGCTGGTGAGCCTGCGCAGCCACAAGCTGTCGCAGCAGAAGCAGGCACGCGCGGGAGAGCGTGGGTGATGACACTGTCTCATCTGCCCCCTGCGGTCAGATGGTTGCTGCCCTTCACGGTGATGCTGGCGATTGCCTCGATGCCGCTCACCTGGATCAATCTGACCACGGTTGGCGGTTTCAATCTCCAGTTGCCTTATGTCATGGCAATCCTGCTCGGGGCCTCGCTCTGCCTGTTTCCCGGTCAATTGGCCCTTGGGCTGCAGCATCTGCCAACGCTCATCGCCCCCTGGCTGATTGCCTATGTCTTCTACCTCGTGGTGCTGCATGTCGGTCTGGCCGGCGGTTCCTCCAACGGCATGGTCCTTCGACAGGTTTTCTTTCTGATCTGCGGGTGCACCTTTGCCCTTGGCTTGGTGGCCAGCGGAGCCAATGCCAAGGCCATCCGATACGGCGGGTTGCTCGCCATCATCGGCTTTCTCGCTGTTGTCGAGGTGCTGGCGCGCCAGTTGGGCCTGAGCTGGGTGATGGTGATCGAAAGGTTCCTTGCGACCGGAGATCTGGAATTCATCTTCTATCAGTTCCTGAAACAGTTGTTCCAGCTTGTCGCGGCCAACGGCTCCGAGGCGCAGGCCTCTGAAAAGAACATGGCGGCCGTGGCCATTCTGACCGGCCTGATCCTGTTCAGGGCAGGGCATGTGAAGGCCGCTCCAGACCGGTTCGGGCAGATCGTTACGGTGCTGGTGCTGGGCGTTCTGCTTCTACTCAACACACGCTCTGTTCTGCTCATGGTCGTGCTGGGCCTGGCCCTGGCCGGATGGATCGGCATGATGCGCAGAGGCGTCCACAGCACCGGCGAGTTCATCTTCAAAAGCGCGGCCTATATCGGGATCATCATCGTCAGCGTCCTGATCCTCTCGACGGACTCTGCCTCGATCGCACAGATGACAGACCGCTTCAGCTTTTCAGACGATTCCTCGGGCAACAGGTTTCGGCAATATGCCTGGGCGCTCGAGCGGATCGAAGCGAACCCGCTCTGGGGGTCGGGGTTGGCGGAATATAATGGTCAGCCGGTGCACAACCTGTTCCTCAGCGCGTGGATGTATGCCGGTATCTTTGCCTTTCTTCTGGTCATCTTTGTCTATGTCTTCATCCTCGGCACCGCCTTCGTGTTTGTCATCCGCGTTGCGACACAGCCCGCCTACTGGGCCCTGCCGATCCGACCGGAGTGGATTGCGGTTCTTCCAATCGTTCCGATCTTCAGAGTCTGGATCGCCGGCGACTCTGGCCACCCCTCCTTCGTTGAATGGTCGACGATTTGCCTGTTCTTCAGCTTTCTGCTGGCAAATCGCCTGCAGCGCCGGGCCGCCCAAAGCGCCGCGTGACGCCATCAATCCGCCGCCCGACGCGTGACAAGGCAGGGCCTGAACTGATGGCTTTCGGCGCGGTTGTCCAACGTCAGGCGACCGTGTTGCGCGCACGCGCCTGCTTGAGCCATCCTAAGGACATCCGGCTGCGGGTCAGAACCACTGACCCGGCTCGATCAGCCCCAAATCCAGCAATTGCCGCGAGTGCCATTCGAAGGGGACCGAGTTGTGCCAGTGGAACCCGTCGATATCGAAGGTCGAGCCGGGATTGCGCTTGAGCGCCTTGGCGGTGCGGAATGACACGATGGCCGCTGTGAGATTGTTGTGCCACGGGCAGGCATAGGTGTTGTATTCTTCATCCGAGAACGTGTGGTTCTCGCGCAGGCGCAAGCCCTCCTTGGCGCGAAACAGCGCGATGCGGTCGATCTTGCGCCGGGCGACGGGGATATGTTCCTCGTAGCGCCAGCGCAGGCCGCCGAAGAAATCGAGCTGCCGTTCGCGGGGGTGGTTGTGGTTGGCGGGATCATTGCGGGCCAGCGCATAATAGCCCGATTTGTCCATCTGCGCCTCTTCCAGCGAGACGGCGATCGGGTGCCGCGCGAGATCGCCGGCATAGAGGTCGATCACATAGGTCAGCATCGCGTCGCGCCGTTCTTCGGTGTGAAAGGCGAGCAACTCGCCCACCGTGCGCGTCTCGCAGAACGGGTAGAAGAGGTATTCGGCATTGTAGCAGTAATACATCCACACCCCCGGAGCGGCCTTGATCATGGCATCGACCGCCCCGGTCAGGGTGTCGCCCGACGTCAGGTCATAGGCGATGCGATGAACGAGCGGGTCATCGGCCACGTCCTGCGCCAGAGAGAATGCATCGGGGGCAAAGAAGAGCACCGACTTGAAGCCCGAGTCGATATGGTGGCGCAGGGTGGAATCAAGCTCGACCTCGTCCTCGGCGAAGACCATCGCGACCGGCCCCTTGGCGAGGGCGGTGCCGGGGGCCGCGAGAAATTCGGTCAGGGTCGGGGCGGTCATGGGCTGCTCTGTCCTCTTGTTGGCGGCAGGTTCCGTCAAACGCGCGGGCATTGCAAGTGCCCCCTGTGGTGATGTAGTCACCCGGCTTGAACCCCTCAGGCGGAGGCCCGGCGCATGGCCGATGTGAAAAAGCTCTATATCAAGACCTATGGCTGTCAGATGAACGTCTATGACAGCGAGCGCATGGCCGAGGCCATGGGCGGGGCGGGCTATGTCACCACCGAGGATGCGGCCGAGGCCGACATGATCCTGCTCAACACCTGCCATATCCGCGAGAAGGCCGCCGAGAAGGTCTATTCGGAACTGGGGCGGTTTCGCGCGCTGAAAGAGGAAAAGCCCGATCTCAAGATCGGCGTGGCGGGCTGCGTGGCGCAGGCCGAGGGGCAGGAAATCATGCGTCGTCAGCCGCTGGTCGATCTGGTGGTCGGCCCGCAAAGCTATCACCGCCTGCCGCAGATGGAGGCGCGGGTGCGCGAGGGCGGCAAGGCGCTCGACACCGATTTCCCGCTGGAGGACAAATTCGACACGCTGCGACATCGCCCCAAGGCAAAACGCGGTCCCACCGCGTTCCTGACCGTGCAGGAGGGCTGTGACAAGTTCTGCGCCTTTTGCGTGGTGCCCTATACCCGTGGTGCCGAGGTGAGCCGCCCGGCGGCGCGGGTGCTGGAAGAGGCGCGTGATCTGGTGGAGCGCGGGGTGCGCGAGATCACCTTGCTGGGGCAGAACGTCAATGCCTATCACGGGGCCGGAGAGGGCGGCGACTGGAGCCTCGCGCGGCTGATCTGGGCGCTCAATGACATCGACGGGCTGGAGCGTATCCGCTTTACCACGAGCCACCCCAATGACATGGATGACGACCTGATCGCGGCACATGGCGAATGCGCAAAGCTGATGCCCTATCTGCATCTGCCGGTGCAGTCGGGCAGTGACCGCATCCTCAAGCGGATGAACCGCAGCCACACCGCCGAAAGCTATCTGCGGCTGGTCGAGCGTATCCGCGCGGCGCGGCCCGATATCCTGATGTCGGGGGATTTCATCGTCGGCTTTCCCGAAGAGACCGAAGCGGATTTCCAGGCCACGATGGACCTGATCGAGGCGGTGAACTACGGCTATGCGTTCTCGTTCAAGTATTCCACCCGGCCCGGCACCCCGGCGGCGGAACGCGCGCAGGTGGCCGAGGATGTCAAATCCGAGCGGCTGCACCGGGTGCAGGCGCTGATCACCCGGCAGCAGCGCGCCGCACAGGACGCGATGGTCGGGCGGACCGTCGGCGTGCTTTTTGAAAAGCCCGGGCGGATGGCCGGACAGATGGTCGGCAAGTCGGATTATCTGCATGCTGTTCATGTGGCGGATGACCGTGTGAAACCGGGCAATCTGGCGCAGGTCGAGATCGTGGAAAGCGCGGCCAACTCGCTGGCGGGGCGGGTGGTTTCGGTCTGAAACACATGGCCCGGCGGGGAATGCGGCGAAAATGCGGCAGTGAATTGGGATTGTTTCCGATTTGTCCACAATATGTGGTAGAAACTGCTTCACTTTGACGACATTCTTGTTAAACTTTTAGTGCATTTGGAGTTGGCGCGGGCCTCCGTGGTGGATGCGCCTTCTGGGGGAAATAAAAGGATAGTAGCCGTGGTTAAATTGACGTCGGAAACGCTGCGCAGTCTGGTGAGGGGGGCCGCTGTCACGGCGCTTTCACTGGCGCTGGCGGCTGGAACAGCGACCGCTCAGGACGATCGTATCGTGAGTGGCGAAAGATACATTCCCACCATCTGGGTTGATCCCGATGGCTGTGAGCATTGGGTGATGGATGACGGGGCGGAGGGCTATATGAGCCCGCATGTCAGCCGTCAGGGCATTCCGGTCTGCCGTGAGGCGAACCTGTGCGGCGTGGTCAACACGGATCAGCATTTCGCCACCGACAGCGCCCGCATCCATGCCTCGGCACGCGACCGGCTGGCGCAATTCTTCCGCAACACCGGGGCGGTGTCCTATACCATCGTGGGCCATACCGACAGCCGCGCCTCTGACGCCTATAACATGGACCTGTCGCTGAGACGCGCCAATGCCGTCGCCTCGGTCGCCGCAAGCACGGGCGCGCGGATCGCCGATGTGCGGGGTTATGGCGAACGGATGCCGAAGGCGTCGAACAACACCGCCGAGGGCATGGCACAGAACCGCCGTGTCGAAATCCTGTGCTGGCGCTGAGGAATATTGTCATGAACACCATTAAGATTTTGCTCGCCTTTCCCGTCGTCGGCCTGTTGGCCGCCTGTGATGTCGGTCCGGACAAGACCGAAGACCGCAACCTCTTCGATCAGGATCATCTCAGCACGATGCGGGCTGGCATCTGGGTCGATCCCAACGGTTGCGATCACTGGATCATCGACGACGGCGTCGAAGGCTATCTTTCGCAGCGGCTCGACAAGTTCGGCAAGCCCGTGTGCTCTGGCTCGGCCCCGCCCACGGTGGCGACCGGCGACTTCAAACAGGGCTCGACCAGCATCACGGGGGATCCGATCTGAGTCGGCCCATTTCAGGGCAGAACGCGATGCGGGCCGGGAGCGGCCCGCATTTTTTTGTGACCTGCCGGTGACAATCCGCCTGTGACGCTTGCACCGCGCGCCGCATGTTGGCACTCTGAGTTCAGATCTTTTGCAGTGGGAGACATGTTTGGTCCATAGCGCACCGCCCCCCGCCCCGGATATGGCCGCAGGCCACGAAACCCTTGTTGAATTCCCTGATAACCGTCTTCTGATCGAGCTCTGCGGTGAATATGACCGCAACCTCGCCGATATCGAAAAATCCCTTGGCATTCAGATCCTGCGCCGGGGCAATCAGCTTGTCGTGGTGGGTGAGCACGAGGCGCGCGATGCGGCGGCCGACGTGCTTGGCGCGCTATATGAGCGGCTGGAAAACGGCAAGAGCGTGGAGCGCGGCGACGTGGACCGCGAATTGCGCATGGGGAGCGGCGAGGACGAGCCCGGCGGTCTTGCCGGGGATCAACTGGAGATGTTCAAGGGCGGTGCGGTCGAGATCAAGACCCGCAAGAAGCTGGTGGAGCCGCGCACCGACGCGCAGAAAGCCTATGTGCGCTCGCTCTTCGCGCATGAGTTGGCGTTTGGCATCGGGCCTGCGGGCACCGGCAAGACCTATCTGGCGGTGGCGGTCGGCGTGAACATGTTCATCGAGGGGCATGTCGACCGGATCATCCTGAGCCGTCCGGCGGTCGAGGCCGGCGAAAAGCTGGGCTATCTGCCGGGCGACATGAAGGACAAGGTCGATCCCTACATGCAGCCGCTCTATGATGCGCTCAATGATTTCCTGCCCGGCAAGCAGGTGCAGAAACTGATCGAGGAAAAGCGGATCGAGATCGCGCCGCTCGCGTTCATGCGGGGGCGGACGCTGGCCAATGCCTTTGTCGTGCTCGATGAGGCGCAGAACGCCACCTCGATGCAGATGAAGATGTTTCTCACCCGTCTGGGCGAGGGCAGCCGCATGGTCATCACCGGCGACCGCACGCAGATCGACCTACCGCGCGGCGTACCCTCGGGGCTGGCGGATGCGGAGCGGCTCTTGAAGACCATTCCGCAGATCAGCTTCAACTATTTCACCGCCCGGGACGTGGTGCGTCACCCGCTGGTGGCCGCGATCATCGAAGCCTATGAGGCCGAAGGCTAGGCGCATATGCTGACCGAGGTGATGATCGAGGACGAGCGCTGGCAGGCGGCCGGGCTGGAGGCGCTGGCGGAGCGCGCGGCCACGGCCACGCTGCTGCACCTGGGGCTGGCACCCGGGGACTGGGAGATCAGCATCCTGGGCTGTGACGATGCGCGGATCGCCGTCCTGAACGGCGATTTCCGGGCCAAGCCGCAGCCCACCAACGTGCTGAGTTGGCCGAGCGAGGAGCGCGGCACCGACATCCCCGGCACGCGGCCCGACCTGCCCGAGGCCGGGCCTGATCCGGAACTGGGCGATATCGCGATTGCCTATGACACCTGCGCGTGCGAGGCCGAGGCAGGCGGCAAACCGCTGAGTGATCATGTGACACACCTGATCGTGCATGCGGTGTTGCATTTGTTGGGTTACGATCACATCCGTGACCAAGATGCCACTTTGATGGAGGCGACAGAGGTGGCCATACTTGGCAAACTGGGGGTTCGTGACCCATATTAGACATCGAGGGGCCACGCCCCCTTTCATTTGGACAAAGAGACGGATGGACGACAGTACGGACGGGTCTTCTAGCGCAGCGCAGAGCGCGCAGCCGGAAGGCCATAGCGAGAGTGAAGAGACAGGCGGGTTCTTCCGCCGTGTCATTGGGATATTCAACCCGGGTGAGGACACCGACGACGAGGCAAGGGACGCCGCCGAGCGCGCCAATGGCGCGCCCGGTATCGGGAACCTGCGCCACATGGCGGTCGAGGACGTGGCCATCCCCAAGGCCGAGATCGTCTCGGTCCCCGCCGATATCGACAAGGACGATCTGGTGCATGTCTTCCGCGACAGCGGCATGACACGCCTGCCGGTCTACGAGGGTACGCTCGACACACCCATCGGCATGATCCATCTCAAGGATTTTGCCCTGAAGCACGGGTTCAACGGCAATGGCACCGAATTTTCGCTCAAGAAGATGCTGCGCCCGCTTTTGTTCGTGCCACCCTCGATGCCGATCGGGGTGCTGTTGCAGAAGATGCAGGCCGAGCGGCGGCACATGGCGCTGGTGATCGACGAATATGGCGGGGTGGACGGCCTTGTCACCATCGAGGATCTGATCGAACAGGTGGTGGGCGAGATCGAGGACGAGCACGATATCGACGAGGGCCAGTACTGGACCCAGGAAAAGCCGGGCTGCTACGTCGCGCTTGCCAAGACCCCGCTGGAGGAGTTCGAGGCCGAAATCGGTCAGTCGCTCACCGATGTGGATGAGGTGGACGAGGAAGAGATCGACACGATCGGCGGGCTGGTCTTCATGCTGTTGGGCCGGGTGCCGGTGCGCGGCGAGGTGATCGAGCACCCCGCGGGCCCGGTGATCGAGGTGATGGAGGCCGATCCGCGCCGGATCAAGCGGGTGCGCGTGCGGCTGGTCGAGGCGGCGCATGGCTGATCAGGGGCGCGCGGCCGATATGGTCGCGCAGATCCCCTTGATGCCGTGCGGGCGGCGCGTTGCGCTGTTGTTTCTGATCGGGGCGCTGGCGGCGCTGGGGCAGGCCCCGGTCGGGGCGTGGCCGGTGACGCTGCTGGCGCTGGCCGTGGTGTACGGTCTGTTTCGGAAGACTGAGGGATGGCGGCAGGCGGCCTGGCTGGGCTGGCTGATCGGAACCGGCTATTTCCTGATGGCGCTCAACTGGATCGTCGAGCCGTTCCTTGTGGACGTGGCGCGGCATGGCTGG
Organism: Roseovarius sp. MBR-154; assembly: GCF_053628595.1. Classification (NCBI taxonomy): domain Bacteria; kingdom Pseudomonadati; phylum Pseudomonadota; class Alphaproteobacteria; order Rhodobacterales; family Roseobacteraceae; genus Roseovarius; species Roseovarius sp. MBR-154. Next base: position 162,551 of record NZ_JBRJGR010000007.1, read on the forward strand.
ATGGCACCCTTTGCGCTGTTGGGCTTGGGTGCCGGGCTGGCACTATTCTGGGCGCTGGGCCTGGGCGTCGGGCGGGCGATGGGCGGCGGTTTGCCCGGGTTCATTGGCGGCATGGGCCTTGCGGAACTGGCGCGGGGGTTTCTTTTCACCGGGTTTCCCTGGGCGCAGCCGGGGCATGTGCTCATTGACACGCCGCTCTTGCACTGGGCGGCATGGCTGGGCGCGCCGGGGCTGCTGGCACTGGTGCTGGCGGCCTCGGCGCTGATCTGGCAGGCGGGGACGGCGCGGCATGTGCCGTCGATGCTGGCGCTGCTGGCGTTGGTGGTCCTCTGGCCGCTGGGAGCATGGCGCACGCCCGAGGCGGGCGCGGGGGCCGAGGCCGCCACCGTGCGCCTTGTGCAACCCAATGCGCCGCAGCACGAGAAATGGGACCCCGACAAAATCCAAGGGTTTTACGACCGGCAGTTGCAGTTCACGGCGGCAGGCGACGGCCCGCGCCCCGACCTGATCGTCTGGCCGGAGACGGCGGTGCCGGTGCTGCTCAACCGCGCCGGGCCGACGCTGGAGACGATCTCGCGGGCGGCAGGCGGGGTGCCGGTGGTGCTGGGCATTCAACGCTTTGACGGGCCGCGCATTTACAATTCGCTGGCCTATGTCGAGGCTGGTGGCACGGTCGCGGCGGTCTATGACAAGCATCACCTTGTGCCCTTCGGCGAGTACATGCCGTTTGGCGATCTGCTGGCGCAATGGGGAATTCACGGACTCGCCTCGAATGCCGGGCAGGGCTATTCCGCCGGTCCCGGCGCGCAGGTGATCGACCTCGGGGGATTGGGGCGGGCGCTGCCGCTGATTTGCTACGAGGGCGTTTTCTCGCGCGATCTGCGCGCGGCACCCGAGCGCGCGGATTTCCTGCTGCTCATTACCAATGACGCCTGGTTCGGCAAGATTTCCGGCCCCTACCAGCATCTGGCGCAGGCGAGGCTGCGCAGCGCCGAGATGGGGCTGCCGATGATCCGGGTCGCCAATACCGGCGTCTCGGCGATGATTGACGCGACCGGGCGCATCACCGCCCGCATTCCGATGGGCGAGGCGGGCTGGCGCGATGCGCCCCTGCCACCGCCCTTGCCACCGACGCTGTATTCAAGGCTGGGCGATACGCCGATGATCTTGCTGTTCGTTTTCCTTCTGGGGCTGTCACGGCTGCGACACAGGGCGCGGCAAACCGGTGCAGTTCTGCATTGACGCCAGCCGGAGGGGGGCGTAACGACACTGCACAACCGTCACAACGGCTTCCTGGCGTGGCGTGTCACATAATGGAGCACTTTCATGGCAAGACAGAATTACCTCTTCACCTCCGAATCCGTTTCGGAGGGGCATCCGGACAAGGTCTGTGACCGGATTTCAGACTCGATCCTCGATGCGTTTCTCGCAGAGGAAGAAAACGCGCGTGTCGCCTGCGAGACCTTTGCCACCACCAACTGCGTGGTTGTCGGCGGTGAGGTAGGGCTGTCGGACAAGTCGCGGCTTGCGGATTTCATGGGGCGGATCGACGGGATCGTGCGCGAGTGCGTCCGTGACATCGGTTACGAGCAGGACGAATTTCACTGGAATACCTTGCAGTTGCACAACATGCTTCATCCGCAGTCGGCGCATATCGCGCAAGGCGTGGACCGTGATGGCGCGGGCGATCAGGGCATCATGTTCGGGTTTGCCGTGGATGAGACCGACGCGCTCATGCCGGCACCGCTGCTGTTTTCGCACGCGATCCTGAAGCGGCTGGCAGAGGTGCGCAAATCCGGGGCCGAGCCGACGCTTGGGCCCGATGCCAAGTCGCAGCTGACCCTGCGCTACGAGGATGGCAAGCCGGTCGAGGTGACGCAGCTTGTTCTGTCGACGCAGCATACCGACGAGGCGCAGACCAGCGATGACATTCGCGCCATCGTCGAGCCCTATATCCGGGAGGTGCTGCCGAAAGAGTGGCTTACGAGCCATACCGAATGGCATGTGAACCCCACGGGCACCTTCGTGATCGGTGGCCCTGACGGCGATGCCGGTCTGACCGGACGCAAGATCATCGTCGATACCTATGGCGGGGCGGCCCCGCATGGCGGCGGCGCGTTCTCGGGCAAGGACCCGACCAAGGTGGACCGGTCGGCGGCCTATGCGGCGCGCTATCTGGCCAAGAACGTGGTGGCCGCAGGGCTGGCCAAGAAATGCACCCTGCAACTGAGCTATGCGATCGGCGTGGCGCGGCCCCTGTCGATCTATGTCGACACGCATGGCACGGGCGAGGTGCATGAAACCGCGATCGAAAAAGCGGTGGCAGAGAACATGGATTTGACCCCGCGCGGTATTCGCGAGCATTTGGGGCTGACCCGTCCGATCTATGCGCGCACCGCCGCCTATGGCCATTTCGGCCGCGCACCCGAGGCCGATGGCGGGTTCAGCTGGGAGCGCACCGATCTGGTCGAGGCGCTGAAAAAATCTGTTTGATCAAGGGGCTGGCGCGTGAACCTCACGCGCCAGTTTAAGTCGCATGAGCCAAGACAAGCACCCGACCGGCGCGCCGTGGCGCAATTTTCACGGCCGGTTCAAAGGCAAGGCCCTGCGCCCCAAGCAAGAGGAATATCTGGCCGAGGATCTGGGCAAGCTGTCGCCCGGACCGGTCGATTGGGACGTAAATCCCGCACGAAAACCGATTGATCTGAAAGCGCTTTTCGGGGATCGGGAGGTCTGGCTGGAAATCGGGTTCGGCGGGGGTGAGCATATGGTGCATCAGGCCGCCCGAAACCCGGATGTGGGGATCATCGGCTGTGAGCCCTATATCAACGGCGTGGCGATGCTGTTGGGCAAGATCCGCGAGGCAGATGCGCAGAATGTTGCGGTTTATCCGGGGGATGTCCGCAACATGTTTGACGTGCTGCCGGAGGGCTCCATTTCGCGGGCGTTTCTGCTTTACCCTGACCCATGGCCCAAGAAACGCCATCACAAGCGGCGCTTTGTGACCGGACAGCATTTAAGCCCGCTCTCCAGGTGCCTGAAACCCGGTGCTATTTTCCGGGTGGCGACGGATATTCCGGATTACGTGCGCCAGTCCTTGGAAGAGGTGCCGCGCCACGGGTTCGAGTGGCTGGCGGAGCGGCCCGCAGACTGGCGGGAGCCGTGGGACGACTGGATTTCGACGCGCTACGAGCAAAAGGCCCTGCGCGAGGGCCGGGTGCCGCATTACCTGACCTTCCGGCGGGTCTGAGGCGTCAGGCAGCGAGCTTGTCGCCCAAGCGTCCGAGCATGTCGAGGCATTGCTGCAACTGGTCGAGGGCGACGTATTCGTCGGGCTTGTGCGCCTGCTCGATGGAGCCGGGCCCGCAGACCACCGCCGACATGCCGTATTGCTGGAAGATCCCCGCTTCGGTGCCGAAGGGCACAAGCTCGGCTCCGTTTCGGCCGGTGAGTTCCATCATGATGTCCTTGGCCTCGTTGATCTCGGTCGGCTCCAACCCGTCGACCTCGCCGATCACCTCGGTGGTGATGCTGGCCTCGGGATGAATGCCGCGCATGCGCGGCAGCAGCACCTCTTCGCAATAGCGGCGCATGTCCTCCTTGACGAAGTCCGCATCGGCCAGGCTGACCGGGCGCATTTCCCATTCGAGGGTGGCGTTCGAGGCGATCACGTTATGCGCCACGCCGCCCTTGAGCGAGCCGGTGTTGATCGTGGTCCAGGGCGGCTCGAAGCGGCTGTCGGGTGGGGCGCGAAAGCGCAGCGACTCTTTCAACTCCAGCAGGCGGTTGACGTAGCGCACCGCGTATTCGACCGCGTTGACCCCGCGTGCGGGATGCGAGCCATGCCCGGCCAGCCCGCTGAAATGGGTGGTGTATTCATAGCAGCCCTTGTGGCCCTCGATGATGCGCATCAGGGTCGGCTCGCCGATGATCGCGACGCCGGGGCGGATGCCGCGTTTTTTCAGGCTGTCGACCAGCGCCTGCGCGCCGAAGCAGCCGACCTCTTCGTCATAGGTGAAGGCGAAATGAACGGGGCGGTCGCGGACCTTTTCGGCAAAGATCGGAGCCATAGAACAGGCGGCGGCGATAAAGCCCTTCATGTCACAGGTGCCGCGCCCGTAGAGATGACCGTCATGTTCGATCAGTTCGAACGGATCACTGGCCCAGTCCTGTTCGGCCACCGGCACCACGTCGGAATGGCCAGAGAGCACGATGCCGCCATCCACGTCGTCAGGGCCGATGGTGGCGAAGAGATTGGCCTTGTGGCCGATCTCGTCATGAAAGATGTCGACCCGCGCGCCGTGCGATTCAAGCCGGTGGGCGAGATAGGCGATCATGTCGAGGTTGCTGACCTCGGAGATCGTCGGAAAAGCGATGAGATCGCGCAGCAGGGCTACGGTATCGGAGAGTTGCGTGCTCACGTCGAAGTCCTTGGCCGGTTGGCAATTCTGAAAACTGTCTGACCTTGTTGATCCTGTGCCACCCCGTCAAGACCGGGGCGGCGGTTTCTTGGCGGATCGGGCAAGAAAAGCCTGATTGGCCGGGTTTTTCCGCAGCCCGGGCTGCGCTACATCAGATCGCCGAGCGGGATCGGCTGGCCGGGCGCGTCACCGAATTGCACCGCCTCGATCCCGACGAGCGTGATCTCGCCCGCCAGCCCCTGCAGGATCACGCGCGGGCCGTCACGTCCGATGCCATACTCCGTCCGCGCGCCGGGCAGGATCGCCAGATCGTGGCCCGGGCCGCCATGCAGGCGGTCGTTGCCGCCATGGCCGATCAGCACATCGTCGCCCGCACCGCCCAGCAGGATATCGGCCTTGGCCGTGCCGGTGAGGGTTGCGCCCCCGTCGCCTGCCTGTTGCGTGATGCCGTGCAGGAACGTTCCGGGCGGGCGCGGCTTGGCCCAGTCAGGGGGCGTGGCGTTTGCCTCCATCAGCACGCGCCAGCGCGGGGTGTCGTCGTTGAGATGGCGTAGCGCGCCCCAACTGCCCCATTTCGAGGCGGTGGCCACATCCACGAAGGCGTTGAAGGCTGTGCCGCCCGCCGCCTGCCAGCCCGCGAGCAATTCCTCGTAAATTTGCCCCATCTGCGGGCTGTAGTTGAAGCCGGTGAAAAAGTCGGTCAGCGTCTCGTTCTCGGTGACGGCACCGTGGCCGACCACATGCGTGCCGCCTTCATACATCATCAGTTGCAGGTCGTGCCGGGCCGCGAGATCGGCGTGATAGGGAAAGATATCCGTCAGCAATTCGCCAAGCGAACCCTGCCGCAGCGCCTCGGCGGCGAGATCATAGGCGAGGTCGAATTCATGCGACGCCAGATAGGTGTCGGGGTTGGCATCGGTCTCGACGGCCTTGGCTCGGGCCACCGCGCGGCTGGCGGTGATCCAGCCCTCGACCGTTGCGGCCATTTCCTCGGACCCCAGATCGAAGCCGAAATAGCCGGTGACCGCATAGCCGTCGACATGATCGACCGGCGGGGTGGCAAGCTGGCCGTGCCTGAGCGCGAGCGGGGCCTGTAGCATCGGCTCTTCCAGACCGGGCCAGCCGGTATGGGTCGCCACCACGACCGATAGCCGGTCCTCCTGCCCCTTGAATACCTCGCGCCAGATCGTGACCATCTGGGCCGCGCGCAGCCCGGCATATTGCATCCAGGCGTCATCGCCTGCGGCGTCCTCCCAGAGTGCCTCGGCGGCCTCGCGGGCCCAGACGGCCTGGGGGAAGATGAAATTCCAGACCTCGTTGGAATATTCCACATGCGCCTTGAGGCCGGGATCGAGGTGATCGCGCATGTATTCGGCAAAGGCGCGCATATAGGCGTCATCGGCGGCATGGGGCATGTTGACCCATGGATCGGCCCCGATCCGGTTGGCAAGCGCGACCATCACCTCGACCGGTGCGCCGCGCCAGACATAGCTGGCATCCTCGAGGCGGGGGCGACCGTCCCATGTGGACTGGGTGGAGCCATTGGTGAATTGCCAGTCCATAAACCGCAGCATGCGCAGATCGGCGATTTTCTCGATCCAGAGCGGATTGAACAGCGCACCCGCCTCGTGCAGCGCCAGATGCTCTTGCTTGACGATGGAGATATCGCGAATCGGGTTTTCCCGGCTGGTTTCCAGCAGGCGCAGCACCACCGGGCCGTCGCCGGGCCGATAGTCGAAGCGGATTTCACGGGTGTCGTAATTGTAGCGCAGGTTGTCGGCGCGCCCGGTCACACGGATGACCCCCTCTCCCTCGTAGCGCAAGAGGTAGCGACCGGTGAGATGGGTGGCATCCTCGGGCTGATCGGTCAGCAGGAACGCCTCCAGTGATTTCGCGCCATCGGGGAGGGCCACTGGATAGCCCGTCTCGTTCAGGTAGCCGCCCGTGCGCAGCGCCTCGGTCGAGAAGGCGCCCCATTCGTCGGATGTGTGGCCGATCCAGGGGCGGGCGGATTTCATCACGTTGAGGAACGGGTGCTGGCTCGACCAGTCGGCGATGCCGTTGAGGCCCATGGCGAGGCCCGGATTGGCCACCCCCACGCCGGCGCGCGCCTCTTGTGTCGCGGCGGGGATTGCGGCGCGCGCATCTTCCAGCCCCAGTGCCTGCGCGATCTCGTCGGTGAGCCGGTCGTAGCGGTCGCGCACGCCCGGGTGAATGCCCTCGGGCACCGCGAAACCTGCGGGGGCGGGGGCCTCGAAGAGGGCGGTATAGGTCACGAGCGCGGCCAGGAAATACTGCGTCGGCGTGCCGTGCGGGGCGTTGTCGGTGAAGAGTGCCTCGACCGGGATATCCTCCAGCAGGCCGGTTTGCAGCCCCGAGAGCACCGAGGAGACCGGCGCAAGGGTGATCTCGGTCTCGGGGCGGGCGTCCTGTAGCTGTGCGACATAGCCGCGATACCAGTCGTGATAGTCGCTGAGGGCGTAGCCGTGCCAGCGGCGCAGGTTGCGATTGGAGGGCGGAAAGCTGCGGCCAAAGCCGCCCATGTCGGGCCAGCCCTCGTAGATCATGATGCGCGCACCGGGCCATGTCTCCTGCGCGCGGTCAATGATCCCGAGCGTGGCCGAGAGCGGGCTGGAGCCGTCGGGATTGTCTCCCTCATAGGGCGCATCGGGGGGCTGATACTGGATGAAATTGGCGGGGTTGATCATCACCGTGTCGATCCGCCCGCGCGGTGAGGTCACGCCCTTGAAGGACCAGTTCGGTGCCGCCCCGTCGCGCATGAAATCGCGCAGAAAGCCCCATTGTCCCGACAGGGCGAAATCACGGCCCGAGGCACGGGTGAGTTGGCCCAGCCAATAGGGCACGGTGGTGGCATCGCCATCCGCCTCGCTGAGGTGGTTGATCAGGCTGTTGCCGAAGACATGCAGCCGCGCGCCGTCGCGCTCTGCCAGCGCCGGAGCGGCGGCAAACGCCACGACAAGGGCCAGCCAAACTGTCCCGATCCGTTCCCACATGATGCTCTCTCCCCTCGCGGCGTCACTGCCCCGGATTATAGGGCGCGCGCCCGTGTGTGGCTATGACAAGCAGGCGGGTTGCGGGCCGGGGCAGGGCGATTTGCGGGCACGGATCGGGGGGCAGCCGCGGCCGGGCTGCCAAAAATGCCACATTCGCCCTGTCAAGCCCTTGGTTTTGCTGGACCTGAAGGCAGGGCTTGAGTAGATTCGCTTCAAACGGGGCGTGAACGATCCCGAACCTTGAGGCAGTATCAGATGTTTCCCGAGCGGTTTTCGAACCTTCCGGCCTATGCGTTTCCGCGCCTGCGGAGCCTGCTTGACGCCCATGCGCCCGGCGGCGAGGTCGTGCATATGACGATCGGCGAGCCGAGGCACGACTTTCCCCGCTGGATCGTTGATATCATTGCGCAAAATGCCGAAGGATTCGGCAATTATCCGGTCAATGAGGGCATGCCCGCGCTGCTTGAGGCGGCAACCGACTGGGTGGCGCGGCGCTATGGCGTAACGCTTGATCCCGAGAGCCGGGTGATGGCGCTCAACGGCACGCGCGAGGGGCTCTATAACGCGATGATGGCGCTTTGCCCCGAGACAAAGCGCGGCGGTAAACCCATCGTCCTCGTGCCCAATCCGTTCTATCAGGTCTATATGGTGGCAGCCCTCAGCGTGGGGGCGCAGCCGATGTTCCTCAACGCCACGCAGGCGACCGGGCATTTGCCGGATTTCGACGCGGTTGCGCCGGAGGTTCTGGACCGGGTCGGCGTGGTCTATCTGTGCTCGCCCTCCAACCCGCAGGGCGCGGTGGCGACGCGGGACTATTGGGCGAACCTGATCAGGCTTGCCGAAAAGCACGATTTCCGCATTTTCGCCGATGAATGCTATTCCGAGATCTACCGCGATGCCCCGCCGGTGGGGGTGTTGCAGGTGGCGCAGGATCTGGGTGCCGATCCCGAGCGGATCGTCGCCTTTCACAGCCTGTCGAAGCGGTCGAACCTGCCGGGGTTGCGGTCGGGGTTCGTCGCGGCGGGCCCCGAGAGCATCAAGGCGATGAAGCAGTTGCGCAATTATGCAGGCAGCCCGCTGCCGATGCCGTTGCAGCATGCCGCCGCCCGGGTCTGGGCCGATGAGGAGCACGTGATCGAGAACCGCCGTCTTTATGGCGAGAAATACGAGATCGCGGACGAGATTTTCGGCAATATGCCGGGCTATCACAGCCCCGAGGCGGGGTTTTTCCTGTGGTTGCCGGTCGCGGATGGCGAGGCGGCGACGCTCAGGCTCTGGCAGGAGACGGGCGTGCGGGTGCTGCCCGGGGCCTATCTGGGGCAGGAGGCCGGAGGCGACAACCCCGGCAAGGGCTATATCCGGGTCGCCATGGTGGCCCCGAAGGACGAGATGGCGCGCGGGTTGACCCGCCTGCGTGACTGTCTTTACGGATGATCGAGGACGAGGGACGAGATGGCATATCAGACACGTGGACGCGAACCCTTGCTGGATAGCACGACGGCCGAGGTGATCGAGAAGCGCGGCAAGGAATTGCTGGGCCTCGCGCTGCTGGCTGTCGGGCTGATGGTGGCGGCGATGGTGGTCTCTTACAGCCCCGACGATCCAAGCTGGGTGAGCGTCACCGATGCGCCGGTGCAGAACTGGATGGGGCGCGCGGGCGCGGCCATCGCCTCGCCGCTGTTCATGATCATCGGCTGGGGGGCCTGGGGTCTGGCAATCGTGCTGGGCGCGTGGGGGGTGCGGTTCGCCTTGCACAAGGGCGAAGAACGCGCGACCGGGCGGCTGATATTTGCGCCGATCTGGCTGGCGGTGCTGTCGCTTTATGCCGCGACGCTGGCTCCGGGTGAGGCTTGGGCGGCGACGCATAGTTTCGGGCTGGGCGGGCTGTTCGGCGATACGATCCTTGGCACGCTGCTGGGTATGCTGCCGGTGGCACCGGGCCTCGGGCTCAGGCTCTTGTCGCTGGCGATGGGGATCGGGGTGCTGGTCTTCGGGGCGTTCGTGCTGGGCTTTACCCGTCCTGAACTGCGCCGGATCGCGCGGTTCCTGCTGGTCGGCGTGATCGTGAGCTATGCCGGGCTGATGCGCCTTCTGGGTCGCGGGGCCGGTGGCATGGCGCAGGCCGGTCAGGCGATGCAGGCGCGCATGGCCGAGCGCCGCGCGCGGCGCGCCGAAACGGTGGTCTTTGAGGATGACGAACCGGTCATCGAGGCCCCGCGTGTGCGCCGGTCCGAGCCGGTTCTGGGCCGCGCGCCGCAGCCGTCGGCGGCGGAAAAGAGCGGCGGGTTGCTGGCGCGTATGCCGATGCTGATGCGCCGCCCCGATCCGATGCCGGAGCCGGAACTCGTTGAATCGGAAAGTTATGCGGGCGAGGCCAAACGGCCCGAGGACGACCGCATCAAGGCGCGTATCTCGGATGTGATTCGCGCACGGGTGCGACAGAATCCGGCGGTTCGGGCCGAAAGCGTCGCGCCGCTCACCAAGGGGCGGGGACGTGGCCCCGATCCGCTGATCCTCAACACCGCGGCGCGTGGCACCCTGCCGCCCGAGCCGCCGCTGACCGCGCGTCACGCCGCGCCGGTGCCGCCCGCGGCAGAGGACCAAGAGCCATTGATCGAGCGCGAGGACCTCTATGCGCCGGAGCTCGATGTGGATGATTACATGGAGGCCTATATGGCCGAGCCCGCGGCGCAGCCGCAGGTCGCGCCGCGCATCCCGGTGCCCGAGCCGCGCAAGGTGGTGCAGCATGTCCCCCGCAAGGCGCCGCAGCCCTCGGCCCGCGCCATCGCCGAGGCGCAGCCCGCGCTGCAATTCGAAGAGCCCGCGCTGCCCGAGTACGATTTGCCGCCGCTGAGCCTGCTGTCTGATCCCGCGCGCATCGAGAGGCATCACCTGAGCGACGAGGCGCTGGAGGAAAACGCGCGCATGCTGGAGAACGTGCTTGATGACTACGGCGTCAAGGGCGAGATCGTCAGCGTCCGCCCCGGCCCGGTGGTGACGATGTATGAACTGGAGCCGGCACCCGGTCTCAAGGCGTCCCGCGTGATCGGGCTGGCCGACGATATCGCGCGCTCGATGTCGGCGCTCTCGGCGCGCGTCTCGACGGTGCCGGGTCGGTCGGTGATCGGTATTGAATTGCCCAATGACAACCGCGAGATGGTGGGCTTTCGCGAAATCCTGTCGAGCCGCGCCTATGGTGACGGCAATCAGAAGCTGCCTTTGGCCCTGGGCAAGGATATCGGCGGCGATCCGATTGTGGCGAACCTCGCCAAGATGCCGCATTTGCTGATCGCGGGGACGACCGGATCGGGCAAATCGGTGGCGATCAACACGATGATCCTGAGCCTCCTGTACAAGCTGACACCGGATGAGTGCCGGTTGATCATGATCGACCCCAAGATGCTGGAACTGAGCGTCTATGACGGCATTCCGCACCTGCTGAGCCCCGTCGTGACCGACCCCAAGAAAGCCGTGGTCGCGCTCAAATGGGTGGTGGCCGAGATGGAGGACCGCTATCGCAAGATGTCCAAGATGGGCGTGCGCAATATCGACGGCTATAACGGCCGGGTCGAGGAGGCGCAGAAAAAGCGCGAGATGTTCAGCCGCACGGTGCAGACCGGATTCGATGATGAAACCGGCGAGCCGGTATTCGAGACGGAAGAATTCGCGCCCGAGAAGATGCCCTATATCGTGGTCATCGTCGACGAGATGGCCGACCTGATGATGGTCGCAGGCAAGGAGATCGAGGCCTGCATCCAGCGTCTGGCGCAGATGGCGCGGGCCTCCGGCATTCACCTCATCATGGCCACGCAGCGTCCCTCGGTCGATGTGATCACCGGCACGATCAAGGCCAACTTCCCCACCCGGATCAGCTTTCAGGTGACATCGAAGATCGACAGCCGCACCATTCTGGGCGAGATGGGGGCCGAGCAGCTTCTGGGGATGGGCGACATGCTCTACATGGCGGGGGGCGGCAAGATCACCCGCTGCCATGGCCCCTTCGTAAGCGACGAAGAGGTCGAGGAGGTGGTGAGCCATCTCAAGGCCTACGGTCCTCCGGAGTACCTGGGCAGCGTGCTGCAAGGCCCCGACGAGGACAAGGCCGACAGCATCGACGCGGTTCTGGGCCTCTCTACGGGGGGCAACACCGATGGCGAGGATGCGCTCTACGATCAGGCGGTAGCGATTGTCGTCAAGGATCGCAAATGCTCCACCTCCTATATCCAGCGGAAACTGGCGATCGGCTACAACAAGGCCGCGCGCCTTGTGGAGCAGATGGAGGACGAGGGCGTGGTGAGTTCGGCCAACCATGTCGGCAAACGCGAGGTGCTGGTGCCGGAGCCGCAATAGCATCGGCGGTGCATCGCTCGACCACGCAAATTTTACGCCCCGCGCAGGTGCAATCCCGCGCGGGGCCGCTTATGTGAGGGGCATGACAAAGTTGCGTATCCTGATGGTCCCCGCCCTCTGGGCGGCGATGACCCTCCCGGCGACGGCGGAGAAGCTGTCGCTCGGGGAAATCTCATCCTATCTCAACCGGCTCAAGTCCGCGCAGGGCGCGTTCACGCAGGTCAGCGAGGATGGTTCGATCAGCACCGGGCAGATCTTGCTCAAGCGCCCCGGACGGGTGCGGTTCGACTACGATCCGCCTGACGAGACGCTGGTGGTGGCCGATGGCGATACGGTGGGGATCATCGACCCGCGCTCGAATGACGGGCCTCAGGGCTATCCGCTGCACCGCACGCCGCTCAAGATCATCCTCGCCAACAATGTCGATCTGACGCGCGAGCGGATGGTGGTCGGGCATACGAGCGACGGCACCTCGACCACGGTGCGCGCGCAGGATCCCGAACATCCAGAATATGGCAGCATCGACCTGGTGTTCACCGGCGATCCGGTGGAATTGCGCCAATGGGTGATCCATGACGGCAGCGGCAGCAGCACCACGGTCATTCTGGGCGATCTGCGGACCGGTGTGCGGCTCGATGACGAGCGGTTCGAGATCCCGGGCAAGCCGCAGGCGGGCCGCGACCGCTAGACCGGGCGCGCGGCTCAGACGAGGCCGCGGCCCTGTCGGCATGCACCCAGCTGAGCGCGGTAGCGGGTGGCGCGTGCATCGACCTCTGCGGAGACCCGCATCAGCCATGGCTTGCCCTTGTAGGTGCCGCGTTTGAAGCCGGTGCGCCCCTCATGATAGGCGAGATACTGGCTGCGGGCGTCGAGGGGCGAGATGCCGAGGCTCTGGCTCGATTCCGCCATGTACCAGCCGATGAAATCGGTGGCGTCGTGGATATCGCTGCGCCGCGCGGCAAAGCGGTTGGTGTCGCGCTTGTATTCCTCCCAAGTGCCATCGAGCGCCTGGCTGTAGCCATAGGCCGAACTGATCCGCCCTGTCGGGATGACCCCGAGCGACCAGCGGAACGGCGTGCGCGCATCGCTGACGAATTTGCTTTCCTGGTAGATCGTCGCCATCTGCACATGCGCAGGCACACCCCAGCGGCGCTCGGACGCACGGAAGGCGCGGGCGTATTCGGGCCGCTCTGCGATGATCTCGCAGGCGTTGTCGAGGTTGCGCGGGGCCGTACCATAGCCCGTTCCGCCGCCACAGGAGGACAGCAGGAATAGCACGGCCAGGGCGCGAAGGGATCTGCTCATCTGCCTCTCGCTCTCTTGTTTTTCGCCGAGTCTAACCGAAACGCGGGCCGGGGGAAATCACGAAATCGCAGGGCGCGCGGAGCGACCGCTGTCGAGACATGGTTCACAGACTGTTTCCCTGATCGTTCGGGCGATGGTTGGACAAATGGGCCTTGCACCGTTAATAATATGTGTTAGGGGCAAGACGAAATGATCAAGACACGCGCGAAATATCACTTGGGCCAGGTGGTCCGTCACAAGAAGCATCCCTTTCGGGGTGTTGTCTTTGACGTCGATCCGCAGTTTTCCAATACCGAGGAATGGTATGCCTCGATTCCCGAGGACAGCCGCCCGTCGAAGGAACAGCCGTTCTATCATCTGCTGGCCGAGAACGAGCAGAGCTATTATATTGCCTATGTGAGCGAACAGAACCTGGTGGCCGATTATTCCGGCGAGCCGGTCGATCATCCAGATATTCCCGATCTCTTCGGGCCGTTCGAGGACGGGCATTACCCGCTGCATTTCCAACTGAATTGAGGGGTGGCGGGCCGTGGCCCGCCACGGTGCTCAATAGCCGAGCGCGCAGCCGTCCTTGCGCGGATCGCTGCCGCCTTCGAGCACGCCGCTGTCGTGAATGCGGATCGCCTGCGCGCCGCCAATGGCCTCGGGAGGGGTATAGACCGCGTGCCCAAGATCCGTCAGTGCCTGCGCCACCTCCGGCGCGAACCCGCGTTCAAGCTTGAGCCCGGCGGGATCGGCGAAGGCGCGCGGCGCGTCGATGGCCGCCTGCACATCCATGCCGAAATCGCGCAGGTTTGACGTCAGCCGCGCATGTCCCGTCGACTGGTAGGAGCCGCCCATCACGCCGAAGGGCAGGGTCACGCGGCCGTTTTCGGTTAGCATGCCGGGGATGATCGTGTGCATCGGGCGCTTTCCGCCGCCCAGTTCGTTGGGGTGGCCCTCTTCCAGTGTGAAGCCCGCGCCGCGGTTTTGCAGCAGGACGCCGAACTTTTCCGACGCGATGCCAGAGCCGAAGCCGTGGAAGATCGAATAGATCAGCGACACCGCCATGCGGTCGCGGTCGACCACGGTGATATAGACGGTGTCGCGATGCACCGCCTCGGTCAGGGGGGCAGCGGCGGGCATGGCGCGTTTCGGATCAATCAGCCCGGCCAGTTGCGCCGCCGTCTCGGATGACAGCATGTGGTCGAGTCGCATGGTGTGACCGGGATCGGCGATGAAGCGGTTGCGCGCGTCATAGGCCAGCTTGGTGGCCTCGGCCTCGATATGCAGGCGCGCGGCCCCCATCGGGTCCATCCCGGCGATGTCGAAATGCTTGAGGATGTTCAGGAGCAGAATTGCCGTGGCCCCCTGGCCGTTGGGCGGGTGCTCGACCAGGTTCGCGCCCTTGTATTCACCGCTGACGGGTGTGGTGTAGTCGCAGCGCTGCGCGGCAAAATCCTGCGCCCGGTGCGGGCCCCCAAGCGCATTCAGCGCGGCGAGGATATCCTCGGCCACCTCGCCTTCGTAGAAGGCGGCGCGGCCATCGCGGGCGATGCGGCGCAGCACTTCGGCTTGACCGGGGGCGCGGAACATGTCGCCCACGGCGGGAGGGGTGCCCGTGGGCATGAAGTGGGTGAGTCCATGCGCCTGGAGCGCCTGGCCCGCCGTGGGCCAGTCGCAAGCTACGCGGGGGGCCACCGGCACGCCCTCTTCGGCATAGCGGATCGCGGGGGCGAGGAGCGCATCGAGCCCCAGCTTGCCGTGATCGGCGCTCAACTGGCAGAAGGCGTCGATGGCACCGGGGATGGTGACGGCATGCGCGCTTTGCAGAGGGATCGCGTCATGTCCTTCGGCGCGCAGGGCGGCGGCGGAAGCGGCGGCGGGGGCACGGCCCGAGCCGTTCAGGGCGCGAATCGTCTGGTCGCCGGGCGTGTTGAACAGCACGAAGCAATCGCCGCCAATGCCGGTCATCTGCGGCTCGCAGATGCCCAGAAGCACGGCGCCGGCGATGGCCGCGTCCATTGCGTTGCCGCCGCGTTCCAGAATGTCGATGGCGGTCTTGGCGGCGAGCGGGTGCGAGGTGGCGCACATTCCGTTGGTGGCATAGGTGGCCGAACGGCCCGGCAGGTGAAAGTCGCGCATGTTGGTGCCTCATCTTGTGAATGGGGCAGACAGTACGACCTATCCGGGGCTTTGCCAATCGTCGGTGATTTTGGGTGAGTTCGGGAAGAACCTCGACGCCGCACACTGGGTGGGGGCAATTACGCGCGACGCCGAGGGAAGCCATATGCAGCTACAGGAACGGTTATGATGGTGGCCTGAGGCACCAGTTTGCCCGGATTGCGGTGATAATGCGGCACCGGCACGCTAAGGTTGAGTCACGCAGGGTCAAGGTTGAATTCGAGCGTGAGCCGGTTCTCATCGGTGCCGCGTTCGTAGCTCATCCGCGTGGTCAGCGTGCGAATCAGCGACCAGCCGAATCCCCCCTCGGGCAGGCTTGCGCGCGGGCCGCCAAGGTCCGGCAGGCCGGTATCGGGCGGGGCAAGGGCCGGCAGGGCGGTGCCCTGATCGCGCAGTTCGCAGCGCAGCCGTACCGGGCTCAGATCAATCCGAAGCGCGATCTGGCCGGGCGTATCCGACGGGTAGGCGTGTTCGACGATGTTGTTGAGCGCCTCGGCAAGGGCGATTTCGATGGTGCCGCAATGCTCGGCTGACAGGTGCGCGGCCAGAAGTCGCGTGCGCAGGTCGATCAGCAGATCGCGCACGGCGGTTTCGGTGCCGATGCAGTCGAGGCGGAAGCTGTCTGCCATGCTCTGCGTTACTCTCCGGGTCGCGTTTCGATCGGGCGACCGATCGGGCTGGCGGGCCTCATCCGGTGGCGCGGCGCACCAGCCGGTCGATATCGGGGTGAATGGTAAAGATCGTATCCATTCGGGTCAGCCGGAACACCTTGGCCACATCCGGCGTGAGCCCCGCCAGATCGAGCCTGCGCCCGGCGCCGGTCATTTTCATCGCCGCGACGATGGCACCAAGACCGCTCGAATCGACGAAGGTGACCTGCGAGAGGTCGAGCACAACGTGATCGGGCCCATCCGCCAGCGCGGCGCGCATCGCGTCCTTGAAGGCGATGGCGGCGGCGGCGTCGATGCGCCCGGCCTTCACCGTGATGATCGTCAGGTCGGGATGGGGATTGGTTGCGAGATCCATGCTGCCTCCGGCGTGATACGTAGTAATACGGGACACGCTAGACCTGATTCCTTACCATCCGGTATTCAGGCACAGGATTTCAGTGGGAGGATGCAAAATGAAAGAGGTTGTGATCGCCGGGGCCGCGCGCACCCCGATGGGCGGGTTCCAAGGTGATTTCGACGGCGTCGCGGCCCCGGTTCTGGGCGGAGCGGCAATCGCGGCGGCGCTGCGGGATGCGCGCGCGGCGAGCGTCGACGAGGTGCTGATGGGCTGCGTTTTGCCTGCGGGCCAGGGTCAGGCCCCGGCACGGCAGGCTGGGTTTCTGGGGGGCTTGGGCGAAGAGGTGCCCGCCACCACGCTCAACAAGATGTGCGGCTCGGGCATGAAGGCCGCGATGATGGGTTTTGACCAGATCGCGCTCGGCCATGCGCAGACGATGATCGCGGGCGGCATGGAATCGATGTCCTGCGCGCCGTATCTCTTGCCCAAGATGCGCGGCGGCGCGCGGCTGGGGCACGCGCAGGTGGTCGATCACATGTTCCTCGACGGGCTGGAGGATGCCTATGACACGGGCCGCCTGATGGGCACCTTCGCCGAGGATTGCGCCGAAAAGTTCCAGTTCACACGGCAAGCGCAGGACGAATACGCCATCGGCTCGCTGCAAGGCGCGCTCGACGCGCAAGCCTCTGGCGCCTTCGAGGGCGAGATCGCGCCGGTCACGCTCAGCACCCGCAAGGGCGAGGTGGTGATCTCTGCCGACGAGCAGCCCGCCAAGGCGCGGCCCGAGAAGATCCCGCAGCTCAAGCCCGCCTTTCGCGAGGGCGGCACGGTGACGGCGGCCAATTCTAGCTCGATCAGCGACGGGGCGGCCGCATTGGTGCTGGCCTCGCGCGAGGCGGCGGAGACCCAGGGGCTCAACATCCGCGCCCGCATTCTGGGTCATGCCAGCCACGCGCAGGCGCCCAGCTGGTTCACCACCGCCCCCGTGCCTGCCGCGCAAAAGCTGCTCAAACGGCTGGGCTGGGGCGTGGATGACGTGGATCTGTGGGAGGTCAATGAGGCCTTCGCCGTGGTGCCGATGGCCTTCATGCACGAGATGGGGCTGCCCCGTGACCGGGTGAACGTCAATGGCGGGGCCTGCGCGCTCGGTCATCCGATCGGCGCCTCGGGCGCGCGGATCATGGTGACGCTGCTCAATGCGCTGGAAAAGCGCGGGCTCAAGCGTGGCGTCGCCGCAATCTGTATTGGTGGCGGCGAGGGCACGGCGATTGCCATCGAGCGGGCCTGAGAGGGTTTAGCCGTCGAGATCGCGCCGCATCGTGGCCATACCGCCGCGGCGCGAGAGTTCCTCGTACCCGGCCTTGCGATAGAGGTTGAGGGCGGGCTCGTTGTCGAGTTCGACCTTGAGCGTGATCGACAGCGCGCCGAGATCGCGGGCGGCGTCCTCGGCCAGCCGGGCCAGTTCCTCGCCGGTGCCGCCGCGCATGCGTTCCTCGACGAAGACATAGGTGAGGTGCCGCACCTCGGGGCCTACACCCACGCGCAGC
Source organism: Roseovarius sp. MBR-154 (assembly GCF_053628595.1). NCBI lineage: Bacteria > Pseudomonadati > Pseudomonadota > Alphaproteobacteria > Rhodobacterales > Roseobacteraceae > Roseovarius > Roseovarius sp. MBR-154. The sequence goes on from NZ_JBRJGR010000007.1 coordinate 180,359, forward strand.
GCGAAAAAGCCCACCTCGCGGCCCTCGTGGTCAAGCAGGTAGAAGGTCTCGTCGTCACGCTCGCCCACCCATTTCATCGCCCATTCGCCGGGGTCGAAAGGCTGGGCGGCGTGGGGGTTGACGAGGGCGAGATCGTCGGGGTCGGCCAGCAGGCGGGCCAATGGGGCAAGATCGCGGAGGTGGTTGCGGTGCAGGGTAAGCCGGGGCATCGGGCCTCTCCTTGAAGTGGGATTCGGGTTCGGGTCCGGGGCTTGCCACGGGAGGCGGGCGGGATGCAAGCCAGGGGGCAGTCACCGGTTGTGCGACGGGAACTCCGACCGGTGGATGGTGCCTTGCGGCGTGCTGACGCCGCCCGGACATGGCCTTGCCCCGGCCTGCCCGGCATCACGCGCGACACAGGAGATGGTCCTTGCCGATGGAATTTGCCAGGGCCTCGGCAAAGGCCGCTTCCATTTGCGCCGTGTCGGCAAGATGGACATCGCCTCGGCGACCGCAGAACTCGGGGCGTGTCAGGCCTGGCTGCTCTGGTGTCCCTGTCAAGCCGCGCAGGTCGAAATATGGCAGGCCAAGTGCCGCGGCAGCCCCATGAAGCGCTGCCGCCATGGCAGTGTTGATGCGATGATGAGACGTGACGGTGACGTCGTGATCCACAAGCCATTTCGCGACTTGCCTGCGCGGCATTTGCAGTTGGTCGGGGAACTTGCGGAGAAGCATCCTGTGCAAGGCTTTGGTCTCGTGCAGGGTCGACGTGTTGAGCCCCTTGATGACGAGCTGACGACCCTTGGCCGCCCGCATGCAGTCGCACAAATATCTATTTAATATCAATGACTTGACGTCCAGCGCTTCCTGTATCCCTGTGCCGTCGCGCAGCGCCATGTAGTAGCAGCTCAATTCCGCATCGACCTGTCCGAAACCGAAGCAGACGACATCCGGATCGAGCCGCCGTATCGCGCGCATCGCACGGGCAAAGGAAGACATCTTGTCACTCTTCGGTCGAAATCCGGCGGCTGTGGCCCCTTTGAGACTGAGAATATGGGCCTGCTCGAAGCCGGGTATACGGGACGGAGATATGTGGCCGTATCTGAATGTCGGCTCGTTGGGCTTGATGCCCAGCAAGCTGGAATGCGAATCACCAACACACAGGATTTTCATGGTCCACCCGGAAGTCCATTGATCAGCAGGTCGAGTGTATCCGAGCCTCGTCAAACGCCAACAATGACATTTGACGTCTCGACTTTGATTTGAATTGTGTTGATCCCTGACCACATGATTGCCGTGCGGCATGCCTGACAGGGGCGACCCACAGGGCGTGCAGGCGATGCGCGGCACCGCTCTGCCGGAGACGTTGTCGGAAATTCTGCTTTCGATCGGTCACATTGTGGGGGCTGGCGCCGCAGCGCGTGCCGTGGCATATCCCCGGCATGCGCATTGATTACGACAGCATCGCCTGGACCATTGCCGCCCTTACCGAGGGCGAGACCGACGACGTGGCGCTGATGGCCACGGTGGTGTGCGAATTGCACCATGCCGACGACCGCTTCGACTGGACCGGGTTCTACCGCGTCACGGGACCGGAGATGCTCAAGATCGGACCCTATCAGGGCGGGCATGGCTGCCTGACCATCCCGTTCTCGCGCGGGGTCTGCGGCGCGGCGGCGCGCACCGGCGAGGTGCAGCTGGTCGATGACGTCGATGCCTTTCCCGGCCATATCGCCTGTGCCACCTCGACCCGGTCGGAGATCGTGCTGCCGGTGCGCAACGCGGCGGGTACGCTGATCGCGGTTCTCGATATTGACAGCGACCGTCCGGCCGCCTTCACGGCTGAGGATTCGGCGCGGCTGACGGCGATTCTCGACGCGGTCTTCGGGCGGCTTGACGGCTGAGCGGGGCCCGCGGTCTCAGATCGGAGTGTCGCGGGGCGGGATGATCTGCTGCACGATACCGGCAAAGACCAGGTAGACGCTGGTCACCACCAACCCCCAATGCGCCCAGCTCTGCGGGTCGAAATGCACCCAGGCCGCCCAGCCCGCAAAGAACGTCCAGCCGAGTGCCATCGGCAGCGTCAGCCAGCGCCAGCGTTCGGTGCGCACCGGATGCACGAACTTGAGCGGCAGGAACATCGCCACCGACAGGATCACCACAAGCGCGAGAATGATCCAGAACGACGGCTTGATCGCGAACATCACGATCACCATCATGTTCCAGCAGCCGGGAAAGCCGGAAAAGGAGTTGTCCTTGGTCTTCATCCTTGTGTCGGCAAAATACATCGCACTGGCATAGGTGATCACGATGATCGCCAGCCAGCCCGTCCAGCCCGGCAGAAGATCGGAGCTGAACAGCGCGAAGGCGGGGATGAACACATAGGTCAGATAATCAATGATCAGGTCGAGCAGCACGCCGTCGAATTCGGGCGCGTATTGCTGCACGTCATATTTGCGCGCCAGCGGCCCGTCGATACCGTCCACCGCAAATGCCACGACCAGCCACAGGAACATCAGCTCCCACTCGCGGTTGATCGCGGCGAGCATGGCGAGCATCGCGAATACCGCGCCGGTAGCGGTCAAAAGGTGAACTAAAAGCGCGCGCATCTGTGGTGTCATCCGGGCTTAATGGCGCAGCTTTCCGGTATTTGCAAAGAAAAACCCGGCCCCCTTGGCAGGGGACCGGGCGGTTGCGTGAGTGGACTGCTTCAATTCGAGACGCGGACCTCTTCGAGTGGGTAGGCGAGCATGTCCTGCGCCTCCCATGCGACGTGGCAATCGTGGCAAAAGCTCTGCTTGAACTTCATCGGCTTGCCGTTGGGCTGCACGCCCGCATAGACCCAGTCGGCGGTGTCGGGCGCGCTGCCTTCCTCGCCCTTGGTCATGATGAAGAGCGGGCCGGTGCGGGCCTCTTTCTTCTTGGCGGAGATGGTGATGCTTTCCTTGGCAAGCACCGAGCCTGCGGGCATGTCCACGCCCTCTTCGGCGAATTTCAGGTATTGCTCTGCGGCGATGTCGTTGGCAAAGGTCTGGAGCAGACGGTTGCCATGCGCGCCCGCGACGGCGGGGCGGGTCGAACTCACGGTCCAGTCGCGATAGGCGGCGGCCACCTCGTTGCCTTCCTTGGCGTAATTCTCGGCCATCTCGTCCTTGAGGCAGGCATAGATTTCGTCGATCGCGGCGGCGTCAAGCTCGAACGGATCGGTCACGTCGACGGCGCAGGCCGCATGGGCGACGGGGGCCAATGTGAGGCTGGCAGCGAGGGTCGCGGCGGCGGCGAAAAGCTGGCGTTTCATGATGATAGTCTCTCCATTTCGGTCACAAGACGCAAAGGTCTCCCGCGCGGAACGTCGCACATATCGACTGTAATTGAACCTAACTATTCCGTGAGGAGAGACGTGGTTTCGTTGGCCCGGCATGCGTCACGGGGCGCAGCGCGCGGGACCCCTGCGCGCCGTGACGGGGGCCCGTGGATCAGGCCAGATCGGGTGGGGTGGCCTCGCGTGCAAGCTCCTGCGCCATCTCGTCGAGCGCCCGCATGCTGGTCTGTTTTTCGCCCAGACGCCGGACCGACAGGCTGCGCTCTTCGACCTCGCGCATGCCGCAGGCGAGGATCACCGGCACCTTGCCAACGGAGTGCTCGCGCACCTTGTAATTGATCTTCTCGTTACGCGTGTCGGCCTCGGCGCGGATGCCGAGGGCGGTCAGTTTATCAACCGCCTCAAATACATAGTCATCGGCCTCCGAGGTGATCGAGGCGACCACGACCTGACGCGGCGCGAGCCAGAAGGGCAGGCGCCCGGCGTGTTCCTCGATCAGGATGCCGATGAACCGCTCGAAGCTTCCGAGCACGGCACGGTGCAGCATCACCGGGCGATGCTTGGCCCCGTCGGTGCCGATATAGGTCGCATCCAGCCGCTCCGGCAGAACGAAATCCACTTGATGCGTGCCGCATTGCCATTTGCGCCCGATGGCGTCGGTCAGGGTGAACTCCAGCTTCGGCCCGTAAAACGCCCCTTCGCCGGGGTTCACCTTCGGCTCGACCCCGGCGGCGCGGGTGGCGGCAAGCAGTGCCGCCTCGGCGCGGTCCCAGACCTCGTCGCTACCCGCGCGGACATCGGGGCGGGTGGAAAACAGCACCTCGAATTCGGGAAAACCCAGATCGCGGTAGATCGTCGAGAGAAACGCGATGAACCGCGCCGTCTCGGCTTCGATCTGATCCTCGGTGCAGAAGATATGCGCGTCATCCTGCACAAATCCGCGCACCCGCATGATGCCGTGCAGCGCGCCCGAGGGTTCGTAGCGGTTGCAAGAGCCGAATTCGGCCATGCGCAGGGGCAGATCACGATAGGATTTGAGCCCCTGATTGAAGATCTGCACGTGGCACGGGCAGTTCATCGGCTTGAGGGCGTTGATCGCCTTTTCGCGCGCGTGATCCTCGTCGACCTCGACGATGAACATGTTGTCCTGGTATTTCTCCCAGTGGCCCGAGGCCTCCCACAGCTTGCGGTCGACAACCTGCGGCGTGTTCACCTCGACATAGCCGCCGCGGGTCTGCTGGCGGCGCATGTAATCCTGCAAGGTGGTGTAGATGGTCCAGCCATTGGGGTGCCAGAAGATCTGGCCGGGGGCCTCTTCCTGCATGTGGAACAGATCCATCTCGCGGCCCAGCTTGCGATGGTCGCGACGCTCGGCCTCTTCGAGGAAGGTGAGATACTCCTTGAGCTTTTCCTTGGACTGGAACGCCACGCCATAGATGCGTTGCAGCATCGGGCGGCTGCTGTCGCCGCGCCAATAGGCTCCGGCCACGCTCATCAGCTTGAAGGCGTCGGCGGGCACCTGACCGGTATGTTGCAGATGCGGGCCACGGCACAGATCCTGCCAGTGCCCGTGCCAGTACATTCGCAGCGGCTCGTCGCCGGGAATCGCCTCGATCAGTTCGATCTTGTAGGGCTCATGGGTGCCGCGATAATGCTCGATGGCGCGCGGACGCTCCCAGATCTCGGTGCGCACGGGGTCGCGGAGGTTGATGATCTCTTTCATCTTCTTCTCGATGAGGCCGAGATCCTCGGGGGTGAAGGGCTCTGCGCGGTCGAAATCGTAATACCAGCCGTTCTGGATGACGGGTCCGATGGTGACCTTCACATCGGGCCAGAGTTCCTGCACCGCGCGGGCCATGATATGCGCCAGATCATGGCGGATGAGTTCGAGCGCCGGGGCCTCGTCCTTCATCGTGTTGATGCTGACTGCCGCGTCCTGCGGGATCGGCCATTGCAGATCCCAGTGCTGGCCGTCGACATGCGCCGAAATGGCCTTTTTCGCCAGTGACGTCGAAATGCTTTCCGCGACATCGGCGGGGGTCACGCCTGCGGGATAGCTGCGCGGAGTGCCATCGGGGAAGGTGAGGGAGATATCGGCCATTGCTCTGGCTCCTCGTCGGTTTGGCGCCCACGGAACGCCCGGTTGCGGGTATGGTTGCCGCCTAATGCCCGCAGCGCGCCCGCAGGTCAAGGCCCGCCTCTGAAATGGACGGCATACAATGGTATAAGATAACATTTTGCCGCAGGCCGGAAAAATCATTGGACATGTCGGAATTGATGGCCTAAATGCCGCTTATCGGTCGCGAAACAATATTACGCTGCGCCTGCACGGTCGGCGCGCAGCACGGGCTCAGGAGGCCAGAGACATGCCGGGTTACAATTCAAGATTCGAACTGTCGGTCGCGGATATGGAGCTGATCGAGGCGGCGCTGCGCCAGACCAAATCCGAGCTTTCGGCGCGTGCCGTGCCGGTGGCCGCACAGCACGACAAGACCGAGGACAGCAACCGAGATGCCGATGGCACCCTTCGCCAGATACACGATCTGCTGGGTCGCCTGCACAACCAGAAGGTCTTTTACCGTCCGCGTCGCGGAGCCTATATCGGCGGCTGAACGCGGCTGGAGGGGGGGAATCGACGGTCTCTCGTCGCGGTTCCGAGCCACGCTTGCGTCGCCATGGCGCGCCATGCATGATCGCCTCGAAAGACGAGGGAGGACACGATGCAGGGGCCGTCTTATCTGACCACAGCGGAAGGCCGCGATCTGGCGTATCATCAGACGCCGGGGCAGGGGCCGGGCGTGGTGTTTCTGGGCGGCTTCAAATCCGACATGGAGGGAACCAAGGCGCTCTGGCTCGAGGAGTGGGCGCGGCGCATGGGCCACGCGTTCCTGCGGTTCGATTACTCCGGGCACGGGCAATCCTCGGGGGCGTTCACCGACGGGTGCATCGGCGATTGGGCGGCGGATGCGCGGGCGGTGATCGAGGCGCTGACCAAGGGGCCGCAGATCCTCGTGGGCTCGTCCATGGGGGGATGGATCGCGCTCTTGCTGGCGCGCGAGATGCCGCAGCGCGTGGCCGGGTTGGTCACCATCGCGGCCGCACCGGATTTCACCGAGGATTCGATGTGGGCGGGCTTTGACGCGGCGCAGCGCGCGGCGTTGCGGGACCACGGGCAGGTTGCCCTTCCGAGCGACTATGGCGAGCCCTATGTCATCACCCGCCGCCTGATCGAGGAAGGACGGGAGAACCTGGTGTTGCGTACCCCGCTCGATTTGCCCTTTCCTGTTCGATTTCTGCAAGGAACCGCCGATGAAGATGTGGATAAATCGGTGGCCTTGTCGCTTTTGGACCATTCAACCGGGCCGGATATTCGGCTCACTCTGGTCGATGGCGCCGATCACAGGTTCTCGGACCCGACCTGTCTGGCGCTGATCGGGTCCACGCTCGAAGAGGTCATCGCGCGACACGGTCAGGCGCACAGTGCGACGGTAAATCCGGCGTAATCCAGCGCGCAGCGGCGGGCGGGGCTTGCACTTTGGTCCTGCGGGGTGACATTCTGATCCCCGAAAGCGGGGGCGCAGACCCCCGGGGAGTGCGAGATGTCCGATGAGCAGTGAGCCTGTTGTGTTTCTTCCAGGCATGATGTGTGACGCGCGTCTTTTCGCGCCGCAACTGGCCGACCTGAGCCGTGATATGGCGGTCACTGTCGCGCCGATCACCGGCGGGGACCGGATCGAGGAGATCGCCTCGGGTTTGCTCGACGTGCTGCCACGCCGCTTTGCGCTGGCTGGGTTGTCGATGGGCGGCATCGTGGCAATGGAGATCCTGCGACGTGCGCCTGACCGGGTGACGCGACTGGCGCTGATGGATACCAATGCGCTGGCCGAAACCCCGCAATCCGCCGCCGGATACGAGCCCTTCATCATCAAGCTGCGCGCGGGTCCGGTGGCCGATGCGGTCGAGATGATGCTGGGGCGCGATGTGCTCGCCCCCGGACCGGGCCGTGGGACGGTTCTGGCGCAGGTGGTGGAGATGGCTACCGCGCTCGGGCCCGAGGCGATCATCCGGCAGACGCGCGCCCTGCAACGGCGGCGCGATTATCAGGCGGTGCTGCGCCGCTGCAAGGTGCCGGTGCTGGTTCTGTGCGGGGCGCTGGACGGGCTGACGCCGCCCCGGCGGCACAGCTTTCTGGCTGATCTCATACCCACGGCCACGCTGTGTCAGGTGCCCGAGGCCGGGCATCTGCCGGTGCTGGAGCAGCCCGACGTAACGACGGCGGCGCTGCGTGGCTGGCTGCAACGGCCGTTGATGCTGCAGAATCGCGTCGATGCCTGAGACCGGACCAGAGACGAGGCGCAAGCCAGAAAGCTCCACCAAGGGCAGGTTGCGCCAACTGCGCCGTCGGGTACAGGTCTGGACCGGGCGCAGATTGCCGCCTGGAGTAAGGCTGATCGCCGGTCTGCTGCTGATTGTCGGCGGAATGCTGGGGTTTCTGCCGGTGCTGGGGTTCTGGATGGTTCCACTGGGGGTTGCGGTGGCCGCTCTCGATGTCGTGCCGCTTTGGCGCTGGCTCAGGCGGCAGCGCGCGCCGTGAGCCTGCGCGTAGCGCATCGCCCGGCGGCGGCACCGCAGGGCGGTGCCGCCGGGGCGGCGTCAGCCATTCGCGGCAACGTTGCGATTCGCGGGCTTGGGTTCGGCCTTGGGGTCCGCCTTGGGCCGGGCATTCGCGTCGATGAAATCGAGCACCACCGGGCGGATGTTGTTGCGCCAGGAACGTCCCGCGAAGATGCCGTAATGACCGGCCTCGGGCTCCAGATAGCTGGCCTTCATGTGATCGGGCAGGCCGGTGCACAGATCGAGCGCGGCGACGCATTGGCCAGGCGCCGAGATGTCGTCCTTGCCGCCCTCGACGGTCTTCACGGCGACCTTGGTGATCTTGCCAAGATCGACGCGGTGTCCCTTGATCTCGAATCGGTTCTGCGCAATCTCCAGCCCCTTGAAAATTCGCTCCACGGTCGAGAGGTAGAACTCGGCGGTCATATCCATGACCGCGAGATATTCGTCGTAGAACCGGTTATGGGCGTCGTGATCGCTCGCCTCGCCCTGGCTGACGCGCATGATCTGGTCGGTAAAGGCCTTGGCGTGGCGCTCGGCATTCATCGACACGAAGGAGGCCAGTTGCAGAAGGCCGGGATAGACCTGGCGGCCCACACCCTTGTACTTGAAGCCGACGCGCTGGATCATCGTCTCTTCAAGCTGGCCCATGGTCACACGGCGGCCAAAATCGGTGACGTCCGTCGGTGTTGCGTCCGGGTCGATCGGCCCGCCGATGAGGGTGAGCGTGCGCGGCTGCGCCTCTGGCTCGAGTTCGGCCAGATAGGCGGTGGCGGCCAGCGTCAGCGGCGCGGGCTGGCAGACGGCTATGACGTTGATATCGGGGCCCAGCGCCTTCATGAAATCGACAAGATAGAGCGTGTAATCCTCGATATCGAACTTGCCTTCGGACACGGGAATGTCGCGCGCGTTATGCCAGTCGGTGACATAGACCTCGCAATTGACCAGCAGCGATTTGACGGTCGAGCGCAAGAGCGTCGCGTAATGGCCCGACATCGGCGCCACCAGCATCACCTTGCGAGGCTGTTCTTCGCGTCCCGTGACATTGAAATGGATCAGATCGCCGAAGGGGCGCGAGACCACTGTCTCGATGTTCACCAGATGATCGCGTCCGTCTTCATGGGTGAAGGTGCGGATGCCCCAGTCGGGCTTGGAGATCATGCGTTGATAGCTGCGTTCGGTGACTTCGCCCCAGGCGGCCATCCATTGCAATGCAGGGTTTGGCACCATGCTGAACATCGGATAGGATGCGAAGGAGAGGGCGGAGGCTCCGAGCCATTGGTTGGCGTTGCGGAGGGATTCCATCATGTCGTAGGTGGCCATGTAGCGCATATTCGTCTCCTGTTTCGGGTGGGCACCCGGTTCTATTCGTCGCACTGCCCCTCCGGTCATGGCGACGGTATGCTGCATAGCAGAAAATGTTAAGGGGAAATGATTGAAATGGCAACGCAAGACGATGTCGCAGGCGAAAACGTTGAAAAGATGAATGAAAATCTCGCCAAGGTCGAGCAGTTGTCGCAGCGGCTGATCCAGGCGCTGGCCTCGCGCAAGCCTGCAAATCCGACATTGAACGCGCCGTCGCAGGACCTGTTTGCCAAGGCCGCGTCGTCCTACTGGACCGAGATGTTCGAGAATCCGGGCAAGATCTACGAGCAGCAGCTGGAATACTGGGGCAAATCGGTGCGCCATTTCATGGAGGCCCAGCAGATGCTGATCCGCGGCGAGGTGGCCGAGCCGGATGACGCGCCCGACCTGCTGGCCGGTGACAAGCGGTTCTCCAACCCGCTGTGGAATTCACACCCCTATTTCAAATACGTCAAGCGGCAATATGCCCTGAATGCGCAGGCGATCGAACAGGCGCTCGAGGAGATCGACGAGGATCTGCCGGAGAAGGATCGTCGCCGCCTCGATTATTTCGCGCATCAGATCATCGACATGATGTCGCCCACCAATTTTCTAGGCACCAATCCCGATGCGCTGGAACGCGCCATCGAAACCGAGGGCGAAAGCCTGGTGAAGGGGATGGAGAACCTGATCGCCGACCTTGAGGCCAACAATGGCGAGCTGGTCGTGCGGCTGGCAGATGACAAGGCATTCGACCTGGGCACCAACATCGCCACCACCCCCGGCGAGGTGGTCTATCGCAACCGGATGATGGAGCTCATTCAATACAGCCCCACCACCGAACAGGTCCACGCCATCCCGCTAGTGATCTTTCCGCCCTGGATCAACAAGTTCTACATCCTCGATCTCAAGGCGCAAAACAGCCTGATCAAGTGGATCACCGATCAGGGCTATACGCTCTTCGTGGTGAGCTGGGTCAATGCCGATTCGAGCCATGCCGATGTCGGAATGGATGAGTATATCGAGGAAGGGTTTCTCACCGCCATCCGCGAGGCCAAGGCGATCACCGGGCAAAAACAGGTCAACGCCGTAGGCTATTGCATCGCGGGCACCACCCTGCATCTGACGCTGGCGCTGATGGCCAAGCGCGGCGACACCTCGGTCAAGTCGGCCACGTTCTTTACCGCGCTCACCGATTTCGCCGAACAGGGCGAGTTCACCCCCTTCCTTCAGGATGATTTCATCGACGGCATCGAGAAGGAAGTGGCCGCGCAAGGCGTGCTGCGCTCCTTCATCATGGGGCGCACCATGTCCTTCCTGCGCTCGCGCGACCTGATCTATCAGCCGGCCGTGCGTAGTTACATGATGGGCGAGGCTCCGCCCGCCTTCGACCTGCTCTACTGGAACGGCGACGGGGCGAACCTGCCTGCGAAAATGACGGTGCAATATCTGCGCGGCCTGTGTCAGGGTAATCACTTCGTGACCGACGGGTTCGAGATCTGCGGTGAACGGCTGCATGTCAGCGACGTCAAGGTGCCGCTGATGTCGGTGACCTGCGAGAACGATCATATCGCCGCGTGGAAGGATTGCTATCGCGGGTTTCAGCAGACCGGCGCGAAGGATCGCACCTTCATCGTGTCGGAATCGGGACACATCGCCGGGATCGTCAATCCGCCCGCCAAGAAGAAATACGGGCATTACATCAACGACAATCTGAGCGGGTCGGCGGATGAGTGGATGGCGAGTGCCACTTATCACGAAGGGTCGTGGTGGCCGCGCTGGGAGGCCTGGCTGGCGAAGCGGTCGGGCAAGATGGTTGCGGCCCGCGAGCCGGGCGATTCGGAACATCCGGCACTGGCCCCGGCCCCCGGGACCTATGTGCGCAAGAAGGCAACTATCTGATTTTGAAAAGATTTCCCCCTAGGTCATCGAAAAATGCTGCAGTGCAGAAAAATATCTTGAAATGCCGCGCTGCAGCATCTATATTCCTCTCAGTAGCAGACAGCAGCGGACACTCCGCTTAACCCGAGAGGACCTTACCAATGGCAAAGAACCAAGATTTCACCGCGATGTTCAAAGACGTCATGGGCACCTTCCCCGTCGACACCAAGGCGATGGAAGATGCATTCAAGAATCAGGCAACGCTGAACGAGAAACTGTCAGGCGTCGCGCTGACCGCAGCCGAGCAGTCGGCCGAAATCTCGAACAAGTGGACCAAGGAAACCCTGGCCAAGCTGAGCGAGATGTCGAAAGCGAAAGCAGAGCCCGCCGATTACGCCAAGGCGATGACCGATTTCGCGTCGGCCAATGCCGAAGTCGCCGCCGAGAACATGGCCGCCTTCGCCGAGATCGCCAAGAAGGTTCAGATGGAAACCGTCGAACTGATGATGGCCGCAGGCAAGACCATGCAGGAAGACGCCACCAAGGTTGTCAAGAAAGCAACCGACGACGTCACCGCAGCGACTCAGAAAGCGACCGCTTCGACCAAGTAAGAACACGCAGATACATACCCTGATCCCCTCCCTTGATGGGTATGGACTGCGAGGGGCGAGCCGCGAGGCTCGCCCTTTCTTTTTTCTGCACTTGCGTCTAGTCTGTGCTGCAGCCGCATTCCTCGGGAGGGACATCCTTTGGCCGACACCCAGAAACCGTTGCTTATCAAGCGCTACGCCAGCCGCAGGCTGTACAATACCGAGACCTCCGATTACGTCACGCTGGAGGACATCGCCGAATTCATCCGCGATGGGCGCGAGGTTCAGATCATCGACTTGAAGTCGGGAGACGACCTGACCCGACAGTACCTGCTCCAGATCATCGCCGAACACGAAAGCCGCGGCGAAAGCGTGCTGCCGATCAACGTGCTCAACGACCTGGTGCGCAGCTATACCACGCAGGCCACCAGCGTGGTGCCGGAATTCCTGGCCGCCAGCTTCGAGATGCTGCGCGACGGCCAGTCCAAGATGCTGGAGAACATGACCAAGGCCAATCCGCTCGCCGCGATGCCGGGGATGGAAGCGATGCGCGCCCAACAGGAGGCCTTCATGAAGGCGATGACCGGGGGGCTGAAGGGCATCGGCAGCAGCGGCCCGCAGCCCGATGGCGACACCGCGCAGGACAGCGACGATCTTGACGAGATCAAGAAGCAGCTTGCGGAGTTGCAGAGCAAGTTGTCGAAGATGAGCAAGTAGGCCGCCATGGTCGAAAGCCCGGGCCGGATCACCCTGTGGGGGATCGAGGTGTTCATGGCCGCCGCCGACGAACGCTCGATCTCCGCCGCCGCCCGGCGTCTGGGGGCCAGCCCCTCGGCGGTCAGCCAGCAATTGACCAATCTGGAGGGCGCGGTGGGCGCGACGCTGTTGCAACGCAACGCCCGCCCGATCCGCCTGACACCGGCGGGCGAGATCATGCAGCGCCGCGCTCAGGTCATCCTGAACGAGGCGGCGCAGGCGCGGGCCGAGCTGGCGATGTCGCACCTGTCGACGCTGACCCGCTTTCGCCTCGGCATGATCGAGGATCTGGAGGCGGATGTGACGCCGCAACTGCTCACCCACATGGCCGGAGAGTTGACGGGCTGTCAGTTCCTGCTGGAGACCGGCGCGAGCCATCACCTTTATGATCAGCTTGACGCGCGCGCGCTCGATTTCATCGTCGCCGCCGAACTGGGTGACGCGGCGGACTGGACCGAGGTGCATCCCGTCCTGCGCGAAGGCTTTGCCGTGGTCGCGCCGCGCCGCGTCATCCGCCCCGATCGCGACGTGCTGCGGCAGCTAAAGCGCCTGCCGCTCATCCAGTACACGCAGCGGCATTACATGGGGCGGCTGATCTCGGCGCATCTGGTGCGCGAAAAGCTGAACCTGCCGCATCGCTTCGAACTGGACAGCTATCACTCGATCCTGGCGCTGGTCGGGCAGGGCACCGGCTGGTCGATCCTGCCGCCACTGGCGTTGATGCGCGCGCGGCGCTTTGCCGATCAGATCGACGTGCTGGAATTGCCGCTGGCGCCGCTCACGCGCACGATCAGCGTGATCGCGCGCAAGGGCATCTTGCAGGACATGCCCGAGACGCTGGCCGCCAGGCTCAAGCCGATTCTCAAGGAGGCCATCGTCGATCCGGCGATTCGGCAGCACCCGTTTCTGGCCGATGGCCTGACCCTATTCTGACCTGCGCCGGGTGGCAAAAAAGGACTTGAGCAGCGCTTCGGCCTCCCGCGCGCCGATGCCGTCATAAACCTCCGGTACGTGGTGGCATTGCGGATGCGCGAAGACCCGCGCGCCCTGCGCCACGCCGCCCGATTTCGGATCAGCCGCACCATAATAAAGCCGCGCGATCCGCGCCGCCGCGATGGCACTGGCGCACATCGCACAAGGCTCCAGCGTGACGTAGAGATCATGCCGCACCAGCCGCTCCGAGCCGAGCGCAGTGCAGGCGGCGCGGATCGCGAGGATTTCGGCATGTGCGGTGGGATCGCTGAGCTCGCGCGTCCGGTTGCCCGCCTGAGCCACGATCCGGCCCGAAGCATCCACCACCACCGCGCCCACCGGCACCTCGCCCCGCGCGGCGGCGGCGCGGGCCTCGGTCAGGGCGGTGTCCATATGGCTGCGGAATGTCATGACCTGTCTCTGCCCCGCGATCCGCGCTTTCGCAAGCCCCGGCTTTGCGCTATGCGCGTGATCCATGAGCACCAACACCCCCCCCGGCGAGCGCATCGCCAAGGTCATCGCCCGCGCAGGCCGCGCCAGTCGGCGCGAGGCCGAGCGCCTGATCGAGGCCGGCCGCGTCACCGTGAACGGGCAAAAGATCACCTCGCCCGCGCTCAACGTCACACCTGCGGACAAGATTGTGGTCGATGGTCGCGCCCTTGCAGCGCCCGAACCGGCGCGCCTCTGGCTCTATCACAAGCCTGTGGGCCGCGTGACCACCACCCGCGACGAGCAGGGCCGCCCCACGATCTATGACGACCTGCCCGAGGACATGCCGCGCGTGATGAGCATCGGGCGGCTCGATCTCAATTCCGAAGGTCTGTTGCTGCTGACCAATGACGGCGAGTTGAAGCGCAAGCTGGAACTGCCCTCCACCGGCTGGCTGCGCCGCTACCGCGCCCGCGTCAACGGGCGGCCGACCGATGCCACCTTCGATCCGTTGCGCAAGGGTCTGGTGATCGAGGGTGAGAAGTTCCAGCCGATGACGGTGACGCTCGACCGCCAGCAGGGGGCCAATGCCTGGGTCTCCGTGTCGATCCGCGAGGGCAAGAACCGCGAAATTCGCCGCGCGATGGAGGCGGTGGGCCTGGTCGTCAACCGCCTGATCCGGCTCTCATACGGGCCGTTCCAGCTGGGCCAGCTCAAGCCCGGCGCGGTCGAGGAAATCCGCCCCCGCGTGCTGCGCGACCAGTTGGGGATGCCGGACGAACCCCAGCCCGACACCAAGAAATCGCCCGCAGAACCGCAGCGCAAACCGCAGCGTCGCCGCCGCTGACAGCTTCATCTTGCGGAAAGCATCCCGGGGGCGTGGGGGCAGCGCCCCCACTCCGCGCTCAGATACTGATCGCCGTCATCACCTCGGGCTCGATCACATTGACACCGGGCAATGCCTTGACCAGCTCCTCCGCCGATTGCTCCAGGATCGGGAAGGTTTTGTAATGGCAGGGGATCACGGTCTTGAAGTCGAAGAATTTTTTCGCCGCATAGCCCGCCCGGCGCATATCCATGGTGAAATGCCCGCCCGCGCACAAGATGCCGATATCGGGCTGATGCAGGTCGTGGAAGACACCCATATCGGCCATCACGTCAGTATCGCCCGAGACATAGATCACATGCCCCTCGCCCGCGATCATGAAACCACATTCGCTGCCCGGCACATGCGGCCCCGCTTCGGTGCCAAAGCTGGTGGAATGGGTGGCATGCACCATCGTCACCTTGACGCCCTCCAGATCGACCGTGCCGCCCTTGTTGAAGCCCACGGTCTCGATCTTTTCGGCCTGCTCCCAATGTGCCATCAGGTCAAACTGGCCGACCACCGGAATGCCAAGGGATTTCGCCAGCGGCAGCACGTCGTTGACATGATCGAAATGCGCATGCGTCAGCAGGATATGGGTGGCCCCCCTGGTTGCGTCCTCGTGACTGTCCTCGGGCAGCATCGGATTGCCGTTCAGCCACGGGTCAAGCAGCAGCACCTGCCCGCCGATCTCGATCCGGAAAGAGCTGTGTCCGAGCCAGATGATATTCATGTGTCGTCTCCCCTTTTGCGATTTGGCGCGACTGTAACAAGCCTGCGGTCAGAATAAAGGGGGGCGGGGCCCGCCTCCGTCTTGCACCCATATCGCGCGGGCGCTAAACGCGGGAGCAACCGGACAAGAGGAGTGGCTCATGTCGATCGATCTGGAAACCGCGGCCAAGGTGGCCAAGCTGGCGCGCATCCGCGTGGACGAGGACGCGCTGCCCGCGCTGGCGCAGGAATTCAACACCATCCTCGGCTTTATCGAGCAATTGGGCGAGGTGGATGTGACGGGTGTCGAGCCGATGACTTCCGTCACCCCGCAGCGCCTGAAACGTCGCGATGACGTGGTGACCGAGGGCAACCAGCAAGACAAGATCCTGTCGAACGCTCCCGATGAGCGCGAGGGCTTCTTTGCCGTGCCGAAGGTGGTTGAATGATGACCGAACTGAACAAACTGACGATTGCCGAGGCCCGCGACGCGCTGCGCAAGGGCGATGTGACCAGCGTGGAATTGACCGAAGCCTGCCTTTCGGCGGTGCAGGGCGCAGGCGCGCTCAATGCCTTTGTCCATGACACGCCGGATCTGGCCCGCGCGCAGGCGCAGGCGGCGGATGCGCGGATCGCGCAGGGCGATGCGCCCGCGATGTGCGGCATTCCGCTGGGGATCAAGGATCTCTTCTGTACGCGCGGCGTGCCCTCACAAGCCGCGAGCCGCATTCTGGAAGGCTTCAAGCCGGAATACGAATCGACCGTGACGCAGAACCTCTTTGACGCCGGTGCCGTCATGCTGGGCAAGCTCAACATGGACGAATTCGCGATGGGATCGTCGAACGAAACAAGCGTTTACGGCAACGTCGTCAACCCGTGGCGGCGCGGCAATGACGAGGCGGCGCTGACCCCCGGCGGCTCCTCCGGTGGCTCGGCCAGTGCCGTGGCGGCAGACCTCTGCTTGGCGGCCACCGGGACCGATACCGGCGGCTCGATCCGCCAGCCTGCGGCGTTCACCGGCATCACCGGCATCAAACCCACCTACGGGCGCTGCTCGCGCTGGGGGATCGTGGCCTTTGCCTCGTCGCTCGATCAGGCCGGGCCGATGACCAAGACGGTGCGCGACAGCGCCATCATGCTGGGCGCGATGTGCGGCCATGACCCCAAGGACAGCACCTCGGCGGATATCCCCGTGCCGGATTTCGAGGCGATGCTGACCGGCGACATCAAGGGCAAGGTGATCGGTATCCCCAAGGAATACCGCATGGACGGCATGCCCGACGAGATCGAGAAACTCTGGGCCGATGGCACCGCGATGCTCAAGGACGCAGGCGCCGAGATCCGCGACATCAGCCTGCCGCATACCAAATATGCCCTGCCTGCCTATTACGTGATCGCGCCCGCCGAGGCATCCTCGAATCTGGCGCGCTATGACGGGGTGCGCTACGGCCACCGGGCAAAACTGGCGCAGGGCGACGGCATCACCGAGATGTACGAGAAGACCCGCGCCGAAGGCTTTGGCCATGAGGTGCAGCGCAGGGTCATGGTTGGCACCTACGTGCTCTCGGCCGGGTTCTACGACGCCTATTACAACCGCGCCCGCAAGGTTCGCACCCTGATCAAGCGCGACTTCGAGGAGGTCTTTGCGGCGGGCATCGACGCCATCCTCACCCCGGCCACGCCAAGCGCGGCCTTCGGTCTGGGCGAGATGACGGATGCCGACCCGGTGCAGATGTATCTCAACGACGTCTTTACAGTGACCGTCAACCTTGCCGGTCTGCCGGGCATCGCGGTGCCTGCGGGCACTGACAAGCAGGGCCTGCCGCTCGGACTGCAACTGATCGGGCGGCCATGGGACGAGGGCGATCTGCTCAACACCGCCTATGCGCTGGAACAGGCGGCGGGCTTTGTAGCCAAGCCCGCGAAATGGTGGTAAACGCCCCTGCAAACGGGCACAAGGCAGGACATTTAGAGATGCGGATCGCACTTGGATTGGTGATGATGGCGGCGCTCGGGGCCTGTGCCCCGGCGATCCCCGACAGTGGGGCTGGGGTCGGGTTCGGGGATTACGACCAATATCAGCGCGAGAAAGCGGCGCGCGAGGCAGCCCTTGCGGGCAATGCCCTGCCTGCGCCCGATGCGGTCTCGTCCGAGCCGCTAGACGCGACCGGGCAGGCGGCGAGCGACAGCGAGGCAGAGCGTCTTGCGGCGGAAACCCAGGCCGCGCTCGCGGCGGCCAATTCCGGTGAAGTGCCGGTGCAGGCAAGCCCCTCGAACCCACCGCCGCCGGTGCTCAATTCGCAGGGGATCTCGCAGGAGAACGATTTCGATGCTGTCGGCTCGGAACGCTCCATCGAGGAGGACGCGGCGCGCATTGCACAGAACCGTGCGCAATATCAGGTGATCGAACCCGAGGCGATCGGTACCCGCCCTGATGACGCCAGCCCCAATATTGTGGCCTATGCACTGGCCAACCGGCACCCCGTGGGCACGCAGCTCTACAGCCGGGTCGGGTTCAACAAGGCAAGCAAGTTCGAGCGGAACTGCGCGCAATATTCTTCCTCCGATGAGGCGCAGATCGACTTTCTGCACGAAGGCGGACCGGAGCGCGACCGCCTCGGTCTTGATCCCGATGGCGACGGCTTTGCCTGCGACTGGGATCCGACCCGCTACCAGAACCTGGTCGGCGGCTGATGGCCGGGTGCGCCGAGGCGCACCAGCCGGTGACTTCCTGTCTCTCGCCCAATTTCGGGCCGCGCCGTGACGGCGTGTGGCCTGATATGATCGTCTTGCATCATACCGCGATGGCGACGCCCGAGGCGGCGCTCGAACGCCTTTGTGATGCGCAGGCTGAGGTGTCCGCGCATTACCTGATCTGTGAGCGCGGCCGCGTCTGGCGCATGGTCGAGGAGGAGATGCGCGCCTGGCATGCAGGTGTGGGGCAGTGGGGGGATGTCGTGGACGTCAATTCCCGTTCCATCGGCATCGAGTTGGCCAATACCGGCGCGCATCCCTTTCCCGCCCCGCAGATGGTGGCGCTGGAGCGGCTCATGGCGGGCATCATGCAGCGCTGGCGGATCGCGCCCGCGCGGGTGATCGCCCATTCCGACATGGCCCCCGCCCGCAAATCCGATCCGGGGCCAGGGTTTGACTGGCGCGGGCTGGCGCGGGCGGGGCTGTCGGTCTGGCCGAAGGTCTCTGCCGCCGGGCCGGTTTCGGAGGGCGATTTCCTGCGCGATGCCGCTCGCTTCGGCTATGGACTGCCCAAGGATGTGACCGCTCAGGATGTGCTGCGCGCCTTTCGCCTGCGCTTTCGCCCGCATGCCGCTGGCCCGCTTGCGCCCGAGGATTGCGCGATGATCGCCGATCTCGCGCGTCGCTTCCCAGTTGACCGGAACCCCGCGACCGCCTAAGTCGAACCTCGCGCGGAGGGCCGGATGGCCGCGGCGCCCTGCAAGGGGCATCGAGGAAAGTCCGGACTCCACAAGACAACGGTGCCGGGTAACGCCCGGCCGGGGCAACCCGAGGGAAAGCGCCACAGAAAACAGACAGCCCCGGAGCTGTGTCAAGGGTTCGCCTTTGGCAAGTGCCGGGGTCAAGGTGAAACGGTGGGGTAAGAGCCCACCGCGGGACGGGCAACCGGACCGGCACGGCAAGCCCCACCGGGAGCAATGCCAAATAGGGACCGCACGCGGGGACCGGTCGGGCAACCGAAACCGCCCGCAGGCACGTCTTGGCCCGGCGGTCCGGGTTGGCAGCTTGAGGCGCGCGGGCAACCGCGCGTCAAGATGAATGGTCATCCAAGGGGGCAACCCCTGGACAGAATCCGGCTTACAGGCCCTCCGCGCACCCTTTTCATTTTCCGCCCAAGGGCTACAAACGAGGCATGCCGTATGAATGGAGCACCCCGCCGCGCGGGGCAGACCCAGATATCAGCCTTTCGCTCTGGCCGCACCGGTCGCTGCCGCGCCGGGGCTTTGCCGCGTTCGTGCTGGGCACCTTCACGCTGATCACCATCCCGCTTTATCCACTTCTGGGAACGGTGGTGCTGTGGGGGCTGTTGCCCTTCATGCTGGCAGCTGTAGGCGGCATCTGGTGGGCGTTGGAGCATAGCTATCGCAGTGCCCGCGTCACCGAAAACCTGGTCATTTCACCGGACGAGGTGCACCTCACCCGCACCAATCCGCGTGGTGATGTGCAGGCGTGGGAGTGCAATCGCTACTGGGCGCAGGTCCAGATGCATCCCACGGGAGGCCCGGTGGAGCGTTACATCACGCTGAAGGGCAGTGGCCGGGAGGTCGAGATCGGGGCGTTTTTGTCAGAGGACGAGCGTAAGACGCTCTACGGCGAACTTGCCGACGCGCTGCGCCCGCCGCCTGCGCCGATGGTGGGGTAAGGGAACGGGGGGATATGTCCTGGAGCGGTTCTCTGCGCGACCGACCCGGCGCGGAAACGACGGCAAAGCCCACCGCGCCTTCATCTGTACGCCCCCGTATCTCCCGCTTCACGCCTCGCCCGGCACGGCCGCCCGGTAGAGATGCCAAGTGGCATGACCCAGAACCGGCAGAACGAGCACCAGGCCGAGGAAGGCGGGCAGGGTGCCCAGCACCATCGCCACGGCGACCAGCAGACCCCATGTCGCAACGATGCGCGGGTTTTCCCGCGCCACCTTGAGCGAGGTAAGCACCGCCACCGGGATGCCTGCGCGCCGGTCGATCAGCATCGGAAAGGAAATCAGGCTGATCACCAGCACTGCTCCGGCAAAGACAAAGCCCACGCCCAAGCCCAGCACGATCATCGTCCAGCCCGGCCCGGTGCTCAGCACCTCAGCGATAAAGCCGCTGACCGAGGCGGGCGGTTGCGGCCCGAGCGTGACATTGTAGATCAGGCTTGCGGCGAACATCCAGGCGATGAACAGGCCCATCAGGACCAACCCCAAAACCAGAACCGGCACGATCACCGGGGCGGTCATCACCGAAAATGCCGCCCCCCACCCAGCCTGACCGGTCGCCTCGCGCTGGCGGCTCATCTCATATAGCCCGGTGGCGACCACCGGGCCGAGCAGGGTGAACCCTGCGGCCAGTGGAAAGAGCATCGGCAACCGCGCCATGTGAAAGGCGACAAGCGCGAGCGCGATTCCGATGATCGGATAGATCGCGATAAGGAAGATGACGTCGCTGCGCAGCGACGTGAAATCGTCGATGCCCTTACGCAGGGCCGCGCGCAGATCCGCAGTCGTCAGGCGGCGCACTTCGGGCGGGGCGGTGACCGTGCCGCGCAGCGCCTCTGTCGCCTCGCCGGCGGTGCGACCCGCGCCAAAGGCGGCATCCGCCATCCAGCTGAGGGGGTTTCCGATGGTCCGTGTCATGCGTGGCCTCCCTTTCATCGCAGCACCCTTGCCTGCGACAAACTAGCACGCATGAGCCGTGCGGCCAGATCACAATTGGGCGATGCGGTTCAGGCTGGCCCGCGATGCGCCTGTGGATGAGCGCTGCGAATCGCTGTGGCCAGCACCAGGGCTGCGGGGGTCATCAGGTGCGCGGGCTGTGTCACCATCCACAATTGGCGTCGCGCCCCGGCGCCCGGTAGAGGCAGGAAGGCCAGATCGTGAGACCCTGGCAGCACGGTCAGTTCGGGCAAGACCGTCACTCCGACGCCCGCGCGCACGAGGCTGAGGATCGAGGCGGTGTTGCGCACCATCAGCGGCGCGGCGGAAAGGACGGGCACGAATGCCGGGTCGGAAATATACTTGCAAAGCCCGTTGGCGATGAAGGGCGTCTCCCCGAGGGCCGCCCAGCCGTGCCCGGGCCAGTTGCCGATCAGCGGGTCGTCGGCGCGGCAGACGAGGCCGAAGGCATCGGTCAGGATGAGGTCGCGCTCCAGCCCCGGCAGGGGCGGCAGGCTGGCCAGACCGATATCGGCGCGCTCGGCCAGAAGATCCTGTTGCACGGTGGCGGAATCGCTGTCGGTGAGGTCGATCCGCACGCCGGGGCGCTCGCGGAGGAACCGCTCCAGCACCGGCGGCATGATGACCTGTGCCGCCGAGGGGGTGACTGCGAGACGCACATGCCCGCGCTCGGCACGCGACAGCCCCTCGATGGCCGAAAGCGTCCGGTCAAAATGCGACAACCCGCGCCCGGCCTCGTGCAGCACCAACTCGCCCAGCGGCGTAAGGCGGGATTTGCGTGCGGTTTCAAAGAGCGGCGCGCCGATATGCTCCTCGAACTGCTTGAGCATCATCGACACCGCCGAGGGCGTACGCCCGAGAATCGCGGCAGCTTCGGAGAGGCTGCCGTGATCGGCCACGGTGCGGAAACAGCGGAGCATTTCGATCTTGATGGACAAATTCAGCCTGCCTTGATCCTGCAATGGGTTGTATCATTCAGGCTGAATTTTGCGCCCTTGTCGCGGCAGAGTCCACGCCCTGCATCGGACCTGGGGATCAAGGGCCAGGTGCAGCAGGGCCGGTGGCGCGGGGCACACCTCAAATCAGGCGCCGGGGTGAGTCGGCGGATGGTTTGTCAAGCCTGATCCTGCGGCGCTGTGTGCGGCTTGGGCGCGTCTGTCATATGCTTGG
Source organism: Roseovarius sp. MBR-154 (assembly GCF_053628595.1). Taxonomy (NCBI): domain Bacteria; kingdom Pseudomonadati; phylum Pseudomonadota; class Alphaproteobacteria; order Rhodobacterales; family Roseobacteraceae; genus Roseovarius; species Roseovarius sp. MBR-154. The sequence goes on from NZ_JBRJGR010000007.1 coordinate 202,399, forward strand.
CGGTAATCCCAGATAAATTGTCATATGATTGATATCATGATGAAATTCTGATGTCAGCCCCCTGCCAAGCTGTGGCAAAATTGCCAAACTCGCGGACTTCACGTGAAGCGCACATCTTCGTGTTTGGACAAGGCAGGATTGCATCAGCATCGCTTTTCCTGCGTCGGGCGCAACGCCCGGAGTTCACTGCTTATCGCAAACTTCGGGCAACTCATTGCTCATTGCCCGGCCTGTCAGGAGGAAGACCCGTGAAACAAAGACTTCTCAACACCAGCGCAATCGCCCTCGCCGTGGGTGCGGCGCTGCCCGCATCGGCCCAGGAATGGGATATGGACTGGGGCGGTTACCACTCGGCCCATGTCGCTTATGCCGATGTCAAGACCACCAACATTCTGGCCGGCACCGATTTCGACGGTGTCGACGTCTACACCGAGGCGGAGATCCAGTTCACCCCGTCGGTGACGCTCGACAACGGCATGACCTTCGGTGTCAACGTGCAGATGGAAAGCACCAATAACGGCGGCGGTGCGGTGGGTATCGACGAAACCTATCTCGAAGTGTCCAGCGACACTCTGGGCAAGGTCATCATCGGCAACGAGAACTCGGCCGGGTACAAGATGACCGTCTCGGCTCCGCAGGTCGATGGCAGCATCTGGATCAACTCGCCGTCGGTCTCGGGCTTTATCCCGCTTTCGATCAGTGCCGGGGGCAACTCGCCCTATCTCTTCCGCGATGTGGGTATTTCGGCCTGGGCCGAGGTTCTGGGCAATAACGACGTGCCGCGCATCTCTTACTTCACGCCGTCCTTCAACGGCCTGACCGTGGGTGTGTCATATGCCGCGACCACGGACCGGCCGGGCGCCGCACGTGCGGCCGTCGCAGGTGGCGGCAATAACGCCGGCAACAACTTTGGTGTAGACCGCAATGCCGGCGTGAGCGACATCTTCGACGTTGCGGCGGCCTACAGCCAGAGCTTCAACGGTTTCGATGTCGACCTGTCGGCGCGTTACGGCACCGCCAACAGCAATGTCGCGGCCAATGGCGATCCGTCCCTCTGGGTCCTCGGTGCGAGCTTTGGCTATGCGGGCTTCACCGTCGGCGGCTCCTACGGCGAAAACAGCAATGGCGGCTTCCGCAACTTCAACTCCGAAGGTTGGGCGCTGGGCGCGACCTACGACATGGCGGGCCCGTGGCTCTTTGGCGTAGACACCTATCAAGGTGAATATAACGGCGTGAACGGCACCAGCGACAAGGCCGAGTACGAAGCCTACCAGATCATCGCCAACCGCGAACTCGGGGCTGGCGTGAGTTGGGCCGTCTATGGCGTCTATGTCCAAACCACCGTGAATGCGGAGCTTGGCGGGTCGTTCTCCGGCGTTCCGGGCGGTCTGGCGAACAGCGAAGTCGAGGGCTATCTGGTCGGCACCTCGATCAACCTGACGTTCTAAGGTCAGTCACGCAAGATGCGAGGGACGCGGGAACACGCCTGCGCCCCTCGCAACGCGGGCTTCGGCGCGCGCCAGAGATGAAAATTCAAGTCCGCCGGATCTACAAAGGTGCTGCTCCACTCTGTGTGGTTTCTACGTCACATGTCGGGCGTGATGCGGAAACGGGCGGGGGGTTACGTTGACAGTCTGGTCCCTCTTGGCGCATTTCTTCGTCCAAGCCGTTTCCAATGACTGGTGCGGCGGATCCGAAAAAACCTGCTTATGAGGAGGGACACCCTTGAAAAAGCAACTTCTGAGCACCAGCGCGATCGCACTCGGCGTCGCAATGGCCGCACCGGCATCGGCCCAGGAATGGGACATGGACTGGGGCGGTTTCCACAACGCACACGTTGGGTATATGGGCCTCGACACCACCAACGTCCATGTCGGCAGCGACTTCGACGGCGTTGATGTTTTCCAGAACGCGGAAATCATCTTCACCCCGTCCGTCACGCTCGACAACGGCATGACCTTCGGTGCAACCGTGCAGATGGAAAGCACCAACAACGGCGGCGGTGCAGTCGGTATCGACGAAACCTTCCTGTCGATCTCCAGCGACACGCTGGGCCGCATTGACCTCGGCAACGAGAACTCGGCCGGCTACAAGCTGTCGCTCGCGGCTCCCCAGGTGTCCGGCGGCATCGGCATCAACTCGCCGTCGCTCTCGGGCTTCGTTCCGATCTCGACCGGCGCGGGCGGCAACTCGCCTTGGGTCTTCCGTGATTCGGGCATCTCGTCCTACACCGAGGTTCTGGGCAACAACGACGTGCCGCGCATCACCTACTACACGCCGTCCTTCAACGGCCTGACCGTGGGTGTGTCCTATGCAGCAACCACCGACCGGACTGCCGCAGCACGTGCAGCGGTCGCAGGTGGCGGCAACAACGCCGGTAACAACCTCGGTGTCGACCGCAATGCCGGCGTGACCGATATCTTCGACATCGGCGCCAACTACAGCCAGACCTTCAACGGCTTCGACATCGGCCTGTCGGCCCGTTACGGCACCGCCAACAGCAATGTCGCGGGCAACGGTGATCCGACCGTCTGGGCCGCTGGCGCGCAGTTCGGCTATGCCGGCTTCACTTTCGGCGGCTCCTACGGCGAAAACAGCAATGGCGGCTTCCGCAACTTCAACTCCGAAGGCTGGAGCCTCGGCGCGACCTACGACATCGAAGGCCCGTGGTCGGTTGGCCTCGATACCTTCCAGGGTGAGTACAACGGCGTGAACGGCACCTCCGACAAGTCCGAGTACGAAGCCTATCAGCTCGTCGCCAGCCGTTCGCTGGGCTCGGGCGTGACCTGGGCTGTCTATGGCGTGTACGCCGAAAGCACCGTTAACGCGGATCTCGGCGGCACGTTCGGCAACCCGAACAGCGAAATCGAAGGCACGCTGATCGGAACCTCGATCAACCTGTCGTTCTGATCGACGGGTCAAAAGACTTGAGGGCGGGGGGTGACATTTCCCCCCGCCTTTTCTATGTGTGCCGCATCACGTGCCAAAAGACGGGGAATTTCGGGGCATGAAGCGAAGCATCATCTGGCTGGCCTCCTATCCGAAATCCGGCAACACTTGGACGCGGCTTTTCCTTGCCAATTACCTCGCCAACACGTCGCAACCGTTTCCGATCAACGAGGCGCATCGCTTTGCGATGGGCGACGCGATCGTCCGCATGTACAATATGGTGGCCGGGCGACCGATCGACCCTCAGAACTTCCACGAGGTTCTGAAGCTGCGCGACAAGGTGCTGCGCGGTATCGTGGCCAACGATGCCGATGTGAATTTCGTCAAGACGCATAACGCGCGGCTGGCCGCCAGCGGCATGGATCTGATCCCCGACCGCTATACCCGCTCTGCCATCTATATCCTGCGCAATCCGCTCGACATGGTGCTGTCCTATGCGCGCCATTACGGTATCGCCCCGGAAGAGGCGGCCCGGCAGATCTCGCATCACGAAAACGCCAACCTGCCGACCGAACGCACCGTGGCGCAATATCTAAGCTCCTGGGACAATCACGTGCGCAGCTGGATGACCTATGCGCCGTGGAAGCGGCTTCTGGTGCGTTACGAGGATCTGCTTGACGATCCCGAGACCCATTTCAGCAAGATGCTGGAGCATATCGGCGTGCCCGTCGACCCTGAGCGGCTGGCCCGGGCGATCCGCTTTTCGAGTTTCGATGAGCTGTCGAAACAAGAAGAAAAACAAGGGTTTATTGAACGTTCCAAGGAGAGCGAAAAGTTCTTCAGCAAGGGCCAGAAGGATCAGTGGACAACCGATCTCGATCCCGCGCTGGCCGATCAGCTGCGCGAGCGATTCGGGGAAACCATGCAGAAATACGGGTATCTGGAATGAGCGACCTGCAACGCATCATCTGGCTGGCAAGCTATCCCAAATCGGGCAACACTTGGATGCGGAGCCTGCTCGCGCATTATTTCATGCCCGCCGGTCAGGCCCCTGACATCAACAACCTGCGCCAGTTCACCACCGGCGACACGCGGCAGGATTTCTTCGACGCGGCCAATGGCGCGCCGTTCCGGGGGCAGGGGCTGGAGGACTGGATGCGCGTGCGCGGCCGCGCGCTGCGGCTGATCGCGGCGTCAAAGCCCGACCACCATTTCGTCAAGACCCATTGCCAGACCATCCGCGTCTTCGATCAGGACGTGATCCCGCCTGAGGTGACCGCGGCGGCGATCTATATCATCCGCAATCCGTTCGACCTTGCGCCGTCTTTCGCGCGACACCAGTCCTGCGATCTGGATACGGCGATCGCGCAGATGTGCAATCCCGAGACGCTGACCGGAACGCCGAACGGGATCATCGACCTTCTGGGCCGGTGGGACGATCATATCCGGCTCTGGACGCAGGCGCCGGGCCTGCCGAAATACGTGGTGCGCTACGAGGACATGCTGAAAAGCCCCGGCAAGACCATGCGCGGGCTTCTGGAGAAGTTCCTGCGCGTCAAGGTGGACGGACCCAAGCTTGCGCGCGCCGTCAAGGCGACGAGTTTCGAGGCGATGAAGAAGCAGGAAGAGACCCTCGGGTTCGCCGAACGCCCGCAGGGTATGCAGGCGTTCTTTGCCAAGGGGCAGGCCGGGGTCTGGCGCGACGATCTGAGCGCCGCTCAGGTTGCGCGGCTGCGCGAGGCCTTCCTGCCGACGCTGGAAGAGTGGTATCCCGAGATGCTCAAGGAAACCGGCGCATTTGTCGCAAAGGCGTGAGCCGGGCGCGGCTGGCATTGTGCGGTGGTCGGCATATCCTCTAGGATGAAAACCGAGTCCAACCAATGGAGCGCAGGATGATCAGGCCCGTTTTCACCATGATCGCAGCCTTGGGCGGTCTTGCCGCCTGCATGACGACGCTGGCGCCGCAGGTGGTCGCACGGCTCGGGCCAGACCCGGCGTTGGGCGGCGGCAGTTACACCAGCGGTGGCGGCATCACCGTGGCCACCGATATCCGCGAGCGGAACGGGCGCACCATGGTCTGTGGCGTCTGGGCGCAGAGCCGTCAGCAGTCCACCCTGACCAGTGGCGTCGAGCCGAAAGTGCTCGGCAGCGGCAATGTCACACTCGGCGACGAGACGCTGGTGCGCGGGCTCCTATTCATGCGCGAGGTGCCGCCGAGGGCCGATTACGGCGCGGCAGAGGCTGGCTGCGTGGTCACGGATCGCGCCTGGCGGGCAGGCGACGAGGCGCGCCAACCCGTGATCTGGATCCCCCGGCAACAAGTGCATGTCGAGGGCGACGAGGGCGGTCATCTCGTCGTGTATTTCAAGCCCACGGGCCCGGCCGCGGGCGCTCCGAAGCGTTCAGATATCCTTGACCAGCCGCAGCGCGTCGTGAATCGCCGCATGCGTGTTGCGCGCGCTGACCGCATCGCCGATCCGGAACAGTTGAAAGCCGCCCTCGGGGTTGGGGGCGAGGGTTTGCGGCTGCCCGGCCAGAAGTGCCTCGTGATCCACCGCGCCCAGATTGCGCGACAGCGGCCTCAGGTCGAAATAGAGATCGTCGAGCGGCAGCGTGCCGTGATTGACGATGATCTGGTCGAATTCCCGCGTATAGCTGTGATCGGAATAATCCGTGCCGATGGTGGCGCGCAGGCGGTTGTTGCCGGAGCGCTCGGCCCGCAGCAGGCGGCGCGCGACGGTCATGGTGACGGGCTTGTCCTGCAGGCTGCGCATGTAGGGCACCAGGTTCATGGCCTGCTGCCGGTTCCGTGGATACCGGGTTAGGTTTGCATGGCTCGGTCCTCGAACGCCATGGGGCTTAGGTAGCGCAGCTTCGAGTGGCGT
>NZ_JBRJGR010000008.1:0-148343 GCF_053628595.1 Roseovarius sp. MBR-154
CATTTGCAGGCCAGTCGGTCAGTCCATTCTTCGTGGCCAGTTCTCCGGCAAGTGCCGCCAGCGCGAAACGCTTCAGGACACGCTGAACCTGACCGTCGTTGGCCGGCACATCCGCCTTCATCGCAGTGACGCGGCAGAATTCATCGATAAACGCCCGCCAGTTCCCACCTTATCGATGTTCCCCATCACGTTTTCCACGAAGATAGGACCGGCATGACCATAATTCTCAAGGCACGCACAATCGACACATTCAGCAAAGATCTTGCTGTTTTCCGATCCGTGCAGCACATTGAATGCGCCTTCCGCACGAGAGTCCGCTTCGAGATTGATCAGACGCACCTCCTGGCTTGCGAACATCTTGCGCCCGGCGCTGGCCATGTGTTCTTCGAGCGAGACCTCGCCGCTCGAAAGCACGGGCACACGCCACCGCTGCGGCGCCTGCAGCGTCCCATTCGACTCTGCCCTCAGCCGACCCTGCGGGTGGCCGTCCCGCCCAGCTTGACCGGTGCCGGGAATTCGCCGTTCCGCTTCCAGCGCCAGATCGTGTCCTTCGAGACGCTGAAGCGCTTTGCGACTTGCTCGACGGACAAATAGTAGGTAGTAGAGGTTAATGACACTCGAGGTCTCCTTGCGTTGAGCACACGACTTTTTACCCCGTCGGCTGTTTTCCAGGCTCCCGACGCGGCTAGGCGATATGCAAGTTGATGTAAGTTTGCGTATAGCAGATTTTTTCTCGGATCGCCGTAGGACTCTGCACCGCGAATGAATTTTCCATACATCGGTATAGCTACCATGGCACGATTCACGCCGACCCTAGCTTGATCATGATCATGAACTGATTGATCGAAACGCCAGCGACAGATGCAGGTTGTTGCACCCAATGGCACCCAATGGCGCACAGGTTGGTGGCATTTATCGTGGCAAGATTTGGAGTGCTATTTAAATATTGTTTAAAAACAAAGCACTAAAATAAAAAATGGCGGAGAGAGAGGGATTCGAACCCTCGAGACGGTTTCCCGCCTACACACTTTCCAGGCGTGCGCCTTCGACCACTCGGCCACCTCTCCGTTGCGCGGTTTCTAGACGCAGGACCGGGGGATTTGCAAGGGGCTGTCTTTCGCCATGCGGTGATGATTGTATCTTTCCCGCAATTTCCTGATACTCAGTGCGAATAGTCCTCCGACAGCCAAAGATGACAGCGACGAGCCCCAAGTGACATCCCCAAACCAGAAACCAGGTCGCGAGACCCCGAGCGCCCCCGAATTGCAGCGCATTCGCACTGTGGCGCAGATCATCATCGCCTTTGCGGTGGTCCTGTTCCTGCTGGTGCAGGCGCGGTTCCTGCTGATCTCGTTGGCGACCGCGATCATCCTGTTCAGCCTGACCTCGGACGCGATCAATTACATCGCGCGGATGCGGGTGGGGCCGGTGCGGGTGCCCAACTGGCTGGCGAGCATCGTGGCGCTGCTGATGATCTCGGCGGCATTGCTCAGCCTGACGGCGGTGATCCTGTCCCAGGCCAACACGGTGCTCTCGACCACGCTGGCCTATACCGACCGCGCGCCGCAGGCGATTTCGGCGATGTTCAAATGGCTCGGGCCCGATGCCGAAAAGGCGGTGTTCAACTCGGTCGCGACGCTCGACGTGGCGGGTTACCTGCGCACCATCGCGGGACAGGCGGGCGGCCTGATGCAGGGCACGGTGCTGATCATTCTCTTCGTCGGCTTTCTCTTTGCCGAACGGGTCTGGTTCGGCACCAAGCTGGAGAGCCTGTTCGGCGACGCCGTGCAGGCCGAAAAGGTCAGCCGCATCATCGGCTCGATCATCCACCGGGTGAACTATTACCTGCTGGTCAAGACACTGGTGAGCGGAGTCACGGGGCTCCTGGTCTACGGAATCGCCCGGTTCTTCGATCTCGAACTGGCAGGGGCGCTCGGAATTCTCACCTTCGTGCTGAATTACATCCCCTCGATCGGCTCCATCGTGGCGACGGTCCTGGTGGCGCTGGTGGCCTTCGTGCAACTGGCCGATGGCACACTGACGCTGGCGATCTTCCTTTTGGTCGGGGCGATCCAGTTCTTCTTCGGCAATATCATCGACCCGATGCTGATGGGCCGCGCGCTCAGGGTGTCGTCCTTTGGCATCATCATCAGCCTCGCCTTCTGGGCAGCGGTCTGGGGGATTCCGGGGATGTTCCTCGCGGTGCCGATCATGGTGGCGCTGATGATCGTGTGCAGCCATGTGCCGGGGCTGCGCGCGGTGGCGGTGCTCCTGTCGCGCGAGGGCCTGCCCGAGACCGACTCGGATCTCGACATAGCGCGTCCCAAGGTGGACAAACGTCGCGCCTTGTGAGCGGCGCCCTGCTGGCGTCCTGCACGGACGGCCTGGCTCGGCTGGTGAAGCCGAGCCCGGAGCCACTGCCGTGACCATGCCCGACGCTGACGCGCGCTGTCCCCGCGTTCAGGCGAAAATCTGCGCCCGGTGCTCTTCGAGATAGATCCGCAGCCACGGGGTAAACCGCGAAGGCTCTGCCGAGATCCGCGCGCGCAGATCGTGCATGGCGCACCACTCCACCTCCATCACCTCATCCGGGTCAGGCTGCACGGGGATGCGCGACGCAACATCGGCGATAAAGATATCGACCACCTCATGCTCGATAAGACCACCGCCCACATCGGCGCGGTATTCCACCCGGTCACGATAGCTCAGCCGCAACCCGCTGACCCCCAATTCTTCATCCAGCCGACGGCGCGCGCACTCCGCAGGCTCTTCGCCCCAATGCGGATGGGTGCAACAGGTATTCGCCCACAGGCCCGGCGTGTGATACTTGCCCAAAGCCCGCCGCTGCAACAGCACCCGCTCGCCGCACATCACGAAGACCGACACCGCCTTGTGCCGCAGCCCGCGCCGATGCACCTCGAGCTTCTCGACAGCGACCAGATCGCCGCCCACCCATGTCGGGATCATCACGCTCATGTATAACCCGCCGGCACCAGCCGGGTCAGATGCGCGAGGTTCTTCAATCCGATCCTGAGATGCGCCATCGGGCGGGCCTTCACCAGTTTCTTGTTCATATAGGCCTCGAAGGTGAGGCGCTGCACGTCGATATCATGGCAGAGCGAGACGAACCGCTCGCGCCGCTCATCCGACTTGTAATAGGCATTCTGCATCGAGGCCAGCACCCGGAACACGGTTTTATGCTCACGCATGAAGAGCTGTCGGGCCAGTCGCAGATCCTTGACGCGTCCCGAGGCCAGACAGGCCGCCGCCGCCGTCGCCGCCACGCGCCCGCCGACCATAGCATAGTAAATCCCCTCGCCCGAGGACGGCGCCACCACCCCCGCCGCATCGCCCGCCAGCACCACGTCGCGGCCATTGTCCCAGCACTCCAGCGGCTTGAGCGGAATCGGCGCACCCTCGCGGCGAATGGTCTTACAATCGGTCAGCCCGCTGGAAACACGCAACGCCGCTGTCGCCTGTTTCAGATCCACCCCCTTGACCATCGAGCCCATGCCGACGCTCGCGGATTTGCCATGCGGAAACACCCAGCCGTAGAAATCCGGTGAGATCGCGCCGTCATAGATCACGTCACAGCGCGCCGGGTCATAGGCCCCGGTGGCCTGCGGGGCCTCGATGATCTCGTGATAGGCGATGACATAGGGGATGCGGTCGCCGCCCGGCACCTCGTCGCGCGCCACGATCGAACGCGCGCCATCCGCGCCGATGATCAGCCGGGTCTCAAGCCGACGCTCCTCACCGCTCGCCTTGTCGCGGTAGATCACGGCGGGCGCACCCCCCGCGCGGTCGATCCGCAGATAGGTGCCGGTGACGCGCTCGGCCCCGGCGCGGCCTGCGCGGGCGCGCAGGAACTCGTCGAAATGCTCGCGATCCACCATGCCGACAAAACCGTTCTCGATGGGGATATCCACATGCCGACCCGTCGGCGAGATCATCCGCGCGGTGGTGATCTTGGCGACCAATTGCTCATCCGGCAGATCGAAATCGGCAATCAGACGCGGTGGGATCGCCCCGCCACAGGGTTTGATCCGCCCGTCCCGGTCCAAAAGCGCCACGCTGTGACCCGAGCGCGCCAGATCCTCGGCTGCCGTAGCCCCCGAGGGGCCACCGCCCACGATAACAACATCATACATGCTCATTCTCCCGGAACGAGGGTCGCAGCACCGCGGTCGCGACCGTGATCAATCACCCTTAGCGCCAAGAGCGCCGAGAGCACGAAAAGAGCGGCCTCGAAGGTAAAGACCGCGCCGAAGGCGGGGGCATCCGTCACCATTACCCGGCGCATCACATCGACCGCCGCCGCACCGACCAGCCCGCCAAAGCCTGCGGCCATCGCCTGAGCCGCGCCCCACAGACCCATGCGCGTACCCTCGCGCGATCCGCGGCCCTGCCCGGCAAGCGCCATCATCGCGCCGATGGCGGCGACCGCGAACATGCCGTTGAAGAACCCCAGCAACACAACCGCCGGCACCAGCGCCGCCGCCACGCCCGACGCCCCGAGCGCGGTGATCAGCCCCAAAGACATGGCCGAGCCAAGACAGCCCGCCACCACCCAATGCCGGATGGAGCCGAGCCGCAGACCCGTGGCCGCGATGCCCACCGTCAGCATGCCCAGGAAAACGCCGCCGTTCTGCGCGCCCGAAAGCTGCGTGGACTGTCCCGGCGTCATGCCGAAGACCAGCCCGGCATAAGGCTCGAGGATCAGTTCCTGCATGAAATAGGCGGTCATCGACAGGAACACGAAAATGGTGAAATTGCGCGCCTCGGGCTCGGCCCAGATCTCGGCCAGGCCCTCGCGGAACCGCACCGGCCCGTCGGCCTTGAGCGGTTGCGCGCCCGTGCGCGCCTCGATGCCCCAGATCGCCAGCGCGGTCAGAACCACCGCACCAAGGCTCACGATGCCGACGATCCGCAACAGCAGTGCCGGGCTGTAGGGGTCAAGAAATGCGCCTACGGTGCCCGCCGTGATGGCAATCCCCGCGATCATCATCAGCCAGGTGATCGTCGCCGCCGCCGCCCGGCGGCGCGCCGTGCAGGCCGTGGCCAACAGCGCCAGAAGCGAGGTGCCCGACGCCCCCGCCCCCAGACCGATCAGCGCATAGGCCAGGATCGACAGCGCCAGCCCCGCGCCGAACTGCGTCTCCATCATCACCACGCCAAGCGCGGCCAGCCCGCCGCCCGCCGCCAGCACCGCCATGCCGCCGATGATCCAGCGCGTGCGGTTGCCCGAGGTATCCGACAGAAAGCCCCAATTCGGCCGGGTGATCTGAATCCCGTAATGCAGCCCCACCAGCAGCCCCGGCAGCACTGCGGGCAACGCCAGTTCCACCACCATCAGCCGGTTCAGCGTCGAGGTCGTGAGCACAACCACCGCGCCGAGGCACATCTGCACCAGACCCATGCGAAAGATTTGCAGCCAACTCAGGTTCATCCCGCCCCTCCGATCGTGCGAATGGCAAAGGCGGCGATCATCATGCCGGAGACATATGCGGTGACGCCCGTGCCGTTATACCAGGGCGCGCGGCCCTTGGGATCGGATAACAGGATTCGCATCGCCCAGAGTTGCGCCAGAACAAGCAAACCAATCGCGGCGGCATGATATGGACGGTCCCAGCCCAGCAAGAGGCCGATCACCGCCAGTTGCGGCACCGCCATCACCGCGCAGGCCACCCGCGCCGCGCGCTCGGGCCCAAGCGTGACGGGCAGCGAATTGACCCCGGTCTGCCGGTCGCCCTCCAGCGCCTTGAAATCGTTGAGCGTCATGATGCCATGCGCGCCAAGCGCATAGAGCGCCGCTATGATCACCACGGGCCAGGCAGGCGCACCGGCGGCCAGCACGGCGGCCCCGGTGAACCATGGCAACCCCTCGTAGCACAGCCCCACAAGGCCCGGCCCCCATATGCCCGACCGCTTGAGCCGCACCGGTTCCGCCGAATAGGCCCAGGCCGCAAGCACCCCGAAGACGGTCGCGCCAAAGCCCCACGGCCCGAGCGTGGCGCCAAGTAAGAGCGCCATACCGCTCATCGCCAGCGCGATCCACAACCCCCAGCGGCCCGGTATGGCCCCCGAGGGGATCGGCCGATCAGGCTCGTTGATCGCGTCCACATGCCGGTCGCACCAGTCATTCGCCGCCTGGCTCATCCCGCAGACCACCGGCCCGGCCAGCACCATGCCAATGAGAACCAGCCAAGGGGCAGATGTCAGAGGCACGCCCGACGAGACCACCCCGCAGAGATAGGCCCAGATCGGTGGAAACCACGTGATCGGCTTGATCAGCGTGAGCATTGCGCGCGGTTTCGGCAGGCGGCGCGCATCGCGTAATGAATATGTGACACTCATAGTGTCAACTAAACTATACATTGCGAGTCGGATAAAGGGTTTTGTTGTGGTGACGGGGGATATGGCCTGTCAGTTTTGGGCTGGAGCCGCCGTTGCCGCATCCCGCGCGAAACGCACCGAAGGTAGTCGTAAGTTCGCAACGGGCCAAACCCTCACCAGAGCATCCGACCCCAGATCAAACCTCACCCCTCGCTGTCGGAGTTCAGCATCCCATATTTGCGCAGCTTGACGTAAAGGCTCTGGCGCGACAGACCGAGCATTTCCGCCGCCGCGACACGGTTGTTGCCGGTCAGTTGCACCGCCGTCTCGATGCACATCTTCTCGACCACATCGGAAGTGGCCGAGACCAGCTCTTTCAGCGACGCCGTGCCGACCAGATCCATCACGTTCTTCATCGCCTCGTCACTGACCGCGACCGCGCCCTCAGCGGCCGGATAATCGCCCGGCGTCTGCTCACGCAGGATCAGGCCAAAGCCCAGATCGCCCCCGCGATGGCGCAGGCGGGCGGCGGATATCGCCACCGAGGCACGCGTGCCGACGATGCTCTTGACTTGCGCGGCATAGCTGCGCATGCGCCCCGACTTGGCTGCAGTCTCGAGGATCAGCTTGAGATCAACCGCTCCACGGGACAGGAATTCCGACAGCGATTGATCCTTGACGTCGCGCAGTTGCGCGGCATCGGCCATGATCAGAAACGCCTCATTGGCGTCGCGGATCACGCCCTTGGCGTCGGTGAGCACGATTGCATCGCTGGAGGCCGCGAACAGAGCGGCGAGCGCCTGGGTGAATTCCGGTCCGCCCGCGTCCTTTTCATCGACCAGCGCGATGCGGCACAAGACCACCAGATCGCCCGACGCGCGGAAGAACTCCGGAAAGATCATCACGACGCGCCCGTTCCGGCGCGCCACCACCTCAACGCCCTTCGTCTCGTCGGCCTGGGCCGCGGATTGCACCGCCTCCATGAACTCGCCGCGTCGGCGGCCCTCGAACGCCTGCGCAAAGGCGGTACCGGCCAGCGTGTCGGACTTGGATCCCAGAAGATGCGCCGCCGCACTGTTGATGTCGCGGATACGCCCGCTCTCGGGATCAATCAGCGCCATCGGCGTCTCGGAGGCCTCCAGCACGACGCGGTAATACGTCTCGCCGCCGCGCAGCCGCTGCTGGTCCCGCTCGCGGGCCTGCTGCTCGCGCAGCAGCCGCTGCTGCACTTCGGCAACGGGCTGCATGTCGCGCCCCAGAAGCAGCACGCCCTGCCCCTCCACGCGGTGCAGCGTATAGCGCACGGGAAATTCCCAGGTGGCGTTGTCGATATGGTTGAGCTCGACCGGACGCGGCACGCTCTTGGGATCCCCCAGCATCTGTCGGCGGCGCGCGGTATATTTTTCCTCGCTCTCGGAGGTCAGGAAGCTCGTGAACTCGCGTCCGACCCAATGGTCGAGGCACCCCAGCGAGGGACAATCCGAATTTACCGAAATGCCCGACACGATGCCAGCCTCATCGACCATGACGGCGATGTCCGACGCCTGCTCGATGAGTTTCTCGACGATCCCCGGATCAGGAAGAGCACCAGCGCACAGTCGTTCCGATGTTCGTTCCTGTTTGGTCACACCCATACTCCGGTTTTACGTCCTCCGCCCCTAGAGAGCCGAGTCGAAGGGCAGTTCCTGCCCGACAGCAGCCAGACCGCATCTTTCGATTGCCTCGCGGATCGATTTCACGGCATGGTCGGCGCCAGTGCGGCGTTCTATCATCCGTGCATCGTCCACGACGCGACCACCAATGACAATCGGCGGGCAGTCAGGATTGTCGGCCCGGATGTAATCTATTAATTCCGTCACCTTTTCAACCGTTTTTCGCGTTGCCACGCTCAAGCCTAGCATGGAAAACCGTCCGCTCGCGACAAGCTTGGTCAATTCCTCGCGATTGAGGCCGATTCCCATATGCACCCAGAGTCCGTGACGGCGGAACTGGTCTGCAGCGACAAACGCCCCGAGCGAGTGATGCTCGAACTCGGGGATGATCATCAGCACCGACTGGCCAAGCGGGATGCTGCGGTCGAGCCATCGGTCGAACCCGTCCTCGCCATAGCTGCGAAACAGCGCCTGAAGCCGCGACGCGCCGAGCGTCACATCAACAAAGCTGGCACGATCCTGCACCCACATCTCGCCGAGCACCCGCGCGGCGTCGGGTATGTAGGACTGGAATACCTCGCGCTGCGTCACGCCCTTTGCGATCAGCGACGAGATCACCGCCTTGTGGCTGGTTTCGGAATCCGACACGAGCGCGGCACAGAGCTGGGTGATCCATTCGTCCCGCGTCTTGGGTTCCGTGCTCTGGCTGGCAGAGGCGACGGAGCGAAGAGCAGATTCAACCAAAAAGCGTATTCCCTTACCCTGACCGTCCGATAAATCGGCCTGTCCTTCCTGTCCTCCGTCGCGCATCTTGTCCCCTCCTCCAAGGCCGCCGCAGCCGCCCAGCATGCAATTCCATGCACCACGGCCACTTAGGTAGATTTAGTGTGCGCGCGCGAAGGTCAAATGTCAAAAAATTCTGACAGGCTCGGAAGCATAATCGCTAGAACCCTGAAATCGCGGCTCAATATTTTCACAGAGGCCTCATGCAGATAGCCATTTCAACAAGATCTGCGCCGTTAAGCGATTCTGAGAGGCCGTCCATGTCTGCTGACATTTACTGAAGCGTCATGTGTAAATTATAATTGACACTTTGCCCGCCCCGCACTTAGCATGAACCTTAACGCACTTGCCTGTTAGGGGGGACAAATGGCGCCACACGCGCAGACCACCAACGCTTCAGGCGCGCTTTACACCGATGAACAGCGCGCGCGCCGCGATGCGACGGTCTGGACCTTGGTCCAGGGGTTGCTCGCGCCATTGCAGTTTCTGGTGTTTCTGGTGTCACTCATGCTGGTCATCCGCTACCTGCTGACAGGAACCGGCTACGAGGCCGCGACCGTTTCGATCCTCGCCAAGACCGGGCTGCTATATCTCATCATGGTGACCGGTGCGATCTGGGAAAAGGTGGTCTTCGGCCAATACCTCTTCGCGCCTGCGTTTTTCTGGGAGGACGTGTTCAGCTTCGCGGTGATCGCGCTGCACACCGCCTATGTCTGGGCGCTCTACACCGGGGCGCTGGCGCCGGTCGAACTGATGGCACTCGCCCTCGCCGCCTATGCCGCCTACGTGATCAATGCCGGGCAGTTCCTGCTCAAGCTGCGCGCCGCCCGGCGGCAGATGGAGGGGGCTGTATGACCCGCCACGACGCCCCCCCGCCGACGCGCGGCTGCCGCGAGGCGCCGGTCCTAAAACAGCGCGGACAACACGAGGTGTTCTGCGGCCTGACCGGCATCATCTGGCTTCACCGCAAAATGCAGGATGCCTTCTTTTTGGTCGTCGGATCACGCACCTGCGCGCATTTGCTGCAATCCGCGGCTGGCGTGATGATCTTTGCCGAGCCCCGATTCGGCACCGCGATTCTCGAGGAGACCGATCTCGCCGGGCTGGCCGACGCGCAGGTCGAACTCGAGCGCGAGGTCGAGCGCCTGCTCGCCCGCCGCCCTGACATCCGGCAGCTCTTTCTCGTAGGCTCCTGCCCGTCCGAGGTGATCAAGCTCGATCTTGCGCGTGCTGCGGAGCGTCTGACCATGCGCCACGCCCCCAAGGTGCGGGTGCTCAACTATTCCGGCTCGGGCATCGAGACGACCTTTACCGAGGGCGAGGATGCCTGCCTCGCCTCGATGGTCCCGGCCCTGCCGCAGACCGATGAGCGCCAGCTTATGCTGGTGGGCGCGCTGCCCGACGTGGTCGAGGATCAGGCGCTTGACCTTCTGGCGCAGATGGGGATCGAAAAGGTCACGGTCCTGCCTGCGCGCCATGCCGATGACCCGGTTGCTGTGGGCCCGAACACCGTGTTCGCCCTCACCCAGCCGTTCCTGGGGGGCACCCATGCCGCCCTTGAACGGCGCGGGGCGCGTCATGTTCCTGCACCGCTACCTTTCGGCGAGGAGGGCACGACCGCTTGGTTGGCCGCTCTCGCGCAGGAATTCGGTGTCGAACGGGCGCGTTTTGATGCCGTCACTGACGCGCCCCGCGCCCGCGCCCGCCGTGCGGTAAAACAGGCGGCGGAAACGCTCGCCGGCAAGACCGTCTTCTTCTTCCCCGACAGCCAGCTTGAAATTCCGCTGGCCCGGTTCCTGACCCGCGAATGCGGCATGCAGGCGCTGGAAGTCGGCACCCCCTACCTGCACAAGGCCATTCTCGGCCCCGATCTCGACCTGCTGGCCGAAGGCCCGCAGATTGCCGAAGGCCAGGACGTGGATCTGCAACTCGAACGCTGCCGCGCTGCGCGCCCCGATCTCACGGTCTGCGGCCTCGGCCTCGCCAACCCGCTCGAGGCCGAGGGCCTGACCACCAAATGGGCCATCGAGTTGGTGTTCACCCCGGTGCATTTCTACGAACAGGCGGGCGATCTCGCCGGGCTCTTCTCGCGCCCCCTGCGCCGCCGCGCGGCCCTGCATCTGGAGGCGGCGGAATGAAGCTGACCCTCTGGACATATGAAGGCCCACCGCATGTCGGCGCGATGCGCGTCGCCACCGCCATGACCGGCCTGCATTACGTGTTGCACGCGCCGCAGGGCGACACCTATGCCGATCTGCTCTTCACCATGATCGAGCGGCGCAACCACCGCCCGCCGGTGACCTACACCACCTTTCAGGCGCGCGATCTGGGCTCTGACACCGCCAATCTCTTCAAGACCGCCTGCCAGAACGCCTATGACCGGTTCAAGCCGGAGGCGATGATCGTCGGCGCCTCCTGCACCGCCGAACTCATTCAGGACGATCCCGGCGGCATGGCCGAGACGATGGGCCTGCCCGTCCCGGTCATTGCGCTGGAACTGCCCAGCTACCAGCGCAAGGAAAATTTCGGCGCGGACGAGACGTTCTTCCAGATCACCCGCGCGCTCGCGAAGCCGGTTGAGAAGACCGCCCATGTCAGCTGCAACCTGATCGGGCCCACGGCGCTCGGCTTCCGCCACCGCGACGACATCACCGAACTGACCGGCATGCTCGCCGATATGGGCGTGGCGGTGAATGTCTGCGCGCCCTACGGGGCCTCGCCCTCCGACATCGCCCGTCTGGGGGCCGCGCATTTCAACGTGCTGATGTATCCCGAAACCGGCGAGGCGGCCTGCCGCTGGATGGAGCGCGAGTTGGACCTGCCCTTCACCAAGACCGTCCCCATCGGCGTCGGCGCCACCCGCGACTTCATGGCCGAGGTGGCCTCCCTCACCGGTCTCACCCCTCAGATCGACGAGAGCCGCCTGCGCCTGCCGTGGTACTCGGCCAGCGTCGACAGCACCTACCTGACCGGCAAGCGCGTGTTCCTCTTCGGCGACGGCACCCATGTGGCCGCCGCCGCCCGCATCGCCCGCGACGAGATGGGCTTCGAGGTGGTGGGCCTGGGCTGCTACAACCGCGAAATGGCCCGCCCCATCCGCAAGCTGGCCAAGGACTACGGCGTCGAGGCGCTCATCACCGATGACTACCTAGAGGTCGAGGCCGCCATCGAGGCGCTCGCCCCCGAAATGATCCTCGGCACCCAGATGGAGCGGATGATCGGCAAGCGCCTCAACATCCCCTGCGCCGTGATCTCCGCCCCCGTCCATGTGCAGGACTACCCCGCCCGCTACTCCCCGCAGATGGGGATCGAGGGCGCGAACGTGATTTTCGACACATGGGTGCATCCGCTGGTCATGGGGCTGGAAGAACACCTGCTGCACATGTTCCGCGACGATTTCGAATTCAACGACGCCGCCGGGGCCAGCCATCACGGCGGCCACCATGCGGCCAATGATGCAGGGGGGCCAGCCCCCCAGCCTGCGGCTTCCCCCCGGGATATTTCAGGCCAGAAGAAACCCGGCGAGGTGGTCTGGCTCGACGAGGCCGAGCGCGAATTGAAGAAGATCCCCTTCTTCGTGCGCGGCAAGGCGCGGCGCAACACCGAAACTTTCGCCGCCAATCAGGGCGTCCACGAGATCGGCATCGACACGCTATATGAGGCAAAGGCGCATTATGCACGTTGATCGCGACATATCCGCCCCTGCTCCCTACCGCGTGGTGATCCTCACGCTCGATGCCCATGCGGCGGGCCCCTGTGCGCGGGTGGCCGAGCGGCTGGCGGGCGATTTCCCGGGGCTGGAACTCAGCGTCCACGCCGCCGCCGAATGGGGCGAAAGCCCCGAGGCCCTGGCCGAGGCCAAGGCGGCGATTGCCAAGGGCGACATCGTCATCGCCAACCTGCTGTTCCTAGAAGAGCATATCAACGCGATCCTGCCCGACCTCAAGGCGCGCCGCGCCGACTGCGACGCGATGGCGGGCGTCATCGCCGATGCGCAGATCGTGAAACTCACTCGCATGGGCACGCTCGACATGGACGCGCCCGCCTCAGGCGCGATGAAGCTGCTCAAGAAACTGCGCGGCTCGGGCAAGCCCTCGACCGAATCCGGCGCCAAGAAGATGCGCATGCTGCGCCGCCTGCCCAAGATCCTGCGCCTCATCCCCGGCAAGAGCCAGGACCTGCGCGCATGGTTTCTGATCATGCAATATTGGCTCGGCGGCTCGGATGACAACATCGAGGCGATGGTGCGGTTCCTGCTGTCACGCTATTGCCGCCGCGCGGATTGGCGCGGTGTCACCGCCCCCGCGCCCATCGAATATCCCGATACCGGCCTCTATCACCCCGACCTGGCCGAGCGGATCACCACCGATCCCGCCGACCTGCCTGCCCCAACGGCGGCTAAGGGCACCGTGGGCCTCTTGATGATGCGCAGCTATGTGCTGGCGGGCGATACCGCGCATTACGACACGGTGATCCGCACGCTCGAGGCGCGCGGGCTGCGCGTCTTGCCCGCCTTTGCCGGCGGTCTTGACGGACGGCCCGCCATCGAGGCGTTCTTCACCGATGAGACCGGGCCGAAGATCGACACGCTGCTGTCGCTGACCGGCTTCAGCCTCGTGGGCGGTCCGGCCTATAATGACACCGGCGCGGCGCTTAAGGTGCTGGACGCGCTCGATATTCCCTATATCGCAGCCCATCCGCTGGAATTCCAGACGCTGGGGCAATGGGCGGACTCCAAGCAGGGGCTTGGGCCCATTGAGACCACCATGCTCATCGCCCTGCCGGAACTTGACGGCGCGACCAACCCGACCGTCTTTGCCGGGCGGCACGGGGATGAAGGCTGCCACGGCTGCGCGCGCAACTGCGCGGCACAGTCCACCGTCAAGGAAATGGCCCCCTGCCCCGAACGGATCGAGGTTCTGGCGGCACGGGTCGAAAAACAGGTCGCACTGCGCCGCTCGCGCGTGGCAGAACGCCGCGTCGGCATTATCCTTTTTGGTTTTCCGCCCAATGCGGGTGCCGCAGGCACGGCCGCCTATCTCGACGTGTTCCAATCGCTGCACAACACGCTGCACGCCATGGCCGCGCGCGGCTATGACCTCACGCCCCCCGAGACGGTCGAGGATCTGCGCGCCGAGGTGCTCAGCGGCAATGCCGCGCAATACGGGCAGGAGGCGAATATCGCCGCCCATGTCAGCGCCGACGAGATCGTGCGCGGCACGCCCTGGCTGACCGAGATCGAGGCGCAATGGGGTGCCGCCCCCGGCAAGGTGCAATCCGACGGGCGCGGCGTCTATATCCTCGGCCGTCAGTTCGGCAATGTCTTTGTCGGCTTGCAACCGGCCTTTGGCTATGAGGGCGACCCGATGCGCCTTCTCTTCGAGGGCGGCTTTGCCCCGACGCATGCGTTTACGCAATTCTATCTCTGGCTGAAAAACGCCTTCCGCGCCGATGCGCTCCTGCATTTCGGCATGCATGGCGCGCTCGAATTCATGCCCGGAAAACAGGCCGGGCCGGGCAATGCCTGCTGGCCCGACCGGCTGATCGGCGACATGCCCAACATCTATCTCTATGCCGCCAACAATCCCTCCGAGGCGACACTGGCCAAGCGGCGCACAGGGGCTGTGACTGTCACCCATCTTACCCCGCCGCTGGCGGTGGCCGGGCTCTACAAGGGGCTGACGGAACTCAAGGACAGCCTGACCCGCTGGCGCGAGATGGCAAATGACGCGTCCGAGCGCGCCGAGTTGGAGACGCTGATCACTGAACAGGCGGCGGCGGTCGATCTCGACGGCGGCGATATCGCGGCGCTCTGGCTGCGCCTGCTGGAGACCGAAGAGGCGCTCATCCCCGAGGGGCTTCACATTGTCGGCCGGAAAATGACCGCTGCGGCCCGCGCCGAGTATCTCGACCTGATGGCCGATGCCGATGACGCGACCCGCGCACAGGCCGACCTGCACCTGCAGCAGGACAGCGAAATTCCCGCGCTGCTCAATGCGCTCGAGGGCCGCTTCACCCCGCCGGTGCATGGCGGTGACCTGATCCGCTCGCCCGACATCCTGCCCACCGGGCGCAATATCCACGCGTTCGACCCGTTCCGCATGCCCTCGGAATTCGCCTGCCGTGAGGGCGCGAAACAGGCGCAGCTCCTGCTCGACACCCATCACAGCCTGCCGCGCAGCGTGGCGCTGGTGCTCTGGGGCTCGGACAATATCAAATCCGACGGCGCGCCGCTGGCGCAGGCCATGGCGCTGATCGGCGCGACCCCGCGCTTTGACGCCTTCGGGCGGCTTTGCGGCGCGGACCTGATCCCGCTGGAGACACTGGGCCGCCCCCGCATCGACGTGGTGATGACGCTCTCGGGCATCTTCCGCGACCTGCTGCCCCTGCAGACCCGGCTTCTGGCCGAGGCCGCGCTCAAGGCCGCCTCTGCCGAGGAGCCGGTCGAGAGGAATTTCATCCGCGCCCATGCGCTGGCGCATATCGAGCGGACGGGCTGCACCATGGACGAGGCCGCCCTGCGCGTCTTTTCCAATGCCGAGGGCGCCTACGGCTCGAACGTCAACCAACTGGTCGACAGCTCCGCCTTCGGCGAAGAGGACGAGCTTGCAGATGCCTATGAGGCGCGCAAGAGCTTTGCTTACGGCGTCAACGGCAAGGCGCAACAGCAGACAGCACTTCTGCAGGAAACGCTGCGCACCGTGGACCTCGCCTATCAGAACCTCGAGTCGATCGAACTGGGCGTCACCACGGTCGACCACTATTTCGACACGCTCGGCGGCATCGCCCGCGCGGTGAAACGCGCCCGCGGCGGGCAGGAGGCTGCGCTTTATATCTCCGACACCACGCGCGGCGCGGGCAAGGTCCGCACACTGGCCGATCAGGTCGCACTGGAGACGCGCTCACGCGCGCTCAACCCGAAATTCCACGAAGGCCTGCTCAAGCATGGGGCCGAGGGCGTGCGCCAGATCGAGGCGAGTGTCACCAACACCATGGGCTGGTCGGCCACCACCGGACAGGTGGAGCCTTGGGTCTATCAGCGCCTCTCCGAGACCTTTGTGCTGGATGAGGCGATGCGCGAGCGGATGAGCGCGCTCAACCCCGTCGCCTCCTCGCGGATGGCGAACCGGCTGATCGAGGCGCATGAGCGCGCCTATTGGAGCCCCGACGCCGCCACGCTCGACGCCCTGCGCGCCGCCGCCGACGCGATCGAGGACCGGATGGAAGGGGTGGCGGCAGAATGACGAACCGGAGCGCATATGGCCAAGGCGCGCGTGGGGGCCAGCCCCCACACCCCCGGGATATTTACGGCCAGAAGAAACAGGGGGCGATGACGCCCACCGATTGGAGGACTATATGAGCCCGCGCGACGACATCCCGAACCTTCGGGGACAGGACGGCGAGGGATCGGTGCAGGTGCATCAGGATGCCTCGATGAAGATCGAGGGCGCAAAGGTGTTCTCGGTCTATGGCAAGGGCGGGATCGGCAAATCGACCACCTCGTCGAACCTCTCGGCGGCCTTTGCCGCCATGGGCAAGCGGGTGCTGCAGATCGGCTGCGACCCCAAGCATGACAGCACATTTACGCTGACGGGTCAGTTGCAGCCCACGGTGATCGACATTCTCAAGGAGGTGGACTTCCACTCCGAGGAGTTGCGCCCGGAAGATTTCGTGACGACAGGCTGGGGCGGCGTGCAATGCGTCGAGGCCGGCGGACCGCCTGCCGGCACCGGCTGCGGCGGCTACGTGGTCGGGCAGACGGTGAAGCTGCTGAAACAGCACCACATGCTCGACGATGCCGATGTGGTGATCTTCGACGTGCTGGGCGACGTGGTCTGCGGCGGCTTTGCCGCCCCCCTGCAACATGCCGACCGGGCGCTGATCGTGACCGCCAATGATTTCGACAGCATCTACGCGATGAACCGGATCATCGCGGCCGTGCAGGCGAAATCGGCCAATTACAAGGTCCGGCTGGCGGGCTGCGTGGCGAACCGCTCCCGCGACACCGACGAGGTTGACCGCTATTGCGATGTGGTGGGCTTCAACCGGATCGCGCATATGCCCGATATCGACGCCATCCGCCGCTCGCGCCTCAAGAAGAAAACGCTCTTCGAGATGGAGGTGGACGAGGAGGTACAGATGGTCCGCGATATCTATACCGGGCTGGCGCAGCATCTTTGGAACGGCACCGATCCGCTGGCCCCCGCGCCGATGGAAGACCGCGATATATTCGAGCTTCTGGGGTTCGATTGATGTCTTATGACCAGACACTCGCGCGGGTCGAGACCTATTTCGACCGCACCGCCACCCGGGCTTGGGAGGCGCTGACCAGCGATGCGCCGGTGTCGAAAATCCGCCAGACGGTGCGCGAGGGGCGTGACGCCATGCGCGCACAGATGCTGGCGCGGCTGCCCGACGACCTGCGCGGCGCGCGCATCCTTGATGCGGGCTGCGGCGCGGGG
The DNA here is from genome assembly GCF_053628595.1 of Roseovarius sp. MBR-154. Taxonomy (NCBI): domain Bacteria; kingdom Pseudomonadati; phylum Pseudomonadota; class Alphaproteobacteria; order Rhodobacterales; family Roseobacteraceae; genus Roseovarius; species Roseovarius sp. MBR-154. The sequence goes on from NZ_JBRJGR010000008.1 coordinate 17,234, forward strand.
CAGATGACGGCGGAACTCGCCGCGCGCGGGGCCGATGTGGTGGCGGTGGATATCTCCCCCGCGCTTGTAGACATCGCGCGAAAGCGGCTGGATGACCGGCTCCAGATACAGGTTTCCTTTCACTCCGGCGACATGCTGGCGCAGAGCCTCGGGCGTTTCGATCATGTCCTCGCGATGGATAGCCTGATCTACTACACCGCCCCTGATCTCGCGCACGCGCTCGCCGAATTGGCCGCGCGCACACGCGGCGGGATCATCTTTACGGTCGCCCCGCGCACCCCGCTGTTGATGGCGATGTGGCGTGTGGGCAAGCTCTTTCCGCGCGCCGACCGCTCGCCGGTGATGGTACCGCATTCCTCGGCTCGGCTGACACAGGGCCTGCGCGCGGCGGGCAGCAACGCCTGCCTCACCCCGCTCGACCGCATTTCGCGCGGCTTTTACATCTCACAGGCGATGGAGGTGCGGGGATGATCGGACCGGCCTGGAAACGCACCAACGCGCAGTTGATGGCGGTCACCACCCGCTGGCTACCCTTTGCCGATGCGGCGAGCGAGGGCCTGCCGCTCTCGCAACTTCTGCGCCTGTCGCTCTTCCAGGTCTCGGTCGGCATGGCCACGGTGCTGCTTTTGGGCACGCTCAACCGCGTGATGATCGTGGAGCTTTCGGTGCCCGCCGTCATCGTCGCCGTGATGATCGCCCTGCCGGTTCTCATTGCCCCCTTCCGCGCCCTTCTGGGGTTCCGGTCCGACACCTACCGCTCCGCCCTCGGCTGGAAACGCATCCCCTATCTCTGGTTCGGCTCGCTCTGGCAGATGGGCGGCCTTGCGGTCATGCCCTTCGCGCTTCTGGTGCTGAGCGGGCAGCAACAGGTCGGTCCGACATGGGCGGGCGAAGTTTTGGCCGCCATCGCCTTCCTGATGACCGGCCTCGGGCTGCACATGACTCAGACCGCCGGTCTGGCGCTCGCCTCGGATCGCGCCACCGATGAAACCCGCCCCCGCGTCGTCGCCCTCCTCTACGTGATGTTCCTGCTGGGCATGGGGCTCTCGGCCATCGTGATCGGCTGGCTCCTGCGCGATTTCGCCCCCTTCACGCTGGTGCGTGTGGTGCAGGGCGCGGCCTCGGTCGGTATCATCCTCAATCTCATTGCGCTCTGGAAACAGGAAAAGCTCAGCCCGATGAGCCGCGCCGAACGCGAGGCCCCGCGCCCGCAGTTCCGCGATGCCTGGGCCGACCTGATGAAGGGTGGCACGGCGGGGCGGCTGCTGGCGGTGGTGTTCCTCGGCACCATGGCCTTCAACATGCAGGACGTTCTGCTCGAGCCTTACGGCGGCGAGGTGCTGGGCCTCTCGGTCTCGGCCACCACGGTGCTGACGGCGATCTGGGCCGCAGGCGCGCTCGCGGGGTTTGTCCTTGCCGGGCGTGCGCTGCTGAAAGGTGCCAACACCTACCGCATGGCCGGCACCGGTCTGCTGGTCGGGATCGTGGCCTTCGCCACGGTGATCTTTGCCGCCCCCATGCAATCGCCGGTGCTGTTCTTTGCCGGGGCGGGGCTCATCGGCCTCGGCGGCGGGCTTTTTGCTGTCTCGACCCTCACCGCCGCCATGGGGCTGGCACGCGAGGGCGGTAGCGGCCACGGCCTCGCCCTCGGCGCATGGGGTGCCGCACAGGCCACGGCGGCGGGGCTCTCGATCGCCATCGGCGGCGGTCTGCGCGACGTGGTCAATCACGTGGCGCTCTCAGGCGCCTGGGGCGAGGCACTGGCGACCAACGCCACCGGCTATTCCCTCGTCTATCACGCGGAAATCGCGCTTCTCTTTCTCACCCTTGTCGTGCTGGGGCCGCTCGTCCGGCTGACCCCGCGCGGCAGCATTTCGCAATCGGAGGGCGGCCGCATCGGGCTGGCCGAGTTCCCCTCATGACCAATGTTCGCTCGAAAGGAGTCTGACATGACCGAGCCATTCTTTGGAAATTTCGACCTCGCGAGCCTCTCGCTCTGGCTGTTCTACGGCTTCTTCGTGGTGCTGATCTTCTACATTCAGCGCGAGAACATGCGCGAGGGCTACCCGCTCGAGGATGACGACGGCAACCCGTCGGCCAATCAGGGGCTGTTCCCGGTGCCGAGCGACAAGACCTTCAAACTGCCGCATGGCCGTGGCGAGGTGACCGTGCCCTCGGGCCAGAACCCCGACCGCACCGATATCGCACTCGCCAAGACCGCCCATGGCAACGGCTTTCCCTTCGTGCCAACGGGCGATCCGCTGGCCGATGGTGTCGGCCCTGCCTCTTGGGCCCCGCGCCGCGACATCCCCGAGCTTGACGGCCACGGCCACCCCAAGATCGTGCCGATGTCGGCGACCGAGCATTTCGTGGTGGCCGCCGGCCGTGATCCACGCGGCCTCGAGGTGCAGGCCGGCGATCATGAGGTCGTGGGCACCGTCACCGACATGTGGCTTGACGAACCCGAGCAGCTGGTGCGCTATCTCGAGATCGAATTGCAGGCCCCCTGGGGCGAGGGCAAGCGGCTGGTGCCGATGACCTTCGCGCGCATCCGTTCCGACCGGGTGCAGATCCGCTCGATCTTCGGCAAGCATTTCGCGGGCGTGCCGGTGCATGCCTCACCGCGCCAGGTGACGCTGCTCGAAGAGGACAAGATCGCGGGCTATTACGGCGGCGGCACGCTTTACGCCTCCGAGGCGCGGCTCGAGCCGCAACTGGGATAAGGACCAAGACCATGAGCCATGACGACTTTGCCGTTGAACCCGTCCCCGGCCTGCCCGAGACCCCGCCCGAGGGCGAGCGTATCCTGTGGCAGGGCAAGCCCGATTGGTGGCGGCTGAGCGTCGAGGCGCTGAGCCTGCCCTGGGTCGCGGGCTATTTCGGGGTGCTGGCGGCGTGGCGGTTCATCACGCTGATGGACCAGATGCCGCTGGTCACCGCCTTTGCCGCCGCGCTGCCACTCGTGATCATGGGGGCGGTGGTCTGCGCGATGCTGATGATCGTGGGCTATGTGCAGGCCCGCGCCACCGTCTACACGGTGACCAACCGCCGCGTGGCCATGCGGATCGGGGCGGCGCTCACGGTGACGCTCAACCTGCCCTACACCCAGATCGGACGCGCCGATTACAAGCCCGGCAAGCGCGGCACCGGCACCATCGCCTTTGACCTGATGGGCGACACGCGCCTGTCGTATCTGGTGTGCTGGCCACATGTGCGCCCCTGGGTGATGCGCCGCACGCAGCCCGCGCTGCGCTGCATCCCCGAGGCCGATCGCATCGCCGCGATGATCTCCGAGGCCGCCGAGACGTGGATCGCCACGCCCCGCGTCGAGCGCGCCGCACCGCAGCCCGCGATGGCGGCTGAGTAACCACAGGAGCCCAGACGATGAGTGACGCAAGCGCCCCGAGATACAAGACCCCGAGCGACCGTGACCTTGTCCCGCGGATGATGGTCCGCGCGATGCTGGTGCTGGTGCTGTCGGTGCTGGCCATCGTCAGCTACGCGCGGCTCACCGACGCGCCGCTCGTCTCGACCCCACCCCAAAGCCCGGTGTTGCTGGAACGGCAGATGTTCCTCTCGGGCGACGTGGGCGGCCGCGCCACCGTGCTCGACGCCAATGGCAGCGTCATCGCCAAGCTGTCCCCAGAAGAGGGCGGTTTCATCGCCGGTGTCGAGCGGGTGATCAACCGCGAACGCATCAAGCACGACGTGGCCCGCACCGGGCCCGTCACCGTGAGGCAGCACGAAAACGGCCGCCTCTCGATCCACGACCCCAGCACAGGCTGGCGCGCCGACCTCATGGGGTTCGGCGCGGATAACGCCGCAGCCTTCGCAAAGCTGCTGGCAAACTGAGAAAGGAGGCCAATAATGGGATGGCTTACCAAGGAAATCGAACACGCGCCCTGTACGGTTGAAATCAGTCACAAGTTTGAATCGCTCCACGCGCATGTGCGCTTCAACAACGGTGCCACGGTCTATCCGGGCGACGAGGTGAAGGTGCACGGCCCCGAGATCATGGCGCCCTTCGGCGAGATCGTGATCGAGGACCGCGACGCCACCATCATCCGCGCCAGCGGGCTGGAGCGCCTCTGGACCCGGATGACCGGGGATTTCGAGGTGATGGAGCTTTGCGAATTCTCGTTCTCCGAGGAGGTGACGCTATGAATGCCCTTGTGAAACATTCCGCCGACGCGACCACGGTCGAAGAAGGCCTCGCCATCCAGGAAGAACAGGCCAAATTCGACAGCAAGGCCGCGACCGAGGTGGCGATGCAGAACACGCTGCTGACGCCGCGCTTTTATACCACCGATTTCGACGAACTTGACGCGATCGACGTCTCTTCCGTCCGCGCCGATTGGGACAAGCTCATCGACCAGATGGAGTCTGACCCCAACAAGGGCCATTTCAAGAAGAACGAAGACTGGGACCACGTCGATTGGGACGGGATGGAGCCGGGTCTGAGGAAGGAGTTCATCGACTTCCTGATCTCCTCTTGCACCGCCGAGTTCTCGGGCTGCGTGCTCTACAAGGAAATGAAGCGGCGCGGCAACAACAAGGACATCACGCAGCTTTTCCAACTTATGGCGCGCGACGAGGCCCGGCACGCGGGCTTCATCAACGACGCCCTGCGCGAGGCGGGGGTGGCGGTGAACCTCGGGTTCCTGACCCAGAAGAAGAAATACACCTATTTCCGGCCCAAATTCATCTACTACGCCACCTATCTCAGCGAAAAAATCGGCTATGCCCGCTACATCACGATCTTCCGGCATCTGGAACAGCATCCCGAGCACCGTTTTCACCCGATCTTCAAATGGTTCCACGAGTGGTGCAATGACGAGTTCAGCCACGGCGAGGCCTTTGCCCTGCTGATGAAGACCGACCCCAAGCTGACCTCCGGCAAGAACGTCCTCTGGATCAAGTTTTTCCTCACCGCCGTTTACGCCACGATGTATGTCCGCGACCACCAGCGGCCCAAGTTCCACGCCGCCCTCGGCGTCGATCCGGACTGGTACGCCAACGAGGTCTTCACCAAGACCTCCGAGCTCACCAAGCAGATCTTCCCGATCACGCTCGATATCGACAACCCGCGCTGGCAGGCGGGTCTGGTGCGGCTGCAAAAGGCCAATGCCGATCTGGCCCGCGCCAAGGCGGAGAAGGGGGTGGGCGCATGGCTGAGGAGCCTCGGCGCGCAGACACGGGCGGCGGCGGCCTTTGTCGGGCTCTATACCATCCCGGCCAAGAAACACGTGGTGCCCGCCAGCACCCGGCTGGAGCCTGCTTACTGAGAAAGGTGGGGGGGCCAGCCCCCCACACCCCCCGGAATATTTCTGGCAAGATGAAGGAATAGACGTGCATAGCCCCTGGATCGCAGCCCTGATGGCGCTTTTTCTCTGGTGGTTCGCCACCGGGGTGATCCTTTTGATCGTCCGCCTCTGCGAACGGCGGGGTGATGCGGCGGGCCGCCGCCCGGTGATCTTGGCGCTGCCGGTGCTGGGCGCAGGCATCTGGGGCTATGAGGCGACATCGGGCCTGACCGGCGTGGGTGCGACCTATGGCGCGTTCCTCTCGGCACTGGCAATCTGGGGCTGGATCGAGCTCAGCTTTCTCACCGGCGCCATCACCGGGCCGAACCGCCGCCCCTGCCCCGCGCATCTGCCGGAATGGGAGCGGTTCCTCCGCGCCTGGGGCACCGTCGCCTATCACGAGATGCTGCTCACGGGCGTGCTGATCCTTGTCTGGATCTTCGGCCATGAGGCCGCCAACAGCGTCGGACTCTGGACGTTCACGGTGCTCTATTTCGCGCGCGTCACCGCCAAGTTGAACCTCTATTTCGGCGTGCCGCGCATCAATACCGAGTTCATCCCCCGCGCGCTCTCGCATCTGGGCAGCCATTTCCGGATCGCGCCCGTGGGCTGGTTCTTCCCCGGCTCAGTCACCGCGCTCAGCCTCGCCGTGGCCTGCTGGCTGGAGCGGCTCTACTCCGCGGGACAACCTGCCGAGGTGGTGGGCTTTGCGCTCTTGTCGGCGATCACCGCGCTGGCGCTTCTCGAACATTGGCTGATGGTGCTGCCGGTGCCTGACGCGAAACTCTGGCGCTGGATGCTGCCCGCGCCCAAACATGCACCTAAAAAGACAAGACCGGAGGGACATCATGGATTTTGACGCCATGTTCGACGCGCAACTGGACACCCTGCGCGAAGAAGGAAATTACCGCGTTTTCGCCGAGCTGGAGCGGCGCTGTGGCGCGTTTCCCAAGGCCAAGAGCCATGATGCCGAGGCCCCTGACGAAGTGACCGTCTGGTGCTCCAACGACTATCTCGGCATGGGGCAGCACCCGGTGGTGCGGCAGGCCATGAAAGACGCGATCGACCAATGCGGCACCGGCGCGGGCGGCACCCGCAACATCTCGGGCACCAATCACCACCACCTGCTGCTCGAGCGTGAACTGGCCGACCTGCATGGCAAGGAGGACGCGCTCCTCTTCACCTCTGGCTACGTGTCGAACTGGGCGGCCCTCTCGACGCTTGGCAGCCGGTTGCCCGACGCGGTGATCCTCTCGGACGAGCTCAACCATGCCAGCATGATCGAGGGCATCCGCCACAGCCGCGCGCAAAAGGTGATCTGGAAGCACAATGACCCCGAGGATCTCGACCGCAAGCTGGCCCGCCTGCCCGCCAACGCGCCCAAGATCGTCGCCTTTGAGAGCGTCTATTCGATGGATGGTGACATCAGCCCGATGGAGGAGATCGTCGAAGTCGCCGAGAAACACGGCGCGCTGACCTATCTCGACGAGGTGCACGCGGTGGGCCTCTATGGGCCGCGCGGTGGTGGCGTCTCCGAGGAACGCGGCCTCGCGGATCGCATCACCCTGATCGAAGGCACATTGGGCAAGGCCTATGGCTGCATGGGCGGCTATGTCACCGGCTCCGCCAGCCTGTGCGATTTCATCCGTTCGTTTGCCAGTGGCTTCATCTTCACCACCGCCCTGCCCCCCGCCGTGGCCGCCGCCGCGACCGCCAGCATCGCGCATCTCAAGCAGTCGGACGACGAGCGGCAGGCGCAGCGCGCGCAAGTGGCCCGGCTGCGTAGCCTCCTCGACGCGCGTGGCATCCCGCATCTCGACAACGACAGCCACATCATCCCGGTGATGATCAAGGACCCGGTGAAATGCCGGATGCTCGCAGATATCCTGATGCGCGACTGGGGCATCTACGTGCAGCCGATCAACTATCCCACCGTGCCCAAGGGCACCGAACGGCTCCGCTTCACCCCCGGCCCGCTGCATTCGGATGCCGATATCGACCATCTGGTGACGGCGCTCACGACGTTGTGGAAACAATGCGCGCTGGCGCATGCGGTGGCCTGACGAACGCCCGGCCACCGGCACCGGGATCGCTCAGAACGACATGATCCGCGTGTCATCCGCCAAAAGGCGCTTGGCCACCGCAGGCGGCTTGGCCGCGCCGATCCCGTCGAGGAGCGCGTCCTGCGCAACGCCCTTGCCCGGCAGGTAGATTGCACAGACCTCAACCGTGGCGCCCTGCTCCATGATCTTCTGCATCAGCAGTTGCGGGCTCATCCCCTTGGGCGGTTGCGGCGCGGTGGCGGCCTCGGGCGCGTCCTTGAGTGCCAGATCGCCCGCCGGGCCGCACAAGAGCACATAGGCCCCGGCCCCCGCCTGCATGGATTGCATGGTCAGCACCATCGACATGAGCTGCGTCTGCGGCTCTTCGCTGGTCAGGATGGTGACCATCTGTTTGGCCTCTTCGGCCTCGGCTGCAGGTGCGGCCAGCGTGGCAAGTCCAAGGGCGGCGGCGGTCAGGAATTTACGCATGGGAACCTCTCGGGTTTAAGGTGAATTCAGTATCTCTCTTTCACACCGGCACCCTAAAAGCGCCTCGTCCCACGCAGCCTTGATCTACATCAAACATATTCACATTTGGGAATTTATTTTAACTCCCCAGCCGCGACAGCACCGCGCCCGTATCAATCCCGCCAATCGCGCCCGCGACCCGCCCGCGCGGATCGCTCAGACGGGTGGCGATATAGGCCCCGGCCACGGCATCCGGCGCGTGGCGCAGCAGCACCGAAGCGGTGAGCAATGTGGCGAGGCTCTCGGCATACCAGCGCGCCTGCGCCTCCTCGGGGGGCTTGGGAAAGATTTGCATATGCGCGCGCAGCGCCGCGTCAAAGCGCCTGTCCTGCCCTTCCACCTGCGCCAGCTCCTCTGACAGCGCCTCGCCCGCCAGCGGCTCCTTCGCCAGCGTGCGCAGGATATCGAGACAGATCACGTTGCCCGACCCCTCCCAGATCGAATTGAGCGGCGCCTCGCGATAGAGCAGCGGCAGGGGCGTGTCCTCGACATAGCCCATGCCGCCCATCGCCTCCATCGCCTCATAGACCAGCCCGGGGCACAGCTTGTTGCCGAGAAACTTGGCCAGCGCGACGCCCAGCCGGGCAAAGGCGCGGTCGCGCGGGCTGCTGCCGTCAAACGCCCGCGCCACGTGCATCCCCAAGGCCAGCGTCCCCTCCCAATCGAGCACCAGATCGGCCAGCACCGACCGCATCAAGGGTTGGTCGATCAACTGCTTCTGGAACGCGCTGCGATGCCGCGCCCAATGGCCGGCATGATCGAGCGCGGCGCGCATCAGCCCCGCAGGCGCCATCGCGGTATCGAGCCTTGTGTGATGCACCATCTCGAGGATCGTGCGCACCCCCGCGCCCTCCTCGCCCAGCCGGTAGCTAAGCGCGCCGTGATACTCGATCTCGGCAGAGGCATTGGCGCGGTTGCCCAGCTTGTCCTTCAATCGCTGGATATGAATGCCGTTGCGCCCCCCCTCCAGCCAGCGCGGCACCAGAAAACAGGTGAGCCCACCCTCGGCCTGCGCCAGCGTCAGGAACCCGTCCGACATCGGCGCGGAGCAGAACCATTTATGCCCGGTCAGCCGGTAATGATCGCCCTCGGCCACCGCCCGCGTGGCATTGGCGCGAATGTCCGAGCCACCCTGTTTCTCGGTCATCGCCATGCCCAGGGTGGCCCCCGCCTTACGCGCCAGCGGTCGGGCGGCGGGATCATAGAGGCGCGCCGTCAGCTTCGGCACCCACTCGCCCAGCAGCGCCTTGTCCGCCCGCAGCGCCGGGATCGCGGCATAGGTCATGGTCATCGGACAGCACACGCCCGGCTCCACCTGAGAGGTAAGATAGACCATCGCGGCATGGGTGGCATGGCCACCCTGCGCCCCCTCCCACGGCAGCGCGGCATAGCCCGCGCCGATCCCCGTCTGCATCAGATCGTGATAGGCGGGGTGAAAACGCACCTCGTCGAGCCTGCGCCCGCCCGCGTCGAACAGCAGCAATTCGGGCGGCTGCCGGTTGGCATCGCGCCCCGCCGCGCGCATCGCCTGCGTCCCGATCCTGGCACCATAGCCCGCCAGATGCGCCGCATCCGCCCCCGCCGCCACGGCATGGGTCTGCACCGCCGGATCATCGCCCCACAGATCCAGATCGCCGCGCGGCGCGGGCTGGTTCAGGACCTCATGGGTGGCTAGCGCGTCCTGCGCAGGGATCTGGGACATGGCGGGCCTCCTTTTATCCTGCAATGCTAAAGCGCTGGAATTCCGGGCGAAAGGGGATTCACAAAGCAAATGGCCTGTGGCATGCTACGCGCGATCGTCCGGCAAGAGGCGGCGCAACGAGGCAAGGCACATCATGACCCCCCGCAACCGCCCCTGGGGCACGCTGATCTTCTTCACCGTGGCGTTCTTCATGGGGGCCTATTTCACCTTTGCCGCCGTGCAGGGCGATTTCGGCCTCTTCCGCCGCGCCGAGATCGAGGCGCAAAGCGCCGAACTGCGCGCCCAGCTTGACACGCTCGAGGCCCGCGTCACGCGGATGGAAAACCTGACGCAGCGGCTCTCGGACGACTATCTCGATCTCGACCTGCTCGACGAACAGGCCCGCGACGTGTTGGGCGTGATGCGCAGCGACGAGATCATCATCCGGTAGTCGTGCCCACCCGGCATGAGATGCACAATGGCAGCGGGCGCGGGGGCAGCGGACGCGCGGGCGCTGGTCCGGCATCCTTGAGCGGAACGGTCAGATGACAGCTCGAAGCCCGACTTGCCCATAGCGGCGCGTTGAGGCGGTGGGCGTTTTGGCCTTGATCTGCCTTTGCCGCATCCCGCGCGAAACGCACCGAAGGTGCCGCGCGATCGCCGGGCCGTCCCGCGGCCTGGCGATTTGAGGGGTTGCGCAACGTGTTGGGGTTACACGGGTTTTGCCGGGATAAAGTACCTGCCACACACGTTGCATCGCCAGTCCCCGGCCCTGCGACCGCGCAACACCTTCTGGCGGGGTGCTATGACTGCTTCAGGCCATTATCAACCGTGAGGCAAGTTCGGCAATCGCCAGCAAAGTCCGCAATCCTCCCCTCAGCCCGTCGCCCAAGCAACCAAGAGCAGACCGGGCACAGCGCGTCCAAAGCCACGCAACCCACGCCGTCAAAGGCGACATGTCGCCGCCGGTCCGGGGCACAGGGCTTGAGTTCCAGCACTGCATACCCCACTCTGACCCCTTGCCCGGGATGCTGGCAAGAGGATCACAGCCGATGCACGCCACCGACACCGATCTGGACGCGATGATCGTCTGCCCGACCTGCGATCTGGTCTATCGCGCACCGCCCGTGGCCGCGCGCGAGCGGGCCTATTGCGGGCGCTGTCATACCGTGCTGATCGCGCCCCGGCGCAAGGCGGGCACGCAGCTGATCGCGCTCGCGCTGACGGTGCTGATCCTGATCGCGGCGGCGACGGTGTTTCCGTTTCTCGCCATCGGCGCGGGCGGGGTGCGCAATGAAGCGTCGGTGCTCGATACCGCCTTTGCCTTTTCGGGGCTGCTGTCGGTGCTTGCGGTGGCGGTGCTCCTGTTCATCGTGATCATCCCGGCGCTGCGGCTGATCCTGCTGATCTATGTGCTCGCCCCGATCATCCGCGACCGGCCGCCCGCACCGCATGCCCGCAATGCGTTCCGCTTCTCGGAGGAGCTTTTGCCCTGGTCGATGGCCGAGATTTTCGCGCTTGGCTGTGCCGTGGCCCTTGTCAAACTGAGCGATCTGGCCGAGGTGTTCTTCGGCCCCGCCGCCTGGCTCTTCGCCGCGCTTGTGGTGGTCGTGGTGGCGAGTGACCGATTGATGTGCAGGTATTCGATATGGGCCTCCCTGAAGGAGTGAAAACCGCGCGGGAGCAGGGGCTCGTAGGCTGTACCCGCTGCACCCGCCCCGCGCCCGCAGGCACCGCGCACTGCCCGCGTTGCGGCAGCCGCTTGCAGTCGCGCGATACGATGTCACTGCAAAAGGTCTGGGCCTGGTGGCTGGTCGGGCTGGGCTGCTATATCCCGGCCAATATCTATCCGATGCTGGAAACCCGCACCCTGGTCAGCACGCAGAGCGACACCATCGTCGGCGGCGCGGTTGACCTGGCAAGACATGGCAACTGGGGGGTGGCGACGATCATCCTGATCGCCAGCGTCCTCATCCCGGTGGGCAAGTTCGTGGTGCTCGCCGGGCTCGCCATCGGGGTCCGGCACGGGCCGCAGATCTCCGAGGCGTGGCGGCACCGGCTTTATGAGGTGGTGGAATATATCGGGCGCTGGTCGATGATCGACGTTTTCGTGGTGGCCATCCTGTCCTCGCTGGTGCAGCTTCAGGCGCTGGCAACGATCACGCCGGGGCGGGCAAGCCTGTTCTTCGCCCTCTCGGTGATCTTCACCATGCTGTCGGCGCAGAGCTTTGACAGCCGCCTGATCTGGGACAGCGCCGAGGGCGCGCCGCCCGCCCGCAAACCGAAGGAGCGTACCGCTTGAGTGACGAAACCACATCCCCGCCCGAGGCCCCGGTTTCTGCGGCCAGCCGCCCGGTCTGGCAACGGCTGTCGATTGTCTGGATCGTGCCGCTCGTGGCGCTCGTCGTGGTGCTGGCCATCGCCTGGCGGAACTACGCGGATCGCGGCCCGCTGATCGAGATCGGGTTTGAGAACGCCAGCGGCGTGCGCGCCGGCGCGACGGAATTGCGCTACCGCGACGTCAAGATCGGGCTGGTCGAGGAGGTGGGTTTTGCCGATGGCCTGGGCCAGGTGCTGGTCAAGGTGCGGCTGGATCAGGGTGTCGCACCTTACGTGGACAACGATGCGCGCTTCTGGGTGGTGCGCCCGCAGGTCACGACGCAGGGCGTCTCCGGCCTCGACACCGTGCTGTCGGGCGTCTTCATCGAAGGGCTTTGGGATGCCGAGCCGGGCACGGCGGCCACGCGCTTCGAAGGTTTGGCCGATGCCCCGCTGGAACGCCTGGGCGATCCCGGATTGCGGCTGACACTGCGCGCCGCGGGCGGGGCTGCCCTGACCGAGAACGCGCCGATCCTCTATCGCGGGATCGAGGTGGGCCGCATTGGCAAACCGGTCATTTCCTCCGAGGGCAGCACCGCCGAGGCCGAGGCGGTGATCTTCGCGCCACATGACCGACTGATCAACAGCGCGACGCGGTTCTGGGATGCCTCGGGGTTCTCGTTTTCCTTCGGTCCGGGCGGGGCTTCGGTCGATTTCTCGTCCCTTGCCTCGCTGGTTTCGGGCGGCATCACGTTCGATACGATGCTGTCGGGCGGCACTTCCGTCGACCCCGGCGCGCGATTTACCGTCTTTGCCGAGGAATCAGAGGCGCGGGCCAGCATCTTTTCCGGCAACGAGGGCGAGGCGCTGACGCTCTCGGTGATCTTCGACGAGAACATCACCGGCCTGTCCACCGGCGCGCCGGTGGAGTTGAACGGGCTGCGCATCGGCGAGGTCGAAGCGCTCAACGGCATGGTGGACGAGGCGCGGTTCGGCGATGGCAACGTGCGCCTTGCCGTCACCTTGGCGATCCGGCCCGGACGGCTTGGCCTTGATGGCGAGAATGGCACCGAGAACGCGCTCGATTTCCTGCGCGAGCGGGTCGCCGAGGGCCTGCGCGCGCGGCTGGCCACCGCGTCGATCCTGACAGGCGGGCTCAAGGTCGAACTGATCGAGGTGCCGAATGCCCCCGAGGCGCAGATCACCCAGACCGAAGGCGCACCGCCGGTCCTGCCCGCCACCGACAGCGAGATCTCCGATGTCTCGGCCACCGCCGAGGGCGTGTTCGAGCGGATCAACGCCCTGCCGGTCGAGGAGGTCATGGCGCAGGCCATCACCCTCATGCAGAACGCCAACACGTTGATTGCCAGCGACGACACCCGCGCCGTGCCCGGCAATGTCAACGCGCTGCTGACCGAGGCGCAGGCCCTGCCCGCGCGGCTCGACGCCACGCTGGCCGAATTGGAAACGCTGATCGCGCAGATCAACGAGCAGGCGCTCGCGGCCCGCGTTTCCAGCCTGCTGGACGAGGCGGCAGAGGCCGCGCGCAGCGTCGGTAGCGCGACCGAAGGCCTGCCCCGGCTCATCGACCGGCTCGATGCCGTCGCCGCGCGTGCAGGCGAGGTCGAACTCGATGTGCTGGCCGCCGATCTCTCGGCGCTGCTGGCCAGCGCCGAGCGCCTGATCGGGCAGGAGGACACCCGCGCCCTACCCGGCCAACTCAACAGCGCGCTTGGCGAACTGGCCCTCGTGCTGGAAGAATTGCGCGCGGGCGGCGTCGTCGACAATGCCGTCGCAGCCCTCGACTCGGCCCGCAGCGCCGCCGACACTTTCGCCGAGGCCGGAAATGATCTTCCCGGCCTCATCGCCGAGGCGCGCGGCGTGCTTTCGCGCGCCAATACCACGCTCGAAGGCTATCAGGCACAGGGCGGGGTCGGGCGCGACGCCCGCGCCGCCCTGCGCGAGGTCGAGGCCGCCGCCAAGGCCGTCGCCTCGCTCGCCCGCGCGCTCGAGCGCAACCCAAGTTCCCTGATCCGAGGACGCTGAGCCATGTTCAAATCCCTTTCCATCACCTGCCTCGCCGCCCTGTCCCTGCTGGCCGCCTGCGCCTCGGCCCCCCAAGAGCGCCTCGCCGTCCCGCGCGCGGAGGTTTCGGAGACACAGCGCATCGCGCATGCGACCGTCGCCCTGCGCAATGTTTCGCTGCCCACCTATGCGGCGGGCGAGGCGATCTTTACCGCCGATGCCACAGGCCGCCTGCGCGACAGCGGCGGGCTCTTGTGGGCCGACGATCCAAGCCGCGCGATGACCCTGGAACTGGCGCGTCTTCTGACCGAGATCACCGGCGCACGCGTCGCATCAGAGCCGTGGCCCTTTCTCGACCCCGCCGCTGCCGAGGTGGAGATCCGCGTCGAAGAGATGCTCGCCCGCGCGGATGGCGCGTTTCGCCTCTCGGGTCAATATTTCGTGAGCGCCGAGGACGGGCCGGACCGCGCGCGCCTCTTCGATCTGCAAACCGGGATCGGGGCCGAGACCACCCCCGAGGCGCTTGCTGCCGCGCGCGCCCGGTTGATGCGCGACCTGGCACTCGATCTGGCAAAGCGCGGCTTGCGTTAAGGGCCGCCCGCGCCCCGATCAGGCCTCCGCGCCACCCGGCATGCGCCGGGCAAGGGCGCAGAACCGTTCCAGATCGACTGTCTCGGCGCGGTCGGTGGGCTCGATCCTGGCGGCCCGGAGCCGATCCTCGATATCCGGGGCCGCGCCCTTGAGCGCCGCGCGCAACATCTTGCGGCGCTGGTTAAAGGCGCGCGCCACGACCTGTTCGAGGATCTTCGGATCGGCCGGATAGCGCGGCGCGGCCAGCGCCGTCAGATGCACCACCGCGCTCGACACCTTGGGCGGCGGCGTGAAGGCCCCGGGCGGCAGGTGCATCACGATGCGCGGCTCTGCCCGCCATTGCGCCAGCAGGGCGAGCCGCCCATAAGCTTTCGATCCGGGCACAGCAACGATCCGCTCGGCCACCTCGCGCTGGAACATCAGCGTCAGCGATTGCCAGAACGGCGGCCAGTCTCGCGGCGTCAGCCAGCGGATCAGCAACTCCGTACCTACATTATAGGGCAGGTTCGCCACCACCCGGATCGGCGGCGTCAGATGCGCCAGCGGGTCGATGTCGAGCGCATCGCCATTGATCACTTCAAGCCGCCCGTCCGAAACCGCCGCGATCTCTTGCAGGGCAGGCAGGCACCGCGCGTCCTTCTCGATGGCCAGCACCCGGCGCGCGCCCTCCGTCAGCAGACCGCGCGTCAGCCCGCCGGGCCCGGGCCCGATCTCGAGCACATCGCAGCCCGTCAGATCGCCCGCCTGCCGCGCGATCTTGGCGGTCAGGTTCAGATCCAGCAGGAAATTCTGCCCCAAGGACTTGCGCGCCGACAGGCCATGCGCCGCAATCACGCGTGCCAGCGGCGGCAGGTCGTCAAGCCGGCTCATCCCCGCCGCGCCCGGCCCATGGCCTGCGCCATGCGCAGCGCCTCGATCAGCGAGGTCGGGTTGGCCACCCCCTTCCCCGCAATGTCGAGTGCAGTGCCATGATCGGGTGAGGTGCGGATGAACGGCAGCCCGAGCGTGACATTCACGCCCCGGTCGAAATCCAGCGTCTTGATCGGGATGAGCGCCTGATCATGATACATGGCGATGGCCGCATCATACCCCGCCCGCGCACCGGAATGAAACATCGTATCCGCCGACAGCGGCCCGCGCAGATCAATCCCCTCACCACGCAGCCGCTCCAGCACCGGCGCGATCACCTCGATCTCCTCAGCCCCCATGCGCCCGCCCTCACCCGCATGCGGGTTCAGCCCGGCGACAGCAAGACGCGGGGCACTGATACCGAAATCGCGAATCAGCGCGGCGTGGGTGATACGGATCGTCTGCTCCAACACCTCGGCGGTCAGCGCCTGCGGCACGTCCTTCAGCGGGATATGAATCGTCGCGGGCACGACGCGCAACGCATCCGAGGCCAGCATCATCACCACACGCTCGACCCCCGCCAGATGCGCCAGATACTCGGTATGGCCGGGAAAGGCGAAGCCCGCCCCCTCCTGTAGCGCCTGCTTGTGAATCGGCGCGGTGCAGAGCGCAAGCGCCTCATCCGCCTGCACCAACCGCACCCCCCGCGCGATCACGTCGATCACACCCTGCGCCTGCGCAGGCTGTGGCGTGCCCGGGGTGCGGGCCCCGGCGAAATCATGCCGCAGCACCGGCAGGGCCTGCGCGCAGGCCGCCATCGCCTCGGCGGGGTGGTCGATCACCACATGCGGCGTGTCCTCGGGCAGATGCGCCGGATCGCCGATCAGGAAGAACGCCAGGTCATCCCTCAGCGCGCCCCAGGCGGCGGCGGCGATCTCGGGGCCGATGCCGGACGGCTCGCCACAGGTGAGCGCGACCGGAACGCTCATCGCTCGACGATCCGCGCCTCGGCGCGCAGCTGCTCCAGAAAGCCGTTGGCAAAGGACTCGATCCGCTGGTTGCGGATGAAGTTCGACAGATCCTCGACCGTGGGCTGCTCGCCATCCAGCTTGGGCGTGCGGCCGCAAAGCATCAGGAAGACAAGCGTCTGCCCGTTCGACCGGGTGACATTGGCCGAGGTTTCGCCGGGATCGAGCCGCGCCAGTTCCGCGGCGATATCTGCGGGGATCTCCTCGGGGGCCTTGGAGCCGCGCTCCAGCACCTCAGGCGGCTGATCCTTGGCCACGCCATAGAGGTCGTCACAGGTATCGACCTCGGCGCGCACCTCCGCTGCTCGTCGCAACGCCTCCTCCCGACGCCCGCCCGGAATGTAATATGCGGCGTATTCGATCGCTGAAAATTCCGGTGTAGAGACGGCGGTCTCCTCGATGTCGCGCAGGAAGAACAGCGCAATCGCCCCGTCGATGGGCAGCGGGTCCGACACCTCGCCCGGGGCCAGCGCAAGCACGATCTGGCGCAGCCCCGGCGGCAGGTCGCTGGCCTGGGTCCAGTTCATCCGCCCGCCCTGGCCAGCGGAACCGGCGGCGGAATGCTGCCGTGCAAGGGCCGCAAACTCGGCCTCGGTATCGGCCGTGGCAATGCGCGCGGCGAGATCCTGCTGCGCCTCGGCCTCCTCCAGGCTGTTGATCGGCAGGATGATCTCCGACAGCAGCACCCGCACCGAAGACCCGCCGGTCAGCGCCTGTGTCGCACGCTCAAGATCGGACTCGCTGACCGACACGCGCGAGGCAAAGCGCGCGCGGGTGAACTCGCGCCAGGTGATCCCGGCGCGCACGAATTCGCGAAAGGATTCCTCCGAGACACCGGATTGTTCAAGCGCCGCGATCAGTTGCTCGCCGGTCATGTTCGCACGCCCGGCGAATTCCTCCATGCCGGTGCGCACCGCCTCGTCGTCAAGGGTAAGCCCCACGCCGCGCGCCGCATCGAGCTTGATCCGCTCCTCGATCAGCTGCTCGCGGGCCAGCTGACCTGGGTCGCCCGGCGCGCGAAACAGCGTCAGCATGCGCGCGCGCTGCTGCAACTCGTAGCGGGTGATGGCCTGATCGTTCACGAAAATCACCGGTTCAAACAGATTTTGCGCCGCCGTCGGCACGCCCGGAAGCGCCATGCCGATAACGGCCACGACAACGGTCAGGGCCAGGCGGGCCGTGAGGCGGCGGAAAGTCGGGGTCATGCTGATCAGTTCCTGCATTTGCGTGTAAAGCTCTGGTTCCGCGCTGCGGCCGAAAAGCCCTGTAGCGCCACCGTAAAGCCGATGTTGGTCTCGGGTTCAAGGATAGTCGACGAGGTGAACCGGCGCGAGACGGAAAGCGTGATATCCACGCATTCGTTGGAATAGGTCATCCCCGCACCCGCGCGCACGCTGCGATCAGCAGCGGTATCGTAGCGCCACTCGCCGCTGGCGGTCCAATGCCGGGCAAAGCGATAGCTGCCGTCGATGGACCATTCCGACACGCTCGAATTGCGGCCCTCGCGCGGGTCGCTGACCAGCCAGATATAGGTCGCGCCGATATCCGTGCGGTCATTGCGCCAACTGGCGCGGGCCTCGGCCTTGGTGGCGTCGAACATCTCGTTGAACAGGCTGCGCCCGGTCAGGACAAGCCCGCCCATCGTGCGCAACTGCGCCGCGATCAGCAGATCCGAGCTCCGGTCGCGCAAACCCGAGGAGCGGGTGAAACTGGTGCTGCCATCGGATTCGAACAGCCGCTCGTCGCGGAACACCTGGCCCAGGGCGAGCCTGCCCTCCCAGCCGGTGGGGTCGATACGCGAATAGCTCAGGCCATAGGCGCCGCTATAGCCACGCTCGCGCCGGTCGGGGGCGTTGAATCGCGACACGTTGAAGAGATTGCCCTCGTCGAATTCGATCGCGGTGGTCTCATCCTGCGGGATATCGGGATTCGATCCGCCCGACCAGGCCAGTTGCACCACCGGTTCGATGACATGGCTGACCCCGCCCAAGCCGGTCTTCATCAGCGGCCAGCGCAGGCGGACCGCCGCACTCGGCGTGATCTCGGTGGCCTGATCGCGTGCGGTGGTGCCGATCTGGTTGATCTCGAAATGATCGAGCGTAAGCCCGGTGCGGATATCGGCGCGCACCCCCGCCCCCAGGATCCAGTCACGCTGCCAGTCGAGGCTCGAGGTAAAGCGCGTGACATCGCGGCCATCGGCAAAACGGTCGGGGTCGGGCCCGTCGGTGATCAGATCCGAGGTCCTCGCGTGGCTATGCGCCGTGGCGGAAAACCGCAACTCGCCACCCAGACGGGACGGAAAGAACCGGCGTTCGTATTCGGCATTGCCGATGATCGTCGGCAGCGTCGCATTGCGCTCGCCCACGCGCAGCGAATCGACCAGCGTGAACGCCCCGCGCATGAATTCGTCACGGCGCGCCCGCTCGATGGAAATCTCGCTCTCCAGCCGGTCCTTGCTGGAAAACCCGTGATCGAGCAGAAACGCATCGTCGCTGGTCCATTCGACGTTGAACCGCAGGGTAAAGTCGCGCGGCAGATCAAACCGCCCCTCGCCGAAGATATAGCCCCTTGTGTCCTTCGGGCTGAAATCGTCATCCGAGATGGCGCCATTGAACTCGATCTCGCCGGTCCGGAACGCCTGACGATAGCGCAGCTCGAGCCGTCGTGAATCAGTGCCGTAAAACGGTGCCAGCGTCAGATCGCGATGATCGCCCATGCGGATGAAGAACGGCACCCGCACGCCGGTGCCCAGCAGGCTGGAATTGATGATCGTCGGCACCAGAAAACCGGTCGCGCGCTCGACCGTGGGATCGGGCAGCCGCAGGCGCGGCAGATAAAAGACCGGCACGTCGAGAATGCGGAACTGGGCGTTGTGAAAATAGATCTGACGTTTCTGCTGATCGTGGACCATCCGCTCGGCGCGGATCTGCCAGAGCGGCGGCTGCCCCGAATTGCAGATCCGGCAAGAGGTGACGGATGCCTTGTAAAGCTCGTTGTAGCGCGCGTCGGTGCGGCGCATCTGATGAGCGGCCAGTTGCAGCTGATCGCGCATCACGATCCGCGCCCCGCGCAGGATACCGTCGGTCAGATCACGGTCAAGCTCGCCACTGTCGGCGACGACCACGATCTCTCCATCCTCTTCGGTCAGGGTCATCGGGCCGGTGATGAACAGCCGGTCGGTGGCGCGGACATAGACGATTTCCTGCGCGGTCAGACGGCGACCACGGTGCAGCGTCTCGACATTGCCGGTGGCGATCAGGCGTTCATCGGCCGTGAGGCGCACCTCGTCGGCCACCAGCATCGCCGCATCGCGCGCCGCGCCCTCCTGCGCCAGCGCCGCCCCCACCCAGAGCAGGAAAGCCACCAGTATCGAGCCCGCACGCGTCATCCATCCTCCAGATGCAACAAGAGCCCAATGGCGAGACACAGCGCCGCCAGCGGTGGCGCCCAGCCCGCCAGCAGCACCGGAATCTGCCCGCTCTCACCCAGTATCTGCGCGAAGTTGCGGATGTAATGCAACCCGAAGCCAACAAGTATCGCCGTCATGACCATGAGCCCGGCACTGCGCCCGCGCATGTGGCGCATGGTGAAGGCCGCCGACATCAGCACCAAAGCCACCAGAAAGACCGGTCGGGCAAGCTCGCTGTGATACCACACGGCGTAGCGGCGGGCCGAGAAACCCGCCCCCTCCAACGCCGCGATAAAGCTCGGCAATTCCCAGATCGAGACATAGCGGGGCCGCCCGAAACTGTCGATGATGCGGTCCTGTGTCAGGTCCGACGGGATGGTCAGGCTCTCGACCTGCCGGGCCGCAGCCTCGGGATTGCTGCCGCGGGCGAGGTCCCAGATCTTGGCACCGCGCAGATGCCATTGGCCCTGCCCAAGCCGCGCCTCGGCGGCATAAATCCGACGCAGCGGCGTGCCGTCACTGGCAAAATTCAGAAAAGTCGGTTCAAAAAGCGTACCGAGATCGGAACTGGCGCGCAGCGCAAATATGACGGTCTGCCCCTCCGTCCGCCCCTGCCGCAGCCACAGTCCCTCCGCCGCGATGGCAAGCGCGGCGGTCTCCTGTCCACTGTAGCGATTGCTGAGGTCGTGCTCGCGCTTGGACGTGGCGGCAACGATGGGATTGCCCACCGCCAGCGCAACCAGCGCAATCGCGAGCGCGGCCAGGCCCGGTGCCATCAGGCCGCGAATGGCCGAGCACCCCGAGGCGCGCAGCACCACGAGTTCAGACGACCGCGACAGCCGCAGGAACATCGCCACCGAGGCGAGGATCATCACCAGCGGCAGGATTTCGTAATTCGACCAGGGCATCTTGAGCAGCACGATCCCGAGCACGTTGCGGAACGGCTGGCCCGGAAAATCGCCCAGCTCGTTCATCAGTTCGATCATCACGATCAGCACCGCAAGGGCCGCCGCCACGGCGGCAAAACTGGTCAGGAAACGCCGCGCGAAATAGAGATGCAGAATCATGCGCCCGCCCCCGCCAGACCGCGCCAGGCGCGCCGGGCAAGACGGCCCGGCATCTCGGGATGCATCGCCAGCCACAGCAGCGACAGCGTCATCACAAGACCGCTCAGCACCGGCAGATAAAGCAACGGCCAGAGCGCGGCATTGACCAGAACCGGGGTCAGCACGGCGCTTTCGACCACCTTGAGGGCGATCAGCAGGCCAAAGGCCAGCACCACGCGCCGCCAGATCCCGAACCGGCTGAACCGGCCAACAAGCAGCGTGCAGAACCCCACAAGAGCGGCGATCACGCACATCAGCGCCGCGGTAAAGCGGCCGTGCAGCTCCGCCATCACCGCGCCGAGGCTGCGGCCGGTCCGCTCGGCCACCGCCTGCGGGTCGCGCAGCATCTCGCCAGTCGCCGCGAATGCCACCCGGTTGAGGTTGATCGCCGCCCGCTCGATGAGGTCGCTGATATCATAGGAAAAGTCGTCGAAATGCGTGGTAAAGAGCCGGTTGCCGTCGCGCTGCACGGTCTGGGCGAGCCCCGACACCATGACAAGTTGCACATCCTGCGCCTCCTGCACCAGATAGGCGCGCGCCGAGGTATAGGTCACCGTCCTGTCGAGATCGCGGCGGTCCGACAGGAACACGTCGCGCAACTCGCCCTCGGGCGTGATCTCGCGGATGTAGAAGGTGATACCCGGGGCGGGATGCAGGAACTCGCCCTCGCTCAGCAGCTTCACCGAGATGTTGCGCGACACCTCGTCCTGCCGCAGGCGCAACTGGCTCAGGCTGCTGGGGATCAGCACATGCGCCAGCACCGACATCAGACCCGCGACGATCACCCCGAAGACCAGCACCGCACGCAACAGTCGCAACGGCGAAGAGCCGGTCGCCTGAATGATCGTCAGTTCACTTTCGACCACCAGCCTGTGCATGACGTAGACTGCGGCGGCAAAGGCCGCGATCGGCAGGATCACACCGATCACCCCCGGCAGCGTGAGCGCGGTGAATTCCATGAACACCCATGTCGATTGCCCGTCGGCGATCAGCCGGTCGAACATCCGCACCGCCTTGTTGATCCAGAAGATGGCGATCAGGACAAGGGCGAAGAACCCGAACAGAACCATGAATTGCGACAGCATGTATCTGTCGAATCTGGTCACTGTCTTCCCCCGCCGCTGACATCGTGGGGTGCAACCTAGCCGAATTGGCCGGGCGGGAAAACTGCTAACTGGTCATCGGCCGCCAGCCGCGCTAGGTCTGGAGCGAACCAAGAGAGGAGCCGTTTCATGACCACGCCCGTTTCCGTTTCCTTCACCGAGACCGACCTCGACGCCATCGCGCATGCCGAGGGGCGCGTGGCCGTGATCCTGCCCCCCGACGGCAAGCTCGATCAGGCCGCCCGGCGGGTCAACCGGCTGACCAAGGGCACGCTGGCGCGCCTCGCCGAAGGCGGCGGGCTGGACAAGAAGAAAGCAGGCGATCTGATCACGCTGGCCTGGCCCGTGGGCCTGGCTGCCGAGGCGCTCGATATCGTCGTGCTGCCGCGCAACGCCAATGTCGAAGACAGCCGCCGCGCCGGTGTGTCGCTTGGCCGGGCCAAGGGCGACAAGGCTCTGACGATCCTGGGCGGCTCGCTGAAACGCCCGGTCGAGGTGGTTCTCGGCGCGGTGCTGCGCGCCTATGAATTCACCCCGCACAAGTCCGGCGACAAGACCGAGGCCGGGCCGATCACCGTCATGGTCGCCAAACCCGCCGAGGTCGAGGCCGAGGCCGCCCCGGCGCTCGCCGTGGCCGAGGGCGTGTTCTTCACCCGCGATCTGGTCAGCGAGCCCGCCAATCACCTCACCACCACCGAATTCGCCAACCGCATCGCCGCGATGAAAGACCTCGGCCTCAAGATCACCGTGCTCGAGGAAAAGGACATGGAGAAACTCGGCATGGGCGCGCTCCTGTCGGTGGGACATGGCAGCATCAGCCCGACCAAGCTCGCGGTGATGGAATGGCAGGGCGGGCCCAAGGGCGAGGCCCCGCTCGCGCTCGTCGGCAAGGGCGTGGTGTTCGATACCGGCGGCATCAGCCTCAAACCCGCGCAGGGCATGGAGGACATGACCATGGACATGGGCGGCGCGGGCGTCGTGGCGGGCGTCATGCGCACGCTGGCGCGGCGCGGGGCCAAGGCCAACGTGGTAGGCCTCGTCGGCCTGGTCGAGAACATGCCCTCGGACCGCGCCACGCGGCCCGGCGACGTGGTGACTTCGATGAAGGGCGACACCATCGAGGTGATCAACACCGATGCCGAGGGCCGTCTCCTGCTCGCCGACGTGCTGTGGTACGCGCAGGAAACCTATCGCCCTCGCGGCGTGATCGACCTTGCCACGCTCACCGGGGCCTGCATCGTGGCGCTCGGCCATGAAAACGCCGCCGTGCTGAGCAATGACGACGCGCTCTGCGACGCGTTCCTCAAGGCCGCGAAATCCGAGGGCGAAGGCGCGTGGCGGCTGCCCCTGGGCAAGGCCTATGCCGACATGATGAAAAGCCAGATCGCCGATATCAAGAATTCCGGCGGGCGGCCTGCGGGCACGATCACCGCCGCCGAATTCCTGCACCGCTTCATTCAGGATGGCATGCCCTGGGTGCATCTCGACATCGCCGGCGTCGCCAGCGTGAAATCCGACACACCCTACGGCCCCAAGGGCGCCTCGGGCTGGGGCGTGATGGCGCTCAACCGTCTGGTCGCGGACATGCTTGAGAGCGGCTGATGGGCGCGGCCTATTTCTATCACCTGACGCAACGCCCGCTCGAGGTGACCCTGCCCCTGCTTCTGGGCAAGGCGCTTCAGGCGGGTTGGCGCGTGGCGGTACGCGGGCGCGACCCCGGGCGCATGGGCTGGCTCGATCAAAAGCTGTGGCTTGGCCCCGAGGACGGCTTTCTGCCGCACGGTCTGGCGGGCGGCCCGCATGACGCCGACCAGCCCGTGCTGCTGACCACCGGGGTCGAGCGGCCCAACGGCGCGGTCTGCGTGATGGCGGTGGACGGGGCCGAGGTGGCCCCGGACGACGTGCAGGCGCTGGAACGGGTCTGCATCCTGTTTGATGGCAATGACCCGGGCGCGGTCACCGTTGCCCGAAGCCAGTGGAAGGCCCTGACAGCAGCGGGCTGTTCGGCGCAATACTGGTCCGAGGCGTCCGGAAAATGGGAGAAGAAGGCCGAGGCGTGAGCGGGCGTTCATCCTGCGGTGAGGCTGCGGGACCGGTGGGTTGGAAACCCACCCTAAGGGAGTGCGCGAGCGTCGTCCCGTTTGGATGTCATCCTCGGGTCAAGCCCGAGGATGACGGGGAGTTTGGGTCGCGTTGCACGGGTCTCCTTCCCGTTCTCCGGCGGGGTCGTTCTGCCGGTTCCGGTCCAGTGGCCGGAATTGGGTGAAATCGAGGTTGAACAGGTCTTGCTCAAGGATGGCTTCGGCCTCCTCATCGGTTGTCATGTCGGGGATCAAATGCAGTTTCATATCGGCGCCCACCTTTCACGTGTTTGAACGGCACCTCTCGCGAACCGGACCGTAGTCATACGCGAAGCCCGCGCGGAATCAAGGTCGCAGGCCGCCGCGCGGTCGTCATGCTGAAAGCATGCCTCCAGCATGCCGCGCCGTTTGGATGTCATCCTCGGGCTTGACCCGAGGATCTCCATGGCCAACAGATCCCCGATCAAGTCGGGATGACGATTACCTCGCAAACTTCTTGTACTTCACCCGCTTCGGCTCGAGCGCATCCGGCCCCAGCCGGCGCTTCTTGTCTTCCTCGTAGGCCGAGAAATCGCCCTCGAACCATTCCACATGCGCGTCGCCCTCGAAGGCGAGCATATGCGTGCAGATGCGGTCGAGGAAAAAGCGGTCGTGGGAGATGACCACGGCGCAGCCGGCGAAATCCACCAAGGCGTCTTCCAAGGCGCGCAGGGTTTCGACGTCGAGGTCGTTGGTCGGCTCGTCGAGCAGCAGCACGTTGCCGCCGTCTTTCAGCAGCCGCGCCATGTGGACGCGGTTGCGCTCGCCGCCCGAGAGCAGCGAGACCTTTTTCTGCTGGTCGCCGCCCTTGAAGTTGAACGCGCCGCAATAGGCGCGGGAGTTCATCTGGGCATCGCCCAGTTGAATGATCTCGGCGCCGCCCGAGATCGCCTCCCACACCGTCTCATCGGCCTTGAGGTCGTCGCGGGACTGATCGACGTAAGACAGCTCGACCGTATCGCCATACTCGATGCGGCCTTCGTCCGGTTTCTCCTGCCCGGTCAGCATCCTGAAGAGCGTCGATTTGCCGGCCCCGTTGGGGCCGATCACGCCGACAATGCCGCCGGGGGGCAGCGAAAAGCTGAGATCCTCGATCAGGAGCTTGTCGCCCATGGCCTTTTTCAGCCCCTCGACCTCGATCACCTTACTGCCCAGACGGGGCCCGTTGGGGATGACGATCTGCGCGCGTCCGACGCGTTCGCGCTCGGACTGGCCCGCCAGTTCGTTATAGGCGTTGATCCGGGCCTTCTGCTTGGCCTGGCGGGCCTTGGCGCCCTGCCGCATCCATTCCAGTTCGCGCTCCAGCGTCTTCTGCTTGGACTTGTCTTCCTTGGCCTCGCGCTCCAGCCGCTTGGCCTTTTGCTCCAGCCAGGCCGAGTAGTTGCCCTCGTAGGGGATGCCGCGGCCGCGGTCTAGCTCGAGAATCCAGCTGGTGATGTTGTCGAGGAAATAGCGGTCATGGGTGACGATCAGGATCGTGCCCTTGTACTCGATCAGGTGCTGTTGCAGCCAGGCGATGGTTTCGGCGTCGAGGTGGTTGGTCGGCTCGTCAAGCAGCAGCATGTCGGGCGCCTCGAGCAGCAGCTTGCAGAGCGCCACGCGGCGCCTCTCGCCACCCGAGAGGGTGGTGACATCGGCGTCATCGGGCGGGCAGCGCAGCGCCTCCATCGAAACGTCGATCTGGCTGTCGAGATCCCACAGGTTGTCGCTGTCGATCTCGTCCTGAAGGGCGGCCATCTCGTCGGCGGTGTCATCGGAGTAGTTCATCGCCAGCTCGTTGAAACGGTCGAGCTTGGCCTTCTTTCCCGCGACGCCCAGCATGACGTTCTCACGCACGGTGAGGCTCTCATCAAGCTGCGGCTCCTGCGGCAGGTAGCCGACCTTTGCCCCCGTCGCGGCCCAGGCCTCGCCGGTGAAATCGGTGTCGATGCCGGCCATGATCCGCATCAGCGTGGATTTGCCCGAACCATTCACACCGACGACGCCGATCTTCACGCCCGGCAGAAAGCTGAGATGGATGTTCTCGAAGCATTTCTTGCCGCCGGGATAGGTCTTGGAGACGCCCTGCATGTGATAGACGTATTGATAGGCTGCCATGGTCGTGCCGCTCCGCTGGGTTGGGGGGTGGATCGGGGGTGGTGATAGCCGTCATGGGCGGCAGGGGCAATGGTCTGCACGCGTTCGAGAGCCACAGTCAGATCGGCGCCCTCCGGGGCATCGCCCCTTGTCCGGGGCGCGGGATGCGTCATAGTGGACGGCGTCGGAGCATCGCGGGGGGTCGATCATGCGTCTTTGCGCGCGTCTTGTCTCGATCATGGCCCTGTGCGGGCTTATGGCCTGTGGCGGAACCACGGCGCTGCCGGTGATGCCGGGGGATGCGGACCCGCAAGCGCCGCTCTTCTATGTCACCGACCGCGCCACGACGGCCACGCAGGCGGGGGTGATCACCTATACGCCGCGCCGCGATGCGGCCATGGGCTTTGGCATCGCTAAGATCGACACCGAGAGCCCCCGTCCCGAGTTGCGCGCAGTGCGCGAGCTGCTGCGCTTTCCGGCGACGCCCCTGCCGTTTTCGCAGGCGGCGGGCGTGATCGTGCCCGACCCGGAGGCCAGCCGCCGCTACGAGGCCGCAAGCGCCCAGATGCGTGCCACGCTCGGGCAGGCCCTGCGCGCCACGCCCGACCGCGACATCCTGCTCTATGTACACGGCTTCAACAGCAGTTTCGAGAACACGCTGGAGACCACGGCCCGGCTCTGGCAGGCGACCGACCGGCAGGCGCTGCCGGTGGCCTATAGCTGGCCCTCGGGCAATCCCGGCCCGTTCGGCTATTTCAAGGACCGCGAGAGCGGCGAGTTCTCGATCTTTCACCTCAAGGAAACGCTGCGCCTGCTGAGCAGCCTGCCCGGGCTGGGGCGCATCCATATCGTGGCCCATAGCCGGGGCAGCGACGTGGTGACCACCGCGCTGCGCGAGTTGGTGATCGAGGCGCGTGCCGCCGGGCGCAATCCGCGTGACAGCCTGCGGGTCCAGACGCTGATCCTCGCGGCGCCCGATCTCGATTTCTCGGTGGTTCGGCAGCGGCTGATCGCGGAACGCTTCGGCCCCGCCTTTGGCCGGATCACGGTCTACATGAACCCCGACGACAGCGCGCTTGGCTTTGCCCAGCTCCTGATGGCGGGCACCCGCTTTGGCCGACTGTCCTATGACCAGTTGGGCGAGGCCGAGCGCGAGATCTTCCGGCGCATCCGGAACGTGCATTTCATCAATGTGAGCGCGGTCACCGCGCAGTCGAGCCACGGCTATTTCCGGCAGAACCCCGAGGTTCTGGCCGATATGGCCAAGGTCATCACCACCGGCGCGGACCCCGACAGCCCGGCGCGCAATCTCGTGCACGCGGAGGCGAATTTCTGGCGTCTGGTGCTGGCGCGCGATCCGGTTCTCGACCAGTTGCGCGCCGATCGCTAAGCCCCGTTCGGCCTCAGCGCATCAGCACCACCGGCACCTTGCACGAGCGCACCATCTCGGTGGTGGTCGAGCCGATGATCAGGCTGCGGATGCGGCTATGGCCATAGGCGCCCATCACCACCATGTCGAAATCGGCCTCGTCCACCAGCTTGCCCAATGCCGTCTCGGGCTGGCCCGCGACCACGCCGGTCTCGGCCTCGATGCCCGCCGCCTCGAGCAGCGCGCGGGCATCTTCCAGCCCTTTCTTGATCTCAGGCGTGGTATGGCCCACGGTCACCACATGCACCTTGAGCCCGGCGAAAAGCGGGCTGCGCGCGATATGGTCCACCGCCTTCATCGCCGAGGTGCCGCCGTCATAGGCCACCAGCACCTTTTCGATGGGTTTGAAGGCGCGGGCGGCCACGAAAACCGGCTTGTGGCTGGCGCGCACGATGCGTTCGAGATTCGATCCCAGATGGCCCTTGGCGAAATCGGCGGCCTCGCCGCGCTTGCCGATCAGGATGACACGCGCGTCTTTCTCGACCTCGGCCACCGTCTCGACGATATCGCCATGACGCAGCCGGGTGGTGATCTCGTTGACCTCGGCCTTTTCCAGAATGGCGCGCGCATCCTCCAGGATCGCCCGGCCGCGATGCGCCACCAGCTTGGCGCGCTGTTCGTCCAGCGCCGCCAGTTCCTCGAGCAGCGCCGTGCGTGCGCCCAGCTTGATCGAGCCCGAGAGATCCTGCTTGTCCACCGCCTCGCGCCGCCCCAGCACATGCAACAGTTCCACCGGTGCGCCGGTGCGCTGCGCGATCCAGGCCGCATGCTCGCAGACCGAGGCCGAATAGACCGACCCATCCACCAGTGCGATCACCTTTTCCGTCATGACTTACCCTCCCTCAATGCGACATCAGGGTGTCGATGGCACCCGGCTTGTCATGGACCGCCAGCTTGTCGACAATCGTCTCCGAGGCCTCGTTCATGCCCCTGATCTCCACCTCGGCCCCGTCACGGCGGAATTTCAGCACCGCCATGTCGAGCGCCTGCACCGAGGAGATATCCCATATATGCGCAGCACTCACGTCGATCACGACCTTATCCAGCGCCTCCTTGAAATCAAAGGCATTCATGAAGTCCTCGACCGAGCCGTAGAACAACTGCCCCTCGACCCGGTAGGTGCGTATCCGCCCATCCTTCGATGCCTCGCTGGTGACCCGGAAAAGCTGCGCGATCTTGCCGGCAAAGAAGATGCCCGACAAGAGCACCCCCACCAGCACCCCGATGGCGAGGTTGTGGGTATAGACCACCGTCACCACCGTTGCGATCATCACGATCGAGGATGAGCGCGGATGCTCGCGCAGGTTCCTGATCGAGGACCAGGAAAACGTGCCGATCGAGACCATGATCATGATCGCCACAAGCGCCGCCATCGGGATCATGCTCACCACATCGCCCAGCCCCACGACCATGATCAGCAGGAACACACCGGCGGCAAAGCTCGACAGCCGCCCGCGCCCGCCGGATTTGACGTTGATGATAGACTGCCCGATCATCGCGCAACCCGCCATGCCGCCGATGAAACCGGTCGCGGTATTGGCGATCCCCTGCCCGACCATCTCCTGAGAGCGGTTCGATTTGGTGTCTGTCAGATCATCCACGATGTTCTGCGTCATAAGGCTTTCGAGCAGGCCCACAACGGCCACCGCAACCGAATAGGGCAGGATGATCATCAGCGTCTCGAAGCTGAGAGGAATGTCGGGAATGAGGAACACCGGCAGGGTGTCGGGCAGATCGCCCATATCACCCACCGTGCGCACATCGAGGCCAAGCAGATAGGCCAACACCGTCAGCACGATGATCGTCACCAGCGGCGAGGGCACCGCCTTGGTCAAGAGCGGAAAGAGATAGATGATCCCAAGCCCGGCGGCGACCAGCAGATATGTGATCCACGTCACTGTGCGCGGATCAAGCTCGGGCAATTGCGCCAGAAAGATCAGGATCGCCAGCGCGTTGACGAACCCGGTCATCACCGATTTCGACACATAGCGCATCACGAACCCCAGCCGCAGCACCCCCATCCCGATCTGGATAAGCCCCGCAAGCACCGTCGCCGCGAGCAGGTATTCCAGCCCATGATCGCGCACCAGCGTCACCATCAGCACCACCGTCGCCGCCGTCGCCGCCGAAATCATGCCCGGCCGCCCGCCGGTGATCGCCGTGATCACAGCGATCGAGAAACTGGCATAGAGCCCGACCTTGGGGTCTACGCCTGCGATGATCGAAAAGGCAATCGCCTCGGGGATCAGCGCAAGCGCCACCACCAGACCCGAGAGCACATCGCCCCGGAGATTGCCAAACCATTGTGCCCGATAGGCATCGAGTGAAATCATGTGAAATCCGTCCCTGATCCGGCCAGCCGTACCCGGCCCGATTGCGCGTCATGTGCAGGTTCAAATGATCCGGCGGATAAGCGGCCGGAAGAGCCACCGCAGGACTTGCACCCGCGGTCCGGTTGATTGGGGGCAGTCTTTAGCCGCCCCCAGGCCAAAAGCCAACCTGTTTCTGCCGCATTGCAGCATTGTTTCCGGTGCAACCCCCCGGTCGCGCTTGCCCGGACAGCCGCGTCACAGTAGGCTCTGATTTCGGGGGCGCTGACACGCGGGAAGATGCATTTGGAATTTCGCGGCTATCTGGAGCGTCGCCATTTCGCCAATCTCGACGGGCTGCGCTTCGTCTGCATCTCGATGGTGCTCTGGCATCATGCCACCCCCGGCGACCTGCAAGCGATACAGATTCTCTCGCGCGGCTTTCTCGGCGTCGATTTCTTCTTCGTGCTCAGCGGCTTTCTGATCACCACGCTCCTGCTGCGCGAGGCGCGTGAATACGGGCAATTCTCGCTCCGTGATTTCTACTTCCGCCGCGCGCTGCGCATCCTGCCGGTCTATGTCGTCGTGGTCTCGGCGGTGTCGTTCTTCTATGTCGGGCTCAAGGGGCGCTCAGATCTCGCCGACCTGGTGCCGTTTTACTACCTCTTCCTGTCAAACTTCCTGACCGACCACATCCCGACGCTGTCGATCACCTGGTCGCTCTCGGTCGAAGAGCAGTTTTACCTGATCTGGCCGCTGCTGATGCTGCTGTTCACCCGCCGCCCGCTGGTCTGGCTGGCGCTGATCGTGGCGGCGGCGAATGTGCTGGGCAGCATCGGGATTTTCGGCCTCACCGCGCCACAGATTGGCCCGCTGATCCTGAAGCTGCCCAATGCCACCTATGCGCCGATCGTCATGGGCGCGCTGCTGGCGCTCGCGCTCGATGATCGGCGCGGTCATGCGCTGGCCGCCCGCGTGCTGAGTGGGCGCTGGACCGCGCTGGCAGGTTTTATGCTGCTCGCGCTCGCCATCCACCTCACCCCGGTCGAGATCCGCGGCTGGCCCAACCTGCTCATACACACGCTGATGACCGCGACCCTCGCCGCGCTCGTCCTGCGCGAGGACAATGCCGGGCTGCGCCTGCTGCGCCTGCCCCTGATCGCCCGCGTCGGCGCCATCAGCTATGGTATCTATCTCTATCACCTGATCGCGCTCGACATCGCCAACCGCGCCTTTGGTCTTGCCGGGGTCGCGAATGACTGGGCGCTGCTTGCAGCCTACAGCCTGCTATCGGTCCTGATCGCCGAGATCAGCTTTCGCACGCTCGAGGCGTGGTTCCGCCGCTTTCGCCCGAAACCGGGCCCGGCCCCGCAGCCGGGGTGATCCGCGCAGCCACGCCGCAATGCCTCTTGCACCTCCTCGGCCCCGGGTCTAGCAATCTGGCCATGACCGATGCCGCCCTGCATATCGACGACAGTCGCGCCAAGCGCAACGTGGCCGTTCTGGTGGCGGCACAGGCGATCCTTGGCGCGCAGATGCCGATGATCTTCGTGGTGGGCGGCCTCGCCGGGCAATCGCTGGCCTCGAATGTCTGTTTCGCCACATTGCCGATTTCGCTGATCGTGCTGGGCTCGATGCTCTCGGCCACGCCGGTGTCGCATATGATGCAGCGCTATGGCCGCCGCGCAGGCTTCATGATCGGGGCGCTTGCGGGGGCGATTGGCGGGCTTGTCGGGGCCTATGGCCTCTACGTGGCGTCGTTCCCGATCTTTCTGGCGGGCAGTTTCATCACCGGCACCTACATGTCGGCGCAGGGCTTCTACCGCTTCGCCGCCGCCGACACCGCCAGCGAAACCTTCCGCCCCAAGGCGATCTCCTATGTCATGGCCGGGGGCCTTCTGAGCGCGATCATCGGGCCGCAGCTGGTCAAGCTCACGTCGCAGGCGATGGTGATCTCGTTCTTCGGCACCTATCTGGCGGTCATTGCGCTCAATCTTGCGGGGGCGTTCCTGTTCCTGCTGCTCGACATCCCCAAGCCGCCCGTTCCGTCGGAGGACGCGCCGCGCGGGCGCTCGCGCATGGAATTGCTGAAGACCCCGCGCATCGCGGTGGCGGTGATCTGCGCCATGGTCTCCTACGCGCTGATGAACCTGGTGATGACCTCGACGCCGCTTGCCGTGGTGGGCTGCGGCTTTGACGAGGGCAACGCGGCCGATATCGTCACCGCGCATGTGCTGGCGATGTATATCCCGTCGTTCTTCACCGGCCATCTGATCGTGCGCTTCGGGGTGGAAAAGATCGTCGCCACCGGGCTGATCATCCTTGCCGGTGCGGGCGCGGTGGCGCTCTCGGGCGTGGAGCTGGAGCATTTCTTCGTGGCGCTGATCCTGCTCGGTCTGGGCTGGAATTTCGGCTTTATCGGCGCGACCACAATGCTCGCCGGTGCGCATGCCCCGCATGAGCGCGGGCGCATGCAGGGGCTGAATGACCTGCTGGTCTTTGGCGGGGTGACCTTTGCCTCGCTCGCCTCGGGCGGGCTGATGAACTGCTCGGGCAGCTCCGCGCAGGCGGGCTGGACCGCGGTCAACCTTGCGATGGCGCCGTTTCTGATGCTGGCGGGGGCGGCGCTCATTTGGCTGGTGATGCGCCCGCGCACGGCGTGATTGCTGGCGTCAGCCGGGCTTTTTGAGTATTTTTGCCATAAAGAAACAGCAAGGGGGCGCAATGATTTCGGAGATTTTGAACAGCTATCGCCGCCTGCCGCTTTGGGTGCAGGCCTGGGTGTCGTTCATCCTCGTGCCGGTGAATGCCGCGTCACTGGCGTTTCTGTCCGAGCCTTTTGGCCTCTGGATCGCGGTGCTGGCAGTGGGGGCGATCCTGCTCAACGGCGTGATCATGCTGGTCGAGCGCGGCTTTTCCAAGCTGATGGCGCTGCCGCATGTGCTGATCTGGACACCGATGCTGGGGCTGGTGCTGTGGCTTCTGGCGCAGGACATCGCGCCTGCCTACCGGATGTATCTGCTGATCCTTCTGGCGGTCGATGCGATTTCGCTGGTCTTCGACGTGACCGACACCCGCAGATGGCTGTCAGGCGACCGCAAGATCGCCTGACGCAGGTGTTTCAGCCCAGCTTGCGCAGGCGCGCGAAGAGGCTGGAGGTGTCCCAACGCCCGCCGCCCATCTTCTGCACGTCCTTGTAGAACTGATCGACCAGTGCGGTGATCGGCAGGCTCGCCCCGGTCTCGTCGGCGGTCGACAGACAGATGCCCAGATCCTTGCGCATCCAGTCGACGGCGAAGCCGTGCTCCCATTTGTCATCGAGCATGGTCTCGTAGCGATTGTTCATCTGCCACGAGCCAGCCGCCCCCTGGCTGATCACCTCGACCACCGCGCGCCCGTCAAGCCCCGCCTTCTCGGCGAAATGCAGCGCCTCGCTGAGGCCCTGGACCAGTCCCGCGATCGCGATCTGGTTGCACATCTTGGTCATCTGACCCGCCCCGCTCTCGCCGATGCGGCGGCATAGCTTGGCATAGGTGGTCATGATCGGCTCGGCGGCCTCATAAGCCGCCTGATCGCCGCCACACATGATCGACAGCTGGCCGTTCTCGGCCCCCGCCTGTCCCCCCGACACGGGCGCGTCGACGAATTGCTGCCCCCCTGCGCGGGCACCGGCATAAAGCTCTGCCGTGACCTTGGACGAGACCGTGGTGTGATCGACGAAGATCGCGCCATCGCTCATCCCGGCAAAGGCTCCGTCACCGCCAAGGCAGACGCTGCGCAGGTCGTCGTCATTGCCGACGCAGGCCATCACGAACTCGGCGCCCTGCGCCGCCTCGCGCGGGGTCGGCGCGTGCCGCCCGCCATGCTGGGCTGCCCATTTTTCGGCCTTGGGCGCCGTGCGATTGTAGACGCAGACATCATGGCCCGCCGCCTGAAGATGCCCCGCCATCGGATAGCCCATGACGCCCAATCCCAGAAATGCCAGCTTTGCCATTCTTCTCTCCTCCTGATCGCGTGTTGCCATTGTCTCAGGGGGGATTTCTGACTATCCC
The DNA here is from genome assembly GCF_053628595.1 of Roseovarius sp. MBR-154. Lineage (NCBI taxonomy): Bacteria > Pseudomonadati > Pseudomonadota > Alphaproteobacteria > Rhodobacterales > Roseobacteraceae > Roseovarius > Roseovarius sp. MBR-154. The sequence continues at coordinate 51,204 of NZ_JBRJGR010000008.1, forward strand.
CGCAGGAGATGCAAGCAGAAACCCGGATGAGGCGACCCCCGTGGCGGTGATGATCAAAGGGCTGTTGCGCGTGGCGGGCGCGGTGGTGGTGCTGGCGCTGGTGGCAGTGCTGCTGGCCTATATGCTGCTGTCGCGCTCGCTGCCCGACTATGACAAGCGGCTCGCGGTGCGCGGGCTCGAAGGCCCGGTCGAGATCGTGCGCGACAATGCCAATGTGCCGCATGTTTTCGGCAGCAACGATGCCGATACCTTCTTCGGGCTGGGCTATGCGCATGCACAGGACCGGCTGTGGCAGATGATGACCATGCGGCGCACGGTGCAGGGGCGTCTGTCGGAAGTGTTCGGCGCGCGCACCGTCAAGATCGACAGCACGATGCGCCGCTTCGATCTCTATAACCTCGCGCGGCAATCGGTGGCGGCGCAGGACGCGGAAACGCTGGCGGCGCTCAAGGCCTATTCCGACGGCGTCAATGCGCGGATCACCGAGATCAATCAGGAGGCTCTGGGCCGCGGCGCGCCCGAGCAGTTCCTGTTCAATGCCCCGATCGCGCCCTGGCAGCCTGCGGATTCGCTTGCCATGCTCAAGCTGATGGCGGTGCAACTCTCGGGTCATCTCGAGAACGAGGTGCTTTTCGCGCGCGCCTCGCTGGCGCTCGACGAGGCCGCGCGGCTCGAGGATATCATGCCGCTCGCGCCGGGCAGCGGCATCGCCGCCCTGCCGGAATATGCCAGCCTCTTCCCCGGCGCCGAGTTTCGCCATGCTGCGGCCGAGACGGACCTGACCGGTGATCCGCTCTCGCCCTTCAATCGGCGCGCCTTTGCCGGGGCCTCGAACGCCTTTGCCGCCGCGCCCTCGCGGTCGGCGGCGGGCGGCACGCTGCTGGCCAATGATCCGCATCTGGGGTTTTCGGCCCCGAACATCTGGTATCTGGCGCGGATGGAGCTGCAATCGGGCGGCGTGATCGGCGGCACCATCCCCGGCATTCCGGCAATCCTGACCGGGCGCAGCGCGCGGCTGGGATGGGGGGTGACCTCGTCCTATCTCGACGATCAGGACGTGTTCATCGAGGCGTTGAACCCCGACAACACCGACGAGTATCGCACGCCCGATGGCTGGAAGAGCTTTCGCACCTCCCGCTCGATCATTGAGATCAAGGATGCCGATCCGGTCACCCTGACCCTGCGCTGGACCGACAATGGCCCGGTCCTGCCGGGCAGCCACTACAAGCTTTCAGAGGTGACACCGTCCGGTCACGTGGCCTCGGTCGCCTGGACAGCACTCAGCGGTGAGGACACGACGATGACCTCGGCGATGGGGCTGATGCGCGCGCAGTCGGTGGAAGAGGCGATCGAGTTGAGCCGACTCTATATTGCGCCGTCGCAGAACCTGACGCTGGTCGATCAGGACACCATCGCCCTGCGCCTGATCGGCGCGATGCCCCGGCGCAGCGCCCGGCACGAGAGCGAGGGGCGCATGCCCTCGCGCGGCTGGCTGCCGGAAAACCGCTGGCAGGGCATGCTGCCCTTTGCGGCCAATCCTGAATTCGTGGCCCCCAAGGGCGGCATCCTCGGCAATACCAACAACAAGGTGGTGGATCGCCCGTTTCCGATGCATGTCAGCTATCTGTGGGGTGACACGCAGCGGGTGCATCGCTGGCGCCGCCTGATGCAGAGCCGCGAGGTGCATACCCGCGACAGCTTTATCGAGGCGCAGCTCGATACCGTCAGCTTTACCGCCCGCTCGATCCTGCCGCTGATCGGGGCCGATCTGTGGTTCACCGGCGAGGCCGCCCCCGAAGGCACGCCCGAACGCCTGCGCCAGCGCGCGCTTACCATGCTCGCCGACTGGAACGGCGAGATGAACGAGCATCTGCCCGAGCCGCTGATCTATGCCGCCTGGATGCGGGCGCTGATGGACCGGCTCATTCGCGACGACCTCGGCCCGCTGTCGCGCGACTTCGACCATCCCGATCCGGTCTTTATCGAGCGCGTCTTTCGCGATATCGACGGGGCCGCCGAATGGTGCAACGTCAAGCAGTCAGCGGCGCAGGAGACCTGTTCGGACATCTCGCGCATGGCGCTTGACGATGCGCTGATCTGGATCGAGGAACGCTACGGCACCTCGCTTGAAAGCCTGCGATGGGGCGATGCGCATCAGGCGACGCATGACCATCAGGTGCTGGGAGAGGTGCCGCTCCTGCGCTACTTCGTGAATATCCGGCAATCCACATCGGGCGGCGACAACACGCTTTTGCGCGGGCGCACGCGCGGCGGTGACGGGCCCGATCCGTTCCAGAACGTGCATGGCGCAGGCTTTCGCGGGGTCTATGATTTCGCCGATCCCGACAGCAGCGTCTTCATCATCGCCACCGGGCAATCCGGCCATTTCCTGAGCCGCCATTACGACGATCTGGCGCAGATCTGGCGGCGCGGGGAATATATCCCGATGTCGCTCGATCCCGATCTGGCGCGCGCCGCGACCGTGGGCGTGACGACGCTGCTGCCTGCGAGCGAGTGAGGCGCGCAGAGGTCAGATGTCGAGCCGGGCATCCTGCGCGCGATAGGCCATGCGCGGCTGGCGGTCTGTCGGAAAGGGCACAAGACGCTCGGCCTCTTCATCCCAGAGCTTGAGCCGAAAACTGTTCATCGCCTCGGACCAGCGGATCACGTCATGCGATTTCAGGGGATCGGGCAGATCGTTCTGACAGCGGCGCAGGTTGTAGGACGGGATGCCCGGATTGTAGTGGTGCAGATCGTGATAGGCGATATTGCCGGTGCCCAGATCCCAGAGCCAGCCGAGATCGAGCGAGCTTGACCCCACCAGCGTCGCCTTGCGGAAATCGAGATCGGGCTTGCGATCCCAGTAGGTCTCTTCGAAATTGTGCTGGAGGTAGACGAGGAACACCCCGATCACCCCGGCGATCACCGCGCTGAGCGCCAGCACGCCGACCCCCGCCCAGCCGAGCGTGAGCCAGACCAGCGCGACAAAGCCCGCCAGCATCAGGTTATGCGCGATCACCCCGCGCATGCCGACCTTGCGGGTGTTGCGCGGCCAGCGATAGGCAAAGAAATAGGTCACGATCCCGCCCAGCGACAGCATCACCGCCGGGTTGCGGTAGAGACGATACCACGCCCTTGTATACCACGGCGCCACCTGCCATTCGCGCAACGTCATGGTATAGACCTCGGTGGTCTCGCGGTGGTCGAGATTGCCGAGATAGGCGTGATGCAGGTTGTGATTGTACTGCATGACCCGGAACGGCGTCAGCGAGAAGATCGACAGGAGATAACCCGCCGCATCGTTCAGCCAGCGTGTGGCGAAGAGCGAATAATGCCCGCAATCGTGCTGCAACACGTAGAGCCGCACCGAGGCGAAGGCGAGCACAATGACCAGCGGGGCAGCGGCAAGCCACATCCCCTGCCCCGCAAGGACCGCGCCGCCGATGAGGGCTGCGGCATAGACCGCAAGGGTGACGAGGAAGGACAGCGCGCCGCGCAGATCGCTCTTGGCGGTGTAGGGTCTGAGGAACGCACGCAGGGACTGGTCTGGGGCGGTGGACATGGGCGATCTCCGTCGGAAAAGGGCCTCGCTACCTTCACCCCTCAAGATTTGAACGTATCGTGGCGCAATGCAAGGGGGTGCCGGAATTTTCGACGCCGGGGATTGACGCGGGCCATGCAAGGGCGGATGCAGGAGGGATGAACCGCGCCCTTGCCATCGCTCATCTTGCCGCCGCCCTCGGCTTTGCCGCCTCGCCCTATCTGAGCGACGGCTTCAACGGCTTTCGCCCGGACCAGTTTCCGGTGCCGCAGGACAATCCGCCGGTGCAGCCTGCGGGCTATGCCTTTGCGCTCTGGGGGGTGATCTATCTGTGGCTCATTGCCGGGGCGGGATACGGGCTCTGGCGGCGGGCCGGGGATGCGGGCTGGAGGCCCGCGCGTGGGCCGCTCATCGTCAGCCTTGTGATCGGGGTGGCGTGGATTCCGGTGGCCAATGACTCGGTGCCCTGGGCGACGGTGATGATCTGGGCGATGCTGGTGACGGCGCTCGCCGCGCTGCTGCGCACGCCGCGCGGCGATGCGGCCTGGCTGTCGGGGCCGGTCGGTCTCTATGCCGGGTGGCTTACGGCGGCAAGTTCGGTGGCGCTCGGGCTGGTGCTGGCGGGCTATGGCTGGACCACGCAGGTCACCGCCGCCGTTCTGGCGCTGTTGCTGGCGCTGGGGATCTCGGGGGCTGTGTTGCTGCGGCTGCGCCCGGCGACGCCAAGCTATGCCGTGGGCGTCGTCTGGGCGCTGATCGGCGTCATCGTGCAGAACGCGGGCGGCGGCAGCGGCACGATCCTGGGGCTGGCGGCGGTCGGTGCGGTGCTGGTCGGCGTGCTTGGCCTGCGCGGGTTCCGGCGTGGCGGTCACCCGGCGCAGTGAGACAACGGGCCGCGTGCCTCAGAAACAGACGAGTTCGGCCTCGGCCTGCGCCCGGCGTAGATCGGCCACCATCGCCTGAGACACGGCGGCGCTCTGGAAATAGGCCATGCGTTCGCCGCCGACGCGGCGCATCGACAGGACGGTCTCGGCCTCGAGATATTTCTCATAGGGCAGGATCGCCGCGATTTCGTCGATGGAACACGAACAGCGGTGCAGCATCTCGCGGTTCTGGCCATTGGTCGCCATGCAGGCAAAGACATAATCGGCGCGCGCCTCGGTCGGGTAGTCGTTGAAGCGTTCGGCCATGTCCTGCGCCGCCGCCATGCCACCGGCCACGGTTACGGCCCCGGCCACGACCGACGCCAAGCCCAATCCCCGGATCATTGCAGCGCCTCCTCTGCGTCGAAGTGCAGGCTGGAGCGATACATAAGCCCCGTGCCATCGGGGGCCGGGGCCTCTGCCACCAGCGACAGATACCAGCCCGGCACCGCCTCGGACATGGTCACGCTCAGTTCCAGCGCGCTAAAGCCGCGCATCCGGTCGACATTCGGATCCCCCTCGAAGGGCCGCATGCGGATCGTTCTCGTGGCCACTTCTTCGCCGTCGACCATGGCCGTGCCCGGCTCCACCTCCGAGGGCTGCACCAGCGCGTCCTTGACCCGGTTACGGATGTAGAACGGGCTGCCGCCCGCCGTTTCCGCCATGTCGCGGACAACCGATTCGTAGAACACCATGATCATCGGATTTCCGACGCTCGCCGGGAACGAGCCCATGCCGCGATGCTTGCCGTCGCGGCGGAACTCCAGGCGGACCATCTCCATGTCCTCGGCCCGCTCGATCCGCAGGCCGATCTCGCCACTGTCGCGCGCCGCCGCATCGGGGTTGAGCGTATTCGTGACCTCGCGCCGATAGACCAGCGCATGATCGCGGCTGACCGGATCGAGCGTGCCGTCGCGAAAGAGAAGGTCATAGGTCGCCTCGCCATTCACCGACGTGGCAAGGCCCGGCCCCGCCGCGAGCGTCAGGGCAAGGCCCAGTGCCAAGGCTGCGCGTGTCATCATTCTCAAATCCTCCCACCCTCCAGCCTAGGCGTTCCGCAGGCCCTGTCATGGCCGACTTTTGTCGGTATCGCACACCGCTCAGCCAAACGGTGCCCCGCCGGTGTTCCAGTGAATCGCCCAGTCGATCAGCGGGCGCAGCCGCGACAGCTTGACCGGCTTGGGCATGACCGAGATATCGTCGCGCGCGGCCTTGCGGCGCAGCGTCTCGGAGCGGTCGGCGGTGATCAGGATCGCGGGCAGATGATGGCCGGACCAGTCGCGCAGGGCCGCCACGGCGTCCAGCCCGGTCTCGCCATCGTCGAGATGATAATCGGCCAGCACGATATCGGGCACCGCGCCGGTCTCTTCCAGCAAAACGAGCGCGGCAGAGGCCGACTGCACCCCCAGAACCCGGGCGCCCCACCGTTCCAGCCGCTGCGTGGTGGCAAAGAGCACGTCCGCGTCGTTCTCGATCACCAGCACGTGGTAATCGAACGGCACGTCGCCCTTGGCCTGAATGAGCGCCGCCGGATCATCCTGCGCCACGTGGCCCTCGATCACCTCCATCTCGATGCTGAACACCGATCCGCGCCCGGGGGCCGAGCGCACGCGCAGGGCATGCCCCAAGTGACGGCAGGCGCGATCCACCACCGACAGACCCAGCCCCATGCCGGTGCCGAAGGCGGCGTTCTCGGCGCGGGCGAATTCCTCGAAGATGCGCTTCTGATCGGTGCGCTGAATGCCGATGCCGGTATCCCACACCTCCAGCACCACCGCGCCGCCGCGCCGCCGCGCGCCCAGCAAGACGCGCCCGCCCGGTTCGGTATACTGGATCGCGTTCACCACGAGGTTCTGGATCGAGCGTTGCAGATAGACCGGATCGGACCACACGAAGAGATGACAGGGCACCACGTCGAGCCGCACGTTCTTTGATTCCGAGAGCGGCAACTGATCGGCAAAGACCCCCTCCATCAATCGGCCGAGATTGACATCGGTGGGCGTCACCGCATCCGGGTCGGCACTGTCGAGCCGCGAGATATCGAGCAGTGCGTGCAACAACTGCTCGGTCGAGCTGAAGGCGCGGTGCAACCGGTCCACCATCGGCAACAGGGGCGACTCCTGTGCCGCCTCCTGAAGGGTGGAAATCAGCAGCTTGGCGGCGTTGATCGGCTGCAAGAGATCATGGCTCGCCGCCGCCAGAAAACGGGTCTTCGACGACACCGCCGCCTCGGCGCGCTCCTTGGCGAGGCGCAATTCCTCCTCGACGCGGGCCATTTCCTCGAATTGCTCGGTCAGGCGTTGGTTGGCGCGGGTGAGTTCCGCGGTGCGCTCCAGCACCCGGTTTTCCAGCATTTCCGTGGCGCGGCTTTCCAGCGTGACGTCTTTCAACTCCACCAGAAAGCCGCCATCGGGCAGCCCGTTGGCCTGCACGTCGAGCACCCTGCCCTTGCCATGCCGCACCCGCCGCCGCAGCCAGCCGTTTTTCTTCAACTGCTCCTGCCAGTTGGCAATCTCCAGAAAGGCATCGTCGCGCACCAGATCATTGGCCTGCATGAAGGCCAGAAGCCGCGCCAGCGTGGTGCCGCGCTGCAACTCGGTATAGGGCACGCCGAGGATCTGGCGAAACTGCCGGTTCTGCATCATTACCGTGCCCTCGGCGGAAAAGGTGCAGACACCCGATGTCATGTTCTCGAACACCGCTTGCAGGTAATCCGCCTGCTGGTCGATCAGCGTCTTTTTCTCGGACCGGTTCTGCCGCACGATCGGGGTGATCTCGGTCAGCAACAGCACGACATTATCCGACGAGGTGCGCTGCAAGCCAAGCTGATACCAGATATCGCCGGTCACCTCGATCAGCAGCGACATCGCCATCGCCCCGTCATCGACCTTCTTCAACTGCGCCGCCGGATGATGGATCTTGCGATCCGTCGAGACGAGGTGACGGCTGCGCACCATCAGGTCGAAATAATCGTCGAGCGTGACCCCCGAGACGATGTCGTCGGCCATATCCGGCAGCACCTTGCGGAAGAGCTCGTTGCACACGTCGAGCCGCCCGTCGGTAAACAGCGCGAACCCCTCATGCATCGCCGAGAGCGCCTCGTGCAGGTTGCGCCGGGTGCGCTCGCGGTCGCCGCGCACGGATTCGAGCTCGGTCGCGGCGCGTTCCAGATCGCGGGTCTTGGCGGCGACCTGCGCCTGCAATTCGATGGCCGATTGAAACGCGCTATAGGCCGAGACGTTCAACTCGTTCTGCCGGTCCGCGCGCCGCATCAGCGCCGCGATGATCCGCGATTGCCGCTCGATCTGGATATCGGACGGCTGGCTCGGGTCGATCAGGTTCACAGCAGACTCGGACCATCGAGCCCGAAAAAGGCGACGCCGACAAAGGTCTGGTTCATGTGGACGCCGCAATGCTGTTCGCCATAGGTGTTGAAGCCCAGCACCCGCGCCTCGCGGAAAATCTCCGAGACCTCACGGGTGAGTTGCCTCTGCTCCACCTCAAGACGCCGCAGCACGCAATCGAAACCGAGGATGAAATCCGGCGGCTCGCCCTTGCGGGTCTCGAAATCAAGCCCGGCGCGCAGCGTCTCGATCATTTCCTTGCCGCGCCCGAGCGTCATGATCACCCCGTCGTCGATGGCCGCCATGAAGGAAAGCGCGTCATCCTCGGTCGCATCGGCAATGGCGCGGACGAAATAGCGACCCTTGTGATGCACGAGGATCGGGTTTTCCGCGAAGATCCGCGGCGACAGGGCATCGCGCGCGCAGCCCACGAGCCGGGCATATTCCTGCGCCGCGGGGGCGCCGTTGATCTCGAAGACCAGCCGGTCCTCGGGATCGGCACCGGTGATGATGAGCTGCGCGTCGGTCGGCTGGAAATGGTCGAAGCTGAACCCCTCGAAGCCGAGCGCGGTTTCGATGATCAGCAAGAGCGCCGCATCCTTGTGAAACCTGCCGCCCTGCAACACGAAGGTCTCGTTGAAATCCAGCCCGTCTCCGGCCGAGCCGCCAAACACCGGAATGTCGGGCAGCACCGTCTCCAGCGTCGAGACCAGCAAATCCTCCTGCTTGGACAGCCCGTCGGTAAAGAGCAGCGCCAGACGGTTCCACCCGGCGGTGTGCTGAAACTGCACGTCCTGCCGTTCCGCAGCGGCGGCGATGGCTGAGAAGGAGAACGGGCGCAACTGCTCGATCAGCACCGAGGCGCAGCGGAAATGCGATTTGGGAAAGGCCAGCAGCAAAAGCGCGGCGGAACTGTAGCCCTCGGGCGTGATCTGCCCCGCCGAGGTGCAGCCGAAGACCGGCAAGCCGCCAAGCCGCGCCTGCAATTCGCGCGCCACGTCATCGAGGCAGAGCCCGTTCGGCACGAAGGCCAGCACGAAACAGGTGTCGCGCAGGCTGATGCCCGCCGCCGCCTCGGCCACGGCGGGGGCTGCCTCGGTCGCGTGCGAATGCGAGACCGTCACAAAGCGCGGGCCGGCGGGGGTGTCGCGCATGTCCTCAGCCGCTCAGAAACGCGCGGGTCTCGGGGTCATCGGCCCCGCCGGTGACGGCCCCCTTGATCAGCACCGCCGCCTGCGTCCGGTTCTTGACGCCCAGCCGGTTGAGAAGCCCGGTGATATGCGCCTTGACCGTGGCCTCGGCCAGCGACAGCTCATAGGCGATCTGCTTGTTGGCCTTGCCCGCGCAGATCAGTTTCATGATCTTCTGTTGCTGCGGGGTCAGCGCCGCCAGTGACGGATGCGCGGGCGCGGCGCGCGGCGCACCGCTGTCGCGCGCGATCCGCTCGGCATAGGCCTTGGGCAGGTAGGTGCCCCCGGCGCCCACCCGCGCGATCACCCGGCGCAATTCCTGCGCCGAGGTCTCCTTGGGCAGGAACCCGGCGGCGCCCTCCTCCATCAGGGTGCGGACCAGTTCAGCGGACGACAGCGCCGAGATCACGAGGATCGGCACGCCCTGCATCCTGTCGCGCATGGTGATGAAGCCCGAGATGCCGGACACGTCCGGCAGCTTGAGATCGAACATCACCAGATCGGGCAGGAACCCGGTCTCGAGACGGGACAGCGCATCCTTCAGGCTCGCGGTCTGTTCGACCACGCAGTCCGGAAAGACCACGGAGATCGCAGAGGCGAGCGCATCGCAATAAAGCGGATGATCGTCCACGATAAGTACCGAGGTCACCCGACGGCGCGGACGCAGTTCGGATCCCAGCTTCATGACATTTCCTCCCTGAGGAAAAGTCTACCCCCTCGCCCGCGTTTTGCAAGGTGCCAGTGACGGGCATCCACGATCTGCGCGACCGACCGCGCAGAGGTGATGCGCTTGGCTAGCCCGCCCGGTTGCGGGTCTGCGCGTGCATCCGCGCGATCATCCGGCTCGCGGTCGTCTCGAACAGGCAGGGCAGCATGGCATGGATCAGCGCGGCAAACCCGGCCGCGAACAGCCGCAGCGCAAAACCACCCGCGAATCCGGCATGTTGAAGATAGCTTTCCTCCACCTTGCGCGGGTGCTCCAGAAACAGCTTGGACATCATCGGTTCGGTCTCCTGTTCGTCGTTTTGCGAGATCTTAGATCACTCGCCGCATGACATTTTCCCAAATTTCCTGCATGAAAGCGTAACTTTGGGAAATTTTCCACCATTCAGGCTGCTAAATGACAATCCTTGACGAGTTTGACCGCAAGATCCTGACGGAATTGCAACGCCGTGCCGATACCCCGCTCGACGCGCTCGGGCAGAAGGTGGGGCTGTCGCGCAATGCCTGTTGGCGGCGCATCAAGGCGCTGGACGCGGCGGGCGTCATCCGCGCCCGGGTGGCGCTGCTCGATGCCACACAGGTCGGCCTGCCGCTCACCGTCTTCATGCAGATCCGCGCGGCGGCGCATGATGCCGACTGGCTGGACAGATTCGCCCGCGCAACCCGCGCCATGCCGCAGATCCAGGGGGTCTACCGCATGACCGGCGATCTCGACTACCTGATCTGCGCGCGGGTCGCGGACATGGCCGATTACGACCGGCTCTACCAGACGCTGATCGCGCGGGTGCCGATGGGCGATGTCTCGGCGAGTTTCGTGATGGAAGAGATCAAGCACAGCACGGAATTGCCGCTATTCGAGGGGTGATGGGCGACGTTTGGCCTGGAGTGGTCGTTGGCCTCTAGCACCAATGCGCGGAATCGAGGTGCCGCAGGCACCGCCGCGCAGCGCCCGACCGCCCCCCGGGCGGGCGCTTTTGCAACGTATCAAGTAATTGAAAACGCAGAAATATGTGGCTGATATAAAGTGCGTTCCGGCAGGGTTGAAGCGCCCACCCGCGGTCGGGCACCGCGCGGCTAATTCCTGAATCCGGCAAGGTCCGCAAAAGGCCAACACCACCACATCTTTCCCGGTAGACCCGAACCCGCCCCTCGCGTAAGCCTGACCCCAAAGCCACCCGAAACCAAGAGCGCACCATGATCCCCACGGTCTACGTCATCCTCTTTCTCGCGATCCTTGCCGAAACCGCCGGTACCACCGCGCTTCAGGCCAGCCAGCAATTCACCCGACCCCTGCCCTCGGTCATCGTCGTGGTGGCCTATGGCATCAGCTTCTACCTGCTGGCCCTCACCCTGCGCACCATGCCGGTGGGCGTGGTCTATGCGATCTGGTCGGGTCTCGGCATCGTCTTCATCGCCGCCATCGGCTACGTGATCTTCGGCCAGAAACTCGACCTGCCCGCGGTCCTCGGGACAGGGCTGATCCTTGCCGGAATCGTCGTGATCCAGCTATTCTCGCGCTCAGCCCCGCATTAGACTGCCAACGCGCGGGCAAAAAGGGTGGCAACAGCCCCCGCTTGCCGCTATTGCAGCGACCGAAGACCACATGAGGCCGCCCATGCGCGACACCATCACCGAACGCTGCGAGGCCAAGGGCCTGCGCATGACCGACCAGCGCCGCACCATCGCCACGGTGCTCGAGGCCTCCGACGATCATCCCGATGTCGAGGAACTCTATGGCCGCGCCTCGGGCGTCGATCCGCGCATTTCCATTGCCACGGTCTACCGCACCGTCAAGCTGTTCGAGGAAGCGGGGATCATCGACAAGCTCGAATTCGGCGACGGGCGCGCGCGCTACGAGGATGCCGAGCGCGACCACCACGACCACCTGATCGACATGAATTCCGGCGAGGTGATCGAATTCGTCGATCCCGAGATCGAGGCCCTTCAGGAGAAGATCGCCGAAAAGCTGGGCTATCGCCTGATCGGTCACCGGCTGGAACTATACGGCGTGCCGCTGAAATCCGGCAAATAGGCCGGGCGGATGACAACACCTCCCGCAACACGCATCATGCGGATTGCCATCGGCAGCGTTGTCGTTGGCTTGGCCGTGCTGGCGCTCAAGGCCGTCGCGTGGCAGCTCACCGGCTCGCTCGCGCTGATGTCGGACGCGCTCGAAAGCCTGGTGAACGTGGCCACGGCGCTGGCCGTCATCGTGGCGCTGCGGGTGGCGCGTCGGCCCGCGGATGACAATCACCCCTACGGCCACCACAAGGCCGAGTTTTTCTCGGCGGTGCTCGAAGGCGTGCTGATCGTGATCGCCGCACTCTTCATCCTGCGCGAGGCCTATGCCGGGTTCCTCAGCCCCCGCGCGCTCGATGCGCCGCTGATGGGGCTTGCGATCAATGCCGGGGCCAGCCTGATCAACGGGGTCTGGGCCACTATCCTCATTCGCAACGGACGCCGCCACCGCTCGCCCGCGCTGGTGGCCGACGGGCGGCACCTGATGACCGATGTGGTCTCTTCGGTGGGGGTGCTGATCGGCGTCGCGTTCGCCTTTCTCACCGGCTGGTGGTGGCTCGATCCGGCGATGGCGCTGCTCGTCGCGCTCAACATCCTGTGGTCGGGCTGGGTGGTGATCAAGGGATCACTGAGCGGGCTGATGGACGAGGCCGTCTCGGACGAGGAAATGGCCACCATCCGCCGTGTCATCTCGGACGCCGCCAGCGATGACGCCGCCCTTGAAGCCCACGACCTGCGCACCCGCCACGCGGGCCAAGTCACCTTCATCGACTTTCACCTCGTGATGCCGGGCGACACCACGGTCGAGACCGCGCATGACCTCTGCGACCGGATCGAGGCGGCGCTGATGGACGCCCTGCCCGATGCCCGCGTCACCATCCATGTGGAGCCCGAGCACAAGGCCAAGCATAGCGGCATTGTCGTGCTGTCATAGCTCTGCTGCTTCTCTGTGCACCTGACCTGCGCTAACAGGGTCAGGCACCCTGACACGAAAGTCCCATGACATGGAAAACCTGCGCGGCAGCATCCTGATGGTCCTCGCGATGGCCGGTTTCGCGCTCGAGGACATGTTCATCAAGCGGCTGGCCGATGCGCTGCCGGTGGGTCAGATCATCATCTTTCTCGGCTTCGGCGGCGCGCTCATTTTCGGGGCGATCACCATGAGCCAAGGCCGCAGGCTCTGGTCGCGCGATCTGCTGTCGCGCCCGGTGCTCTTGCGCAATTTCGGCGAGATTGTCGGCACATTGGGCTTTGTCACCGCGATTGCGCTCACGCCCTTGTCCTCGGCCTCGGCGATCCTTCAGGCCACGCCGCTGGCGGTCACGCTCGGCGCGGCGCTCTTTCTCGGCGAGGCCGTGGGCTGGCGGCGGTGGAGCGCCATTCTGGTGGGGTTCCTAGGCGTGCTGATGGTGATCCGTCCGGGGCTGGAAGGGTTCGAGCCCGCCTCGCTTTTCGCCGTGCAGGGCGTAATCGGTCTGGCGATCCGCGATCTGGCCACCCGCGCGGTGCCGCGCAGCATCTCCTCGATGCAGCTTTCGACCTATGCCTTTGCCACGCTGGTGCCCACCGGGCTGATCCTCTTGGCGTTCAGCGGCACGCCTGCGCTGCCCTCGGGCCTCAACTGTCGCGATCTGGTGCTGGCGCTTCTCTGCGGGGTCGCGGCCTATTACGCCATCGTCGCGGCGATGCGCCTGGGCGATGTGGCAGTGATCACGCCGTTCCGCTACTCTCGGCTGATCTTCGCGCTGATCATCGGGGTGACACTCTTTGACGAGCGCCCGGATATCTGGACGCTGACCGGGGCCGCGATCATCATCGCCTCTGGGATCTACACCTTCTGGCGCGAGCGGCGGCTGGCGCGGCGCAGCCCTGCGCCCTCGGCCCCGATCAGCCCGCGCGGCTGAGCATTGAGCCGTTTGCAGCCGCCGCAAAACTTGCTAAGCCACGCGCAACGCAATTCTATCCAAGGATTCCCGCCCATGAGCAGCATCATCGACATCCACGCCCGCGAAATTCTCGACAGCCGGGGCAACCCCACGGTCGAGGTGGACGTGACCCTGGAGGACGGCACGATGGGCCGTGCGGCGGTGCCCTCGGGGGCCTCGACCGGCGCGCATGAGGCGGTGGAACGCCGCGACGGCGATGCCGCGCGCTATCTCGGCAAGGGCGTGCTGGAGGCCTGTGCCTCGGTCAATGGCGAGATTGCCGAGGAACTTCTCGGCATGGACGCCACCGAGCAGGTCGCCGTCGACATGACGATGATCGAACTCGACGGCACCCCCAACAAGGGGCGTCTGGGGGCGAACGCGATCCTCGGTGTCAGCCTTGCGGTCGCCAAGGCGGCGGCGGATTATTCCGGCCAGCCGCTCTATCGCTATGTCGGCGGCACCTCGGCGCGCACCTTGCCGGTGCCGATGATGAATATCATCAATGGCGGCGAGCATGCCGACAACCCGATCGACATTCAGGAATTCATGATCATGCCGATGAGCGCGGACGATATCCGGGACGCGGTACGGATGGGGGCCGAGGTGTTCCACACCCTGAAAAAGGAACTGTCGGCGGCGGGCCTCGCCACCGGTGTGGGCGACGAGGGTGGCTTTGCGCCCGCCCTCTCCTCGACCCGCGACGCGCTCGACTTCATCCTTAAATCCATCGAAAAGGCGGGCTACACGCCGGGTGACGACATCTGCCTCGCGCTCGATTGCGCCGCGACCGAGTATTACAAGGGCGGCAAATACGAGCTGTCCGGCGAGGGGCTGAGCCTGTCGAGCGACGAGAACGTGGCCTATCTGCAAAGCCTGGTGAACGACTACCCGATCATCTCGATCGAGGATGGCTGTTCCGAGGATGACTGGGACGGCTGGGTGGCGCTCACGCAGGCGATCGGCGACCGCGTGCAACTCGTCGGCGACGATCTTTTCGTCACCAACCCCACGCGCCTCGCCATGGGCATCGAGAAGGGCGCGGCCAATTCCATGCTGGTCAAGGTCAACCAGATCGGCTCGCTCACTGAAACGCTGCAAGCGGTCGAGATGGCGCATCGCGCGCGCATGACCAATGTCATGTCGCACCGCTCGGGCGAGACCGAGGATGCCACCATCGCCGATCTGGCCGTGGCCACCAATTGCGGGCAGATCAAGACCGGCTCGCTCGCGCGCTCGGACCGGTTGGCGAAATACAACCAGCTGATCCGGATCGAGGAAATGCTGGGCGAGACGGCAGTCTATGCGGGCCGCTCGATCCTGCGCGGGTGATCAGACGAAAACGGGGCGCATCGACCGATGCGCCCCGCTATCGCGTCTCTGTCCGAGCGTATCAATTCGGACATGCGGCCCGGTAATAGGTGCCGTCGCCGCGCGAATAGGCGCAGGTTCCGGTCTGTTGATTCTGGGCCACGACCGTCCCGGCCGCCGCGCCACCAAGGGCGGAAATCAGGCGCCACTCGTCGCTCGCCCCCAGAGCCTCGGCGGTGATCAGGCCGGCTGCGGCCCCGCCGGCGGCACCAGCCACCGTGCGCCCTTCCGGCGACATGCCCTGACAGGCCACGAGGGCCAGCATCGACAGACCTGCTGCGGGCATCATCAAAATCCTCATAATTCTCTCCTTGATGTCGGACGCCTGCTCAGCACCACACGCAAAGATCATGGCCGCCGGAACAGCGCCTCAGTTTGTTTCACACCTGCACAACGCGCAGGCTGCGGCCATTGTTCCAAGCCGGACAAAATAATCACGCGCAGCGCAGCCGCAATGCGCCCCTTTCCGTCACAGGTCCGCGTTGATCTGCGTCAATGCGAGATGCTGACCCTGCTTTAGGAGTTTTAAGCGTCCGGGCACAGCCGCGCGGATGGCAAAAAAGGAATTCCGCCATGACGACGTTTTCAAGACTGGCCCTGGTCCTCTTCGCAACCCTCATGCTGTCGGCTTGCGAAGATCCGAACCGTTATCCCGTGTCGGGCGAGGAATGCGGCCCCGACGACCCCGTGAAGACCATCGACGGCTCGATCAGCAGTTGCGTCCCCGCAGCCTCCTGACAGGACGGCGCGGAGAGAATAGATCAGATCCGCGATGCCCCACCCTCTTCTGGGCGCGGGCGGGCCGTTTTCAGCCCGTCCGCGCGCGCACATACGCCACCAGCGCGCGCGTCGAGCCGTCCTTGCCCGCGCCGTCCGCCGCGCCACTCAGAACCGGGGCAAGTTCATTGGCCAGCACCTTGCCCAGTTCCACCCCCCATTGATCGAAGGAGTTGATCCCCAGGATCACCCCCTCGACAAAGACCCTGTGTTCATAAAGTGCCACGATCTGCCCCAGACGCCGGGGCGTCAGCCGGTCATAGACCAGCGTCACCGAAGGCCGGTTGCCCGGAAACACCCGGTGCGCCGCCTGCCGTTCCAGTTCCGCGCCGGTGAGCCCGGCCTCGCGCATCAGCGCGCGGGCCTCGTCCATGCTCCGGCCGCGCATCAGCGCCTCGGATTGCGCCAGGCAATTGGCCACCAGCAGCCGGTGATGATGCGCCAGATCCCGCTCATGTCCCTCGGCCGCCACCAGAAATTCGCAGGGCACCACGGCGGTGCCCTGATGGATCAGCTGATAGAAGGCGTGCTGCCCGTTGGTGCCGGGCTCGCCCCAGACCACAGGCCCCGCGGGACGCGTAAGCGGGGTGCCGTCCATGTGCACCCGCTTGCCATTGCTCTCCATCTCCAGCTGTTGCAGATAGGCGGGCAGCCGCGCCAGACGCTGATCATAGGGCAGCACCGCGCGGGTGGCATACCCCATGGCCTGATGATGCCAGAGCCCGACCAGCGCCAGCATCACCGGCATGTTCTCCAGCGGTGCGGCATCTCGGAAATGCCGGTCCATCCCCTCGGCACCGGCCAGAAACTCCTCGAACCGCTCCGCCCCGATGGCGATCATCAGCGGCAGCCCGATCGGCCCCCAGACCGAATAGCGCCCGCCCACATAGTCGCCAAAGCCGAACACGCGCTCCGGGTCGATCCCCCAATCGGCAGTCTTCTCCAGCGCCGAGGAGACGGCGGCGAAGTGCGGCCCCGGATCGACGCCCGCGCCCTCCATCCACGCCCGCGCGGTGGCGGCATTGGTCATCGTCTCGATGGTGGTGAAGGTCTTGGAGGCGACGATCACCAAAGTGGTCACCGGATCGAGCCCGCGCAGCGTGTCGGCGATATCCGCCCCGTCCACGTTCGAGACGAAATGACCGCGCGGCCCGTCGTGATAAGGCTTGAGCGCGCGCACCGCCATCTCGGGGCCGAGATGCGAGCCGCCGATGCCGATATTGATCACATCGGTGATCGGTCCCTGCCGGATCTCTTCGGCAAATGCCGCCATCCGGGCGCGGGTGGCGTGGATGCCGGGCATGATATCCGCGCCCTCCACGGTGACTGCCCCGCCCGAGAGATTGCGCAGCGCGGTATGCAGCACCGCGCGCCCCTCGGCCTCGTTTATCGGCTGCCCGTCGAACATCGCCGCACGGCGCTCTGCAACCCCCGCCGCCCCGGCCAGACGCAGCAGTGCATCGCGCGCCGCCGCATCCATCGCGGTCTTGGAATAATCCAGCAGCATCCCGTCAAAGCGCACGGAAAACGCCTCGGCCCGGCCCGGCAGCTCGAACAGCCCCGCGATGCTGCGCCCGACCGCGGCCTCAGCCGCATGTTCGACCTCGGTCCACATCTCGCACACTCCTGTCATGGAGCCCAATGCACCGTCATGTCATCCAGCACGGCAGCGACCGGGGCCTCCTCGGGCCGCGTGTGCTGCGCGCGTTCCAGCGCGCGGCGCTTCTTGTCGCCGATGATCACCAGATGCTTGACCACCGCGCCATTGAGCACCCGCGCCGAGAGTGTCACGCGCGGCTCCTCGGCACCCTCGATTCGCATCGGCACGAGGATCGGCGCGCGCCGCTCCAGCGCCGCCTCAAGATTGTCGGCCCCAGGCAAGAGCGAGGCGGTGTGCATGTCCTCACCCATGCCCAACAGGCACAGGTCGATGGGCAGCGCGGGGGAGATGTTGGATTCCAGTTCCGCCAGCACCTCCTCGGGCTCCTCCGCCTTGGCATAAAGCGGCAGATACCGCGCCGCCGCCGCGCGCCCCGTGAGCAGCCGCTCACGCAAGAGCCGCGTGTTGGAGCGCACATGCACCTCGGGGCGCCAGCGCTCGTCGCTCAGGAGCACATCCACCCGGTCCCAGTCGAGGCTGGTGTCGCAGAGCGCGTCGAAAACCGGCCCCGGCGTGGTGCCGCCGGGCACCACGAAAAGCACGCGATCGGCATTGGCCAGCGCCGTGCGCAAGGCACTTGCCAGCGTGTCGGCAAGGCCAACGGCCAGCATGTCGGCATCTGGATAGTCGATGATGTTCATGGTCGTATCTCCCGCCAGCGCCGCCCATCCCGATGCATCAGCATGAGCGCATCGTCCGGCCCCGAAGAGCCGGTCGCATAAGACAGCGGCGCGTCTGATTGCTCGTCCCACGCGGCGATGATCGGATCGGTCCAGGCCCAAGCCGCCTCGACCTCGTCACCGCGCATGAAGAGGGTCTGATTGCCCCGGATCACATCCATGATCAGCCGCTCATAGGCATCGGGGAAATCGGCCTCCTCGGGCCCCAATGCCTCGGCAAAGGTCATGTCCAAGGGCACGTCGATCAAACGCATGCCGCCCGGTCCCGGTTCCTTGATCGTGACCCCCAGCTCGATCCCCTCATTGGGCTGCAACCGGATCGTCAGGATGTTGTGATGCCGCCCGGCATCGGCCCCGAAGATCGAATGCGGCGCGTCCTTGAACATCACCGCGATCTCGCTCGCGCGCTCCTTGAGGCGCTTGCCGGTGCGCAGGTAGAACGGCGTGCCCGCCCAGCGCCAGTTGCTGATATGCACCTTCAGCGCCACGAAACTCTCGGTCAGGCTGTCGGCATTGCCGATCTGCTCGCGATAGCCCGGTTGCGCGTCATCGCCCTCGTATTGGCCCCGCACGACGTTCTCGGGTTCCACCGGATCGAGCGCGCGAATGACCTTGAGCTTTTCGTCACGCACGGCGTCGGGCTCGAACTTGGCGGGCGGCTCCATCGCGATGAGGCATAAAAGCTGCATCAGGTGGTTCTGCACCATATCGCGCATCGCGCCCGAGGTGTCATAGTAATCGCCGCGCCCGCCGACACCCACGCTCTCGGCCACGGTGATCTGGATATGATCCACATATTGGCTGTTCCACAGCGGCTCGAACAGGACATTGCCAAAGCGGATCGCCATCAGGTTCTGCACGGTTTCCTTGCCGAGGTAATGGTCGATCCGGTAAATCTGCCTCTCGTGAAAATGCCGCGCCAGCACGGCGTTGAGCGCGCGCGCGGTGCCGAGGTCGCGACCGAAGGGCTTTTCCACCACGATGCGGCTGTCGTCATCGGCCATGCCGTGCTTTTGCAACCGCTTGGCCAGATCACCAAAGAGCGATGGCGCGACCGAGAAATAGAAGGCGCGAATGCGGTCGGCGCGCATCTTGTCGGCCAGATCCGCCCAGCCCTGCGTGCCCTTGGCATCGAGCGTCACGTAATCGAGCATCTTGAGGAACGCCGCCAGATCCTTCTTGCGGCCCGCCTCCTCGCCGCCGAATTCAACGATCGCCTCGCGCACCATCTCGCGATACGCCTTTGCGTCCATCTCGCTGCGCGCGGCCCCGATCAGGCGCGCATCGCCCTCGATCTGACCGGCGACATAGCGGCGAAAGAGCGCGGGCAATATCTTGCGCCGCGCCAGATCTCCCGTGCCGCCGAACACCACCAGATCGAACGGATCGACCGGGATCACCCGAGACGCCATGCCCTGTCTCCTCAGATTGCCGCGCGCGCCACTCTCGGGCGGTACGCGTGTCGGCGCAACTGTAACATGTCGCCGCGTCGGCACAATGGCATCGGCACACGTCGGTGGTCAGAGTTTACGGAGTCTCCGGAAAGGCGTGTCGCCGCCCGCCCGTCAGCCGATCATGTTGCCCGCCTCGCCCAACCCGTCGTAATGCTGCCTGAGCCGTTGCAGAGCGATGCGCAGCACGATCTTGCCCGACCGCGCCGACCAGCCCATTTTCTTCTCGGCGCGCTCCAACCCTTCGAGATAGCAGCAGCAGCGCAGCGCCACATCGCCCAGACCGGGCCCCAGATCGCGCAGCGCGGCGATGACGCGGGCGCGCGCGGCCTCGGCATTGTAGGCCAGCGGGCCGGGGGCGGGGCCGCTGTCATCCACATGGCTGAGAAACCGGTCCCAGTTCTGGGTGACGCGCGACCCCATCTGCGCCAGTTCGAAATCCTCGCGCAGCCGTTCGCCCGCGCGCACCAGATCGGCTGACAGAAAGCGGCTGCCGTCCCTGTCGCGCCGCCGGGCGAGCGCGATCAGCGGGCTTTCGGCCAGCCCGTAGCGCATCCGTCGGCGCGCCTCGGGGCCCTCGACATCCTCGGTGCCGCGCAGCACAACCGGCGGCTCGCGCAGGCCGCTGGCCAGGTTCTCGGCGGCAGCCAGCATTTCGCCCAGCGCCGCCCGCCCCTTGCCGGTGATGTGATAGCGCGCGATCCGGCCCGGATTGTCGCAGGCGATCCAGCCCTTGAGCGCCAGCGCCTCGGCCACCTCGCGATCCACCACCGCCGTGCGCGAGGGCTGACCGGCGCCGCCATCGCGCACCACCACCGCCTTGTCCATGTCCACCGACACCGCCAGCAGCGCGCCGGTCTCGCACAGCCGCCGCAGCACGCGCCGGGCCTCGGCCTGCAGGCGCGCATTGCTCAGCGTGCCGTGATCGTCGGTCCTCTCGGAATTGGTCTGAACTGTCATCTGGGCCTCCTTGGCAGGAGAACCGATCGCCTTCGCACCGCCAACACGTTGCCCAAGCCGACGCAGCGCCTCGTCGACGAGAAGATCGTCGCGCCGCGTCTCGCAGGCCCGGATCTGGCGCAGCACGGTCGAGGCATGCCGCCCCGACCGCCGCGCCAAGGCCCGGATCGGCATGCCGCTCTCGATATGGGCAAGATAATGCAGCGCCGCTTCGGGCACCCATGACGGCACCATCTGCATGTCCGGTTTGCTCATGATCTGATCGCGCATCACCAACCCCCACTTTGCCGTGAACAGGGCACCGGTCCCATCGGTGCTTTTTATCCACAGAGTTATCCACAACTTAGGCGTGCAAAGATTACCGGTTCGTTAACTGTTTCCACAAAATCAACCTTTGTTGACAAATGGTAAACAATTTCAACGTGCTGCGTGCGCAAGACCGGCGCAGCGCGCAACGGGGCCAAAGCCGTGCAAGAACCGGCATTGCACAACCGACAGGAGTTTCATGATGCAGGATATTCTCAGCGCCCTCGATGCCTTGCGCCGCCCGCCCCTCCTGATCCGCGCGGCGCGGATCGGGGTCGGCGATTACAACAGAGCGGTACACCTGCCGCGCCACCTTGGCCACGCGGCATATCCCCGCCCGGGCGAGGCGCTGCTGCGGCTGATGGAGATCGAGGCGGGGCTGGAGCGGGGCCGCAGCGAACGCGCCACCGGCTACCGGGCGGCGCGTCACGTGGACGTGCTGATCGCCATTCTCGGCGAGGCCCGGCTGTTGCGCGCCGGTCAGACCGCGCCCGCCTGAACGGGCGCGGTGTGGATCACGTCAGCTGAAGGCGTCCGGCATTTCGGCTTTGCGCTTGGCGACATAGGCCTTGAGCGCCTCGTGAATGCCGGGGTCGAGCGCGGGCTGCTGATAGTCGTTGAGCAGCTTCTTGTAGCGTGTGTTGGCCAGCGACATGGTATCGCGCCCGCCCTCTTCCGACCAGGTCTCGTAGGGTTTGTAGTCGAACAGATCCGAGCGCCAGAAGGCACTCTTGAAATTGGCCTGGGTATGCGCGCAGCCCAGGTAGTGCCCGCCCGGACCGACCTCGCGGATAGCATCCATCGCCTGGCCGTTCTCGTCCATGTAGACGCCTTTTGCCAGGTGATGCAGCGTCCCCAACTGATCGGCATCCATCACGAATTTCTCGAACGAGGCGACCAGACCGCCCTCCATCCAGCCGCAGGAATGCAGCATGAAGTTCACCCCGGCCAGAAGGCCGACATTGAGGCTGTTGGCGGTCTCGTAGGCGGCCTGCGCGTCGGGCAGCTTGGAGCCGTTGAACGACCCCGCAGAGCGATAGGGCAGCCCCAGACGCCGGGCCAGTTGCCCCGCGCCATAGGTGATATGCGCCGCCTCCGGCGTCCCGAACGTGGGCGCGCCGGAATTCATGTCGATCGAGGTCACGAACGCGCCAAAGATCATCGGCGCGCCGGGGCGCACGATCTGCGAATAGGCGATGCCCGCCAGCACCTCGACCAGCACCTGCGTCAGCGTGCCCGCCACCGTGGTCGGGGCCATCGCACCGCCAACGATGAAGGGCGACAGGATGCAGGCCTGATTATTCTTCGCGTAAACCTCCAGGGATCCCATCATCACATCGTCGAAGGTCATCGGCGAGTTGACGTTAATCAGCGAGGTCATCACCGTGTTCTGCTGCACGAACTCTTCGCCGAACAGGATGCCGCACATGTCGACACTGTCCTGCGCACGGCTTGGCTCCGTCACCGAGCCCATGAACGGCTTGTCCGACAGCGTCATATGCGCCAGCAGCATGTCCAGATGGCGCTTGTTGACCGGCACGTCGGTCGGCTCGCACACCGTGCCGCCCGAATGGTGCAGCCACTTTGACATGTAGCCCAGTTTCACGAAATTGTGGAAATCCTCCAGCGTCGCATAACGGCGGCCCTTCTCCATGTCATGCACGAAGGGCGGGCCGTAGACCGGGGCCAGCACGAGCGACTTGCCACCGATCTCGACGGTGCGCTCGGGGTTGCGGGCGTGCTGCGTGATCCGCGACGGTGCCGTGGAAATCAGCTTGCGCGCCAGACCGCGCGGGATGCGCACCCGCTCGCCGGTGACCTCTGCGCCGGCCTCGCGCCAACGCTCCAGCGCGGCGGGGTTCTCCACGAAATTCACCCCGATCTCTTCGAGAATCGTCTCGGCATTGGTCTCGATGATGTCGAGCGCCTCTTCGCTGAGGATCTCGAAATTCGGGATGTTGCGCTCGATATAGCGCGCGGTCTCGACGCTGACGGCGGTGCGTTCCGCACGGCGTGCGGCCCCGCCGCCGCCCCGGGCCCGTCTGCTGCGCTCTGCTGCTTCTGCCATGGATGCACCCTTTGATTGCGTGGTTTCTGAGTCGCCTTTTCGCCCGCAGTCCGGCGGGCATTTGCGTCGTTTTAACGTCTCACGCCAACAGGACAGGCGCGGATTCCGTCGCATGGGGGGTAAAAGCGACATGTCCCTTCCCGTCTCGCGGCGGGTGCTGACCGCCCGGAACACACGAAAATGTGACTGACGCCTGATATTCTCAAAAGCTAATCTGTGGATTTAATGCTGCAGCCGTCCCGAAACACGCTCCCGGGTCTGGCCCGGGCCACCTTTATCAGACAATAGCGGGCAAACCGCGTGAATTGAAAAGGGACATTTGCATGATCAATTCATGGACGCGCCGCGCGGCGGTCTGCGCCCTTGTCGGGGCCAGCCTGCTGGCCAACCCGGCGCAGGCCACGAACGGCTATTTTGCCAACGGCTACGGCGGAAAATCCAAGGGCATGGCGGGCGCGGGCGTGGCGGTGCCGACCGGCGTTCTCGGCATGGCACAGAACCCCGCCACCGGCGTCAAGGTCGGCAACCGGGCAGCGTTCTGCCTGACCACCTTCGCCCCCAATCGCGACGTGACCATCCAGCCCGGCGGCCCGCTGACCCCCGGCAAATTCAAAAGTGACAACGACGTGTTCTTCATTCCCTGTGGCGGCGCCAACTGGCAGTTGGACGACCGCTCGTCGCTCGGGCTTTTCGTCTTTGGCAATGGCGGCATGAATACCGAATTCGACAGCAATTTCTTTGCCGGATTCGGCGCCGGATCCGCCCCGCTCGGGGTCAATCTCGAACAGGCGTTCTTTTCCCTCAACTACGCGCGTCAGGTCAGTGACCGGCTCAGCATCGGGATCTCGCCCATCCTCGCGGTGCAGCGCTTCAAGGCCGAGGGGCTCGAGGCTTTCGCGCCGCTTTCGGTCAGCCCGGGCAACGTGACCAATCGGGGGCATGACTGGTCCACCGGATTCGGCGTCAATCTCGGCCTGCTTTATGACGCGAGCCCGGAATGGACCCTGGGCGCGGCGTTCCGCAGCCGCATCCAGATGTCCAACTTCGACAAGTATCGCGGCCTCTTCGCGCAGGGCGGCGATTTCGACATTCCGGCGATGGTGACGCTTGGTGCGGCCTTCACCCCCCGCGCCGCTCCGGACTGGACGATCACCGGCGAATATCAGCGGATTTTCTATAGCAATATCGACGCCATCGCCAATTCCAGCGTCACCCCCGGCGGCCCGCTCGGCTCGGCAGGGGGCATCGGCTTTGGCTGGGACGATGTCGATATTCTGCGCCTCGCAGCCATCTGGCGTAAATCCGAACAACTGACCTTGCGCACGGGTGTCAGCTATTCCAGCGATTTCATCGGCAACACCGGCGATGTGGTGATCAACACCATCGCCCCCGGCACCCCGCAATGGCATCTCTCGGCTGGGGCCAGCTATGCGATCAACGACCGGTGGGAGCTGACCTTTGCCTACACACACGCCTTTTCCAGCGGCTTCACCGGCGTCAACCCGACACTGACAGGCGTGCCGCAGCAGGTGCGCATCCGCATGCATCAGAACGAGGTTGTCACCGGCGTCAGCTATCGCTGGTAGCGGCGCGGCGCGCGCCGCTTTCTCTTGCGCCGATGCGGCG
The DNA here is from genome assembly GCF_053628595.1 of Roseovarius sp. MBR-154. Lineage (NCBI taxonomy): Bacteria > Pseudomonadati > Pseudomonadota > Alphaproteobacteria > Rhodobacterales > Roseobacteraceae > Roseovarius > Roseovarius sp. MBR-154. The sequence goes on from NZ_JBRJGR010000008.1 coordinate 75,768, forward strand.
CGCGTTCTACTAGGCAGCGCATGAGCCAGATATCCCATGACCGCCTCCTGATCATCGACTTCGGCAGCCAGGTGACGCAGCTGATCGCCCGCCGCCTGCGCGAGTTGAACGTCTATTGCGAAATCCATCCCTATCAGAAGGTGACCGAGGCGCTGCTCGCCGAGATGCGGCCCCGCGCGGTGATCTTTTCGGGCGGCCCCGACAGCGTCACGCGCGAGGGTTCGCCCCGCCCGCCGCGCGCGGTCTACGATCTGGGCGTGCCGATCCTCGGCATCTGCTACGGCCAGCAGGTGATGATGCAGGATCTGGGCGGCCGCGTCGAGGCGGGCGAGCATGCCACCGCCGAATTCGGCCGCGCCTGGGTCACGCCCTCGGGGCTGCAAAGCGAATTGATCGAGGGCTGGTTCACCGATGGCGCGGGCCGCGCGCAGGTCTGGATGAGCCATGGCGATCATGTCTCTGAAATCGCGCCGGGATTCGAGGTGCTGGGCACCTCGCCCGGCGCCCCCTTCGCCATCACCGCCGATCGCGCGCGCCGCTACTACGCGGTGCAGTTCCACCCCGAGGTGCACCACACGCCCGACGGCAAGCGGCTCTATGAGAATTTCGTGAAACTGGCGGGGTTCAAGGGCGATTGGACAATGGGCGCCTATCGCGAGGAGGCCATCGCCAAGATCCGTGCTGAGGTCGGCGACCGCAAGGTGATCTGCGGCCTTTCGGGCGGCGTAGACAGTTCGGTCGCGGCGATGCTGCTGCACGAAGCGATCGGCGATCAGTTGACCTGCGTCTTCGTCGATCACGGCCTCTTGCGCCAGAACGAGGCGGTGGAAGTGGTCTCGATGTTCCGCGACCATTACAACATCCCGCTGATCCATGCCGATGAATCAGAGCTGTTCCTGGGTGAGCTTGACGGCGTAAGCGATCCTGAGACAAAGAGAAAGATCATCGGGCGTCTGTTCATCGACGTATTCCAGAACCACGCCAACGAGATCGAGGGCGCAGAGTTTCTGGCGCAGGGCACGCTCTACCCGGACGTGATCGAAAGCGTCAGCTTTTCGGGCGGCCCCTCGGTCACGATCAAAAGCCACCACAATGTCGGCGGCCTGCCCGAAAAGATGGGCCTGAAACTGGTCGAGCCGCTGCGCGAGCTCTTCAAGGACGAGGTCCGCGCATTGGGCCGCGAACTGGGCCTGCCCGAGCGTTTCATCGGGCGTCACCCCTTCCCCGGCCCCGGCCTCGCCATCCGCTGCCCCGGTGAGATCACCCGGGAAAAGCTGGAGATCCTGCGCAAGGCCGACGCGGTCTATATCGACCAGATTCGCAAGCACGGGCTTTACGATGAAATCTGGCAGGCGTTCGTCGCCATCCTGCCGGTGCGCACCGTCGGCGTGATGGGCGACGGGCGCACCTATGATTTCGCCTGCGCCCTGCGCGCGGTAACCTCCGTCGACGGGATGACGGCGGATTACTACCCGTTCAGCCACGACTTCCTCGGCGAGACCGCGACCCGCATCATCAACGAGGTCAAGGGCATCAACCGCGTCACTTATGACATCACCTCGAAACCGCCGGGCACCATCGAATGGGAGTGATCCGTCTCACCGGCACGCTCGCCTGCGCCCCCGAGGAGGCGGAAGGCGTGCGCGCCGCCCTGCCCGCGCATGTCAGGTTGACGCGGGCGGAGCCGGGCTGTTTGTCCTTTGACGTGACCGAAACCGCGCCGGGCGTCTTCACCGTCGCCGAATGCTTTGCCGACCGCGCCGCCTTTGACGCCCATCAGAGCCGCACCCGCGCGTCCGACTGGTGGCAGGTCACCGCCCACATGACGCGGGATTTCGAGCTGAGCGAGGCGTGATGCTCTGGCGGCGCAAACCGGCCATCATCGTCGCGAGCATGGGGCGTTCGGGCAGCACGCTGTGCTACGCGGCGCTGCGTGAGGCGGCGATGGGGCGATTCGGGCGGGATCCGGCGTCGTTCGCACCAAGCCTTGCCCGCACCCGCCTGCGCCGGGGCCAGATCGTCAAGACCCATGATTACCCCGACGCGCTGCCCGCGCGGCGCGCGCCCGCCAAGGCTCTGTTTATCTTCGGCTCCACCTATGCGGCGGCGCTCTCGGTCCATGCCTGCCGGGCGCGCGACGGCGCGGCCTGGGTGGCAGAGCATTTTGCCAATTGCCAAAGCACGGCCAGCCCCGACGATCTCTATGACCGTGACGCGCTCGGCATGGCGCAACAGGTCAAGGCCTGGGCGGTCACCGAGGCGCTGCCGGTGCTGTGCCTGCGCTATGGGGCGCTCTGGGACAACCTGCCCCGGATCGCCCGGTTCACCGGCTACCCGCTCCGCCTGCCCCCGAGAACGCCGCGCGCCGCCCCCGATCTGCCCGAGAGCCTGAGACAGAGGGCCGAGGCGGTTTACCGCCCGCTCGACGCGATCATCGACCGGCTGCCCGATGCCTTTGTCGCGGGCCCCGAGATGCACGCGCATGTCCGCGACATCCCCGACGACCCGGCCTTTTCGCCCGAGGCGCGCGCATGTCTGTCCTGACCCCGCCCGGAACACCCGCACCCTCGGGCGCCATGGTGCTGCGCGCCGCGCTCTGGATGCTGGGGGCGGTGGTGTCGTTCTCGTCGATGGCGGTGGCGGGCCGGGCGGTCAGTTTCGAGCTCGATACCTTCGAGATCATGATGTATCGCAGCATCGTGGGCTTCGTGCTCGTGGTCACCGTGGCGCGGCTGACCGGGCATATAAGCGGCATCACAACACGCTCTCCGGGCCTGCACCTGATCCGCAACATCAGCCATTTCACCGGCCAGAACCTGTGGTTCTACGCCATCACCATGATCCCGCTGGCGCAGGTCTTCGCGCTGGAATTCACCGCGCCGCTGTGGGTGCTGGTGCTGTCGCCGCTGGTGCTGGGCGAGCGGATGACGAAGGTGCGCGCTCTCGCCGCGATCATTGGCTTTTCCGGTATCCTGATCGTCGCGCGGCCCAGCCCCGAGACGTTGAACGCAGGCACCCTCGCCGCTGCCGCTGCCGCCATCGGTTTTGCCGGGTCGATCCTTGCCACCAAGCGGCTCACGCGCACCGAGACGCTGACCTGCATCCTCTTCTGGATGACCGGCACGCAGATCGTCTTTGGCCTCATATGCGCCGGGTTCGACGGCGATATCGCCCTGCCGTCAGCCGCGTCCCTGCCCTGGCTCTTCTTGATCGGCTGCGCCGGGCTGATGGCGCATCTGTGCCTCACCACCGCGCTCTCCATCGCGCCCGCCACGGTGATCACGCCTGTGGATTTCCTGCGCTTGCCGCTGATCGCGGTGATCGGCCTCATGGTCTATGGCGAGTCTGTGGACGCGCTTGTGCTGATCGGCGCGGCGGTGATCTTCAGCGGGAATTACCTCAATCTATGGCACGAAACCCGCAAGAGACCCAAAACCTAGCCCTTTCCCGTCAAAAGTGTGTCCCCCACGCCACCGCCGGATCCTTGGCCAGCTGTGACGCGGCGTCAAATATTGACCGATCTTCCTGTAACAGTAATGTGACCTCCAATAACTCTGGAGGAGAGAAAAATCATGAAAAATCTCGCACGCGCTGCGGTCGTCACGGCCATCGCGACAGGTGCCGCCCATGCTGGTGAAATAGAACGGCGCGGCGACCCGTCAATGATCCTGTTCGAGAAAGGCAAGAACTATCTGGAGTTCTCGGCCTCTCACGTCGATCCGTCGGTCTCGGGCGTGCCGCGCGCGGGCACGCCGCCGGTCGGTGCGACCGGAAACATCCAGGGCAGCTACCGGTCTTACGCGGGCGGCTACAAGCATGACCTGAACGACAGATTTACCCTCGCCCTGGTGATAGACGAGCCGGTCGGTGCGTCTGTCGATTACCAGGGGCCGTCCGCTTTCGGGGGCGGGTCCTTTTTCGGCACGTCAAACGCCGACGTGAATTCAATCGCCTTCACCGGACTTGTGCGCTACAAGGCGACCGACCGCGTGAGCGTCTATGGCGGGCTGCGGTACATCGGCCTTTCCGGCGATATCTTCGTGTTGTCGCCCGCCACGACCGGCAATCCGCTGGCCGGGCCGGCACCTTACGCGCTCAGTGTCGACAAGGATTTCCGGCTCGGCTACCTGCTCGGGGCCGCGTATGAAATCCCCGACATCGCGCTGCGCGTGGCGCTGACCTACGAATCCAAGACCGAGCATGAATTCGACGATAACAATGGCAACCCCTTCAAGGTCGAGCTGCCGCAGGCTGTGACGCTGCACGCACAAACCGGCATTGCCGCGGATACGCTGCTCTTCGGCTCGGTCAGGTGGCGCGAATGGTCGCAGTTCGATGTGCAGCCGCTCGATTTCTTCTCGCTCGCCACTGGCGCGCCGGTCAACGTGCCGATCGCCAGCGGCCCGAGCGATATCTGGACCTATGAGCTGGGGGTCGGTCGTCGGTTCAACGAAAACTGGAGCGGCGCGCTCATCCTTGGCTATGAGGAAGACCGGGGCGATGTGGTCGGCAACCTTTCCGGCAAGGACGGTTTCATCAGCTACGGGGTGGCCGCAACCTATGAGACCGAAGAATGGGAGATCACGGCCGGTTTCAAGTATTTCGACATCGGCAACACGAACTCCAACGTCACCACCTTTACCGGGAACGACGCCATCGCGTTTGGCACGAAAGTCGCGTTCCGGTTCTGAGCGGAACGACCCGTCACGACAAGGCCCCGCCCATTTGGGCGGGGTTTTTCTTTAGGCGTTGCATTTTGCCATTTGACGCCCCCGCGCGCGCTTTGTAGCACCGTGACCAAAGGGGACAGGCGATGATCTATCAGACCGCGCAGGACTGGCGAGAGGCCACGCATAAACGGGTGCTGTTCTACGGCATGTCGGGTCTGGGCAAGACCCATGTCTCCAACCTGCTGCGCGATCAGGGCGGGTGGTTCCACTACTCCATCGACTACCGCATCGGCACCCGCTACATGGGCGAGCTCATTGTCGACAACGCCAAGGCGCATGCCATGCAGGTGCCGTTCCTGCGCGACCTGCTCTTGTCGGATTCGATCTATATCGGCTCCAACATCACCTTTCACAATCTCGCCCCGGTCTCGACCTATCTGGGCAAGCCGGGCGACCCCGAGAAGGGCGGCATGCCCATCGAGGACTACCGCCGCCGACAGGAACAGTTCCGTCAGGCCGAGATCAACGCGCTGATGGATACCGGCTATTTCATCGAGCGCGCCGAGCGGCTCTATGGTTATCCGAATTTCATCTGCGACACCGGCGGGTCGATCTGCGAATGGGTGAATGGTGACGACCCATACGATCCATTGCTGACGGAACTCGCGCGCCACTGCCTGCTGATCTATATCGAAGGCACCGAGGCGCATACCGCTGAACTGATCCGCCGCTTCGACCGCGCGCCCAAACCGATGGCCTACCAGCCCGAATTCCTCAGCGCCGCGTGGAGTGAATACCTGAAGGAAAACAAGTGCCAGGCAGACGAAGTTGATCCAGACAGCTTCATCCGCTGGACCTATGCCCGCGCCCTCGCTCACCGTCAGCCACGCTACGAACGAATGGTCAAGTGGGGCATTTCAGTCAGCGCCGACGAGGTGGCGCAAGTCCGCAATGGCGCCGATTTCGAACACCTGATCGCGACCGCCCTTGAGCGCCGGACCGATACCCCTATCTGAGGCCAGTCAACCAAGGACCCCTGCCCCATGCCCATCAAGATGCCCGCCGATCTGCCCGCCTATGCCGTGCTCACGCGCGAGGGGGTGATGGTGATGGACCCGGATCAGGCGGCCCGGCAGGATATCCGGCCCCTGCGCATCGGTCTGTTGAACCTGATGCCCAAGAAGATCCAGACCGAGACCCAGTTCGCGCGGCTGATCGGGGCGACGCCCCTGCAGATCGAGCTTGATCTGATCCGGATGAGCGAGCACCAGACCAAGAACACCGCTGCCGAGCATATGGAAAGCTTCTACCGCCCCTTCGAGGAGGTCGCCGCCTCGGGCGACAAATATGACGGGCTGATCATCACCGGCGCGCCGATCGAACATCTGGAATTCGACGCCGTCACTTATTGGGACGAATTGCGCCGCGTCTTCGATTGGACCCAGACCCATGTGCATTCCACCTTCGGCGTCTGCTGGGGCGGCATGGCGATGATCAACCATTTCCACGGCGTGCGCAAACATATGCTGGGCCACAAGGCGTTCGGCTGCTTCCGGCATCGCAACACCGATCCCGCCTCGCCCTATCTGCGCGGCTTCTCGGATGAGTGCGTGATTCCCGTCAGCCGCTGGACCGAGATGAAGCGCGCCGAGATCGAGGCCGTGCCGGGGCTTCGCATCCTGCTCGACAGCGACGAGGTCGGCCCCTGTCTGGTCGAGGATACGGGCCGACGCGCGCTCTATATCTTCAATCATTTCGAATATGACAGCGACACGCTGAAACAGGAATATGACCGCGACGTGGCGGGCGGCGCCCCGATCAACGTGCCCGGCAACTACTATCCCGGCGACGATCCCGCGCGCCCGCCGCAGAACCGCTGGCGCAGCCATGCGCATCTGCTCTATGGCAACTGGATCAACCAGATCTACCAGACCACCCCGTTCGATCAGATGAACATTGGCTGTTAAATCCCTGATAGTCATTGCGATTGTCCTGGCCGCGCTCTGGGGCTGGACACAGCATCGCGCCCGCCTGCACGAGGCCAGGGCCGAGGCCGCCTTTCCCCCCGAGGGCCGGATCATCGAGGTGGACGGCACCCGAGTGCATGGCGTGGTGATGGGCCCCGATGACGGCTCGGTCCCCGATCTGGTGCTCATTCACGGGGCCTCGGGCAACACCCGCGACATGACCTTTGATCTGGCCCCGCGCTTGGCAAACGACTACCGCGTCATCGTGCTCGACCGGCCCGGTCTGGGCTATACCGAGCGGATCAACCGGACAGGGGCCACGATCACCCAACAGGCAGCACTTCTGCAAAAGGCCGCCGCGCAGTTCGGGGCAGATCGGCCCCTCGTGCTCGGCCACAGCTATGGCGGCGCGGTCGCCCTCGCCTGGGCGGTCACAAAGCCCGATCATATCGCCGCGCTTGTCGATGTCTCCGGCGCAGCCAAACCCTGGGACACCGGCCTTTCCACCTATTACCGCGTGCTCTCGCACCCCGTGCTCGGGCCGCTGGTGATCCCGTTCATCACGGCCTATGTCGATGATGCCCGCGTGGAACAGGCGGTGTCGGAAATCTTCACCCCGCAAGCGCCCCCCGACGGCTATCTCGATCATATCGGCGCGGGGCTGACCCTGCGGCGTCACAGCATGCGCGCCAACGCCCTGCAACGCGCCAACCTGCTCTCGGAGATCGAGACGCTGCACCCCCGTTACGACGAAATCACGGTGCCGGTCGAGATCGTCCACGGCACCGCCGACACCACCGTCGGGATCTCGATCCACTCCCGGCCCCTCGCCGATCAAGTCGAGGGCGCGACCCTCACCACGCTCGACGGCATCGGCCACATGCCCCACCACGCCGCCACCGATGCGGTCATCGCCGCCATCCACCGCGCCGCCGCCCGCGCCGGATTGCGCCCGCCGGAGTGAGCGGCCATAGTGGGGCAAACCACCAAGAGGCCCGGCATGGAGCTCCCCTTTGACGGCGCGATAAGCACCTTTTTCGAAAACCACGCCCCGCGCGAGGTGCGCGACGCCATCCGCCGGGCCGACAAGGACGACATCCTCGACCCCGGCTTTCCCTACTCCGAAAGCATGGCCAGAAAGACCTATGAGAAAGAGCTGGAAAACCTCCAGATCGAACTCGTAAAGTTGCAGCACTGGGCGCGCGAGACCGGCGCGCGGGTGGCCATCGTCTTCGAGGGGCGCGATGCGGCGGGCAAGGGTGGCACCATCAAGCGGTTCCGCGAGCATCTCAATCCGCGGGGCGCGCGGGTCGTGGCGCTGCCCAAACCCTCCGATACCGAGGCCACGCAATGGTATTTCCAGCGCTACATCGACCACCTGCCCGCCGGCGGCCAGATGGTCTTCTATGACCGCAGCTGGTACAATCGCGGGGTGATCGAGCATGTCTTCGGCTTTTGCACCGAAGCCGAGCGCGAGTCGTTCTTCAACCAGGTGCCGGATTTCGAGCGCATGCTGGTCGATGAGGGCATCCACCTCTTCAAGTTCTGGCTCAATGTGGGCCGCGCCGAGCAACTGCGTCGCTTTCTCAAGCGCGAGCAAAGCCCGCTCAAACAGTGGAAACTCAGCCATATCGACGTCGACGGGCTGCATAAATGGGACGCCTACAGCGCCGCCATCGAGGAAACACTGGCCCGCAGCCACACCACCCACGCCCCCTGGACCGTCATTCGCAGCGATGACAAGCGCCGCGCCCGGCTCGCCGCCATCCGGCACGTCCTCAGCCATCTCGATTACACCCGAAAGCAGCCCCGCGCCGTCGGAGAACGCGACGCCGCCATCGCGGGCGGACCCGAGATATGGAATGGCTAAACAGGGCTATCACCACGGCAACCTCCGCCAGGCGCTGGTCGAGGCGACGCTCGACCTGATTGCCGAGCGCGGGCCGCAGGGCTTTACCATGGCCGAGGCCGCCAAGCTGGCCGGCGTCTCGCCCGCTGCCCCCTACCGGCATTTCTCGGGGCGCGAGGCGCTGATTGCCGAGGCCGCGCGCCAGGGCTACGAGATTTTCGTGACGCGCATGGAGACGGCCTTTGACGGTGGCCAGCCCAATCCGCTCGCCGCCTTCCTGGCGACGGGCCGCGCCTATCTGGACTTCGCGCGCAGCAATGCCGGACATTACGTGGCGATGTTCGAATCCGGCCTGTCGGTGAATACAAGCCCGGAACTGGCGGATGCCGCCGGGCGCGCGCAGGCCATTCTCATCCGCGCGGCCGAGGCGCTCTCGGCCCATCTGCCGCCCGACCGCCGCCCCCCGGCGGCGATGTTCGCCGCCCATGTCTGGGCCATGAGCCACGGCGTGGTCGAGCTTTTCGCGCGCGGCAATCCCGGCGCGCGCGCGCCCTTCCCGCCCGAGGATCTGCTGGAATCGGGCATCGCGGTCTATCTGCGCGGCCTCGGCCTCATCCCGCCTGACGATCCGGAGACCTGAAAAATTCTCCCGCGCCCTCTTGCGCGACGGGCCAGTGCTCCCATCTATGTAAATGTAAGAAACATTCACACCGCAAAGGAGCTCCCATGTCCACCATCGCCGCATGGCCCGCACGGGCCGAAACCTGGCTCGACCGGCAGGGCAAACCCGCCTGGATCATCGCCATGGTTCTGGGCTTCATCGTCTTCTGGCCCATCGGCCTCGCCATCCTGGGCTACATGATCTGGAGCAATCGCATGTCCTGCCGCAGCACATCCACCCGCCTCACCCGCCACGCGCCCTCGGGCAACAGCGCCTTTGACGCCTACAAGGCCGACACGCTGCGCCGTCTGGAGGAAGAGCAGGAACAGTTCGAGGCCTTCCTGCAACGCCTGCGCGATGCGCGCGACAAGGCGGAATTCGATCAGTTCATGGACGAACGCCGCACCCCGGACCCGGATCGGGCCACCGGATGACGCGCCACGCAAACGCCGAAGGGCCGCCCAACCGAGCGGCCCTTCGGCATGTCGAACGGGTCGAGGCTTAGCGCTTGGAGAACTGGAAGCTCTTGCGCGCCTTGGCCTTGCCGTATTTCTTGCGTTCCACCACGCGGCTGTCGCGGGTCAGGAACCCGGCGGCCTTGAGCGCACCGCGCAAGCTGGGATCATAAAGCTGCAGCGCCTTGGACACGCCGTGCTTGACCGCTCCCGCCTGCCCCGAGAGACCACCGCCCTTGACCGTCGCCATCACGTCGAACTCGCCTTCGGTGCCCGACACGGTGAAGGGCTGCTTCAGGATCATCTGAAGCACGGGGCGCGCGAAATACTCGTTGATCGGCTTGCCGTTGACGACAACCTTGCCCGAGCCGGGCTTGATCCAGACACGGGCGACCGCGTCCTTGCGCTTGCCGGTGGCATAGGCGCGGCCAAGCGCGTCACGAACCGGCTCGCGCGGGGCTTCCATCGCCTCGGGGGCACCACCCACGTCACCTGCGACGGCTTCCAGACCTTCGAGGGATTTGATTTCTTCAGCCATCAGTAAGCCACCCGCGTATTCTTGGAGTTCATGGATTTGACGTCCAGCACCTCGGGGCTCTGGGCCTCGTGGGGGTGCTCGCCGCCGGCATAGACGCGCAGATTGGTCATCAGCGTGCGGCTCAGGCGGTTGCCTGGCAGCATCCGCTTGACGGCCTGCATCACGACGCGCTCGGGGTACTTGCCCTCGAGGATCTCGCCGGTGGTGCGCGACTTGATGCCGCCCGGATGGCCGGTATGCCAGTAGTTCGGCTTGTTGCGCTTGTTGCCGGTGAGCTGCACCTTGTCGGCATTGATGACGATCACGTTGTCACCAGTGTCCATATGGGGCGTAAAGCTCGGCTTGTGCTTGCCGCGCAGGCGCATTGCGATGATCGAGGCGAGACGGCCCAGAACAACGCCCTCGGCGTCGATCAGGATCCATTTCTTGTCGATATCTGCAGGCGTTGCAGAGAATGTTTTCATGTCAGGCAAAACCTTGTGCTTGGTCTTTGGTCTTGGTCCCGGCGGGCCGGTCATGGCACGCCGATGCGATGGACGGGTTATAGTCAGTGGCGCGTCCGGGTCAACAGGTCTTACTCCGAATAAAGCAAGCATATTCAATGGCTTGTAAATTAGGTATTATTTTACCCCATTGAATGCCGCGCAATTCGTGGCATTTCCGCCGAAAAATCCCTCTGCGCCGCAGAATTGCCTTGCACGACTCGATATCCACCCCTATCTGCGCCTCACTTGATCGGGACCGATCCCAACTTCGGATGTCTTTCTGGGGGGGCGCTAAGGGACCGACTGGATTCAATCTGCTGGAACGAAGGGGAGCGCCATGAAAGACGCCAACCTCTTCCAACTGGGGATCGGTCTGGAGACAGGCGCCCAAGAGGAAGACACCGCCCGCGGGATCACCCCCGCGAACGACGACACCATTTTGCCCCGCGATGTGCTGGACGAGAGCCGCGATGATCACTTCATCCGGCGCGACGGCGCCGTGTTCGCGGGCACCCATCTGATCATCGAGGTGGTCAACGGCCACGGGCTCGATGACGAGGCCCGCATCCAACAGGCGTTTCGCGATTGCGTCGACACCTGTGGCGCGACGCTGCTGCATATCCACACCCACAAGTTCAGCCCGCAGGGCGTGTCGGGCGTGGCCGTGCTGGCCGAAAGCCATATCTCGGTCCACACCTGGCCCGAGATCGGCTACGGGGCCTTCGATGTGTTCATGTGCGGCGAGGCCCGGCCCTGGCTGGCCGTCGATGTGCTGAAAGCCGCCTTTGGCACCACGGATGTCCGCGTCAAGGAGCTTTTGCGCGGCGAGGATGTCGTGACCGAGGCCGGTATCGCAGCATGAATGACTGGACCCGCGAGAGCCTGCATCCCGACTACGCGCAATCGCTGCGCGTGGACGAGATGCTCTATGACAGCAAGACCGCCCATCAGCGGCTGAAGGTGTTCCAGAACGGCACCTTCGGTCGGGTGCTGACACTCGACGACGTGGTGCAGACCACCGAGGGCGACAATTTCATCTATCACGAGATGCTGACCCATGTGCCGATCCTGGCGCATGGCGCTGCAAAACGCGTGCTCATCATAGGCGGCGGCGATGGCGGCATGGCCCGCGAGGTGCTGCGTCACGAAAGCGTCGCGCAGGTGACCATGGTCGAGATCGACGCGGGCGTGGTGGAGTTCTCCAGGGAATACCTGCCGATGCTGAGCGATGGCGCTTTTGACGACCCGCGCCTCGATCTCGTCATCGCCGACGGGGCCGAGTTCATCCGCCAGACCGCGGGCGGCTACGACGTCATCATCGTCGATTCGACCGACCCCATCGGCCCCGGCGAGGTGCTCTTTTCCGACACGTTCTACGGGCACGCCAAGCGCGCCCTTACCGAGGATGGCATACTTGTGACGCAAAACGGCGTGCCGTTCCTGCAAGGCCAAGAGCTGCACAACACCATGCGCGCCTTCACCGCGCTCTTCGTCGATGCCACCTGCTATCTCGCGACCATCCCCACCTATGCGGGCGGGCCGATGGCCTTTGGCTGGGGCACCGACGGCCCGGCGCGCAACACGCTGCTGGAGGTGCTGCAAGGCCGGTTCGACGCCGCCGGAATCACGCCGGGATACTACACACCACAGGTCCATCAGGCAGCCTTCGCCCTGCCCGGCTATGTCGCCAAACTCCTGCCCTGAACTTCATCGTTCGACAAATACTCTCGGGGGGTCCGGGGGGCAGACAGCCCCCCGGCGCTCAGGCGGGCGGGATCGAATAGGTCAGGCTCGCCCGCGCCACCGGCTGCGTCACGCCGTCGGAAAACACCAGCACCTCGCCCACGGCCAGCACCCGCCCCAGCTTCAACAACCGGCATTCCGCGATCAGATCGGTCCGCGCCGCCGGCTTGCGCATGAAATCAATGCTGCAATTGGTGGTCACCGCCAGCCCCTGCGGCCCGATCATCGCCAGCACGGCCAGGTAGACAGACACATCCGCCAGCGAGAATATCGACGGGCCCGACACCGTGCCACCGGGCCGCAAATGCCGCTCTCCCACCAAAAGCCGGGTGCGGATGCGCAACTCGCCCAGCTCCTCGATGGCGAATTCGCCCATGACCTGCGGAAACTCCCGTTCGAGAAACTCCATCAATTCATCGGCACTCATCTTCAGTCTCATGCTTCCCTCCCTGCCCTCTTCCGTGCCAGAATGGCCATAACGCAAAAGGGGTTACAAGATGGCAATTCTCGACCGCACAGACGAGGGCGCGATCGCGCGCCTCACGCTCAACTCGCCCGACAATCTCAACGCGCTCTCCGACGCGATGCTGGCCGCGCTCAAATCCGAATTCGCGCGACTGAGCGAGGATCGCGGCATTCGCGTGGTCACGCTGGCAGGGACAGGCAAGGCATTCTGCGCGGGCCACGATCTCAAGGAAATGCAGGCCGCCCGGCAATCGCCCGACAATGGCCGCGCCTATTTCGCCGATCTCTTTTCGCGCTGCACAGAAGTGATGACCGCGGTCCGCGACCTGCCGCAGCCGGTGATCGCCGCCCCCCACGGCATCGCCACCGCCGCCGGGTGCCAGCTTGTGGCCTCCTGCGACATGGCCGTCGCCGCCCATGGCACGCGCTTCGGTGTCAACGGCGTCAATATCGGGCTCTTCTGCTCCACCCCCATGGTGGCGCTCAGCCGCAACATCCCGCGCAAACAGGCGTTCGAGATGCTGACCACCGGCCAGTTCATCGAAACCGACCGCGCGCAGGAATTGGGCCTGATCAACCGCGCCGTCCCGATGGAGGATCTGGAGGCGGAGACGATGGCGCTCGCCGAAACCGTCGCCGCCAAGCTTGGCTCGGCGGTGCGCATCGGCAAGCGCGCCTTCTACGAACAGCTTGAACTGGGGCTCGATGCCGCCTACGCCCATACCGGCGCGGTGATGGTCGAGAACATGCTCGACCGCGACACCGACGAGGGCATCAACGCCTTTCTCGCCAAGCGCCCGCCGGACTGGCAGCAGTGACACCCCTTTCCAAACCCCGCGCAATCGCCTAGATCGCAGCCCATGACACAGAGTTTGCACATCATCGGCGGCGGCATGGCCGGGTCCGAGGCGGCATGGCAGGCCGCCAATCTGGGCATCGACGTGGTGATCCACGAGATGCGCCCGAAGGTTAAAACCTTCGCGCATCGTACCGGCGATCTCGGCGAAATGGTCTGCTCCAATTCGTTCCGCTCGGATGATGACGAACAAAACGCCGTGGGCCTCCTGCATTGGGAAATGCGCGCCGCAAACGGCCTGATCATGGCCATGGCCGACCGCCACCGCCTGCCCGCCGGTGGTGCGCTTGCCGTGGATCGTGACCCCTTCGCGCAATCGGTCACGCAGCACCTCACAGATCACCCGAAGATCACCGTGCAACATGCTGAAATCACGCAGCTTCCCACCGAGGGCCACTGGATCATCGCAACCGGCCCGCTGACCTCCGAAGGGCTCGGCCAGGCCATCGCACGCGAGACCGGCAGCGACGCGCTCGCCTTCTTCGACGCCATCGCCCCCATCGTCTATTACGACAGCATCGACATGTCGAAGGCGTGGATGCAATCGCGCTACGACAAGGGCGAGACCGAGGCCGAACGCACCGCCTATCTCAACTGCCCGATGGACCGCGACCAATACGAGGCGTTCATCGACGCGCTGCTCGCCGCCGACAAGACCGAGTTTCACGACGGCGAAACCGCCAGTTATTTCGACGGCTGCCTGCCCATAGAGGTGATGGCGGAGCGTGGCCGCGAAACCCTGCGCCACGGCCCGATGAAGCCTGTTGGCCTCACCAACCCGCATCAGCCCGACATCAAGGCGCATGCAGTGGTGCAACTGCGCCGCGACAACGCACTCGGCACGCTCTACAACATGGTAGGGTTCCAGACCAAGATGAAATACGGCGCGCAGGCTGCTGTTTTTCGGACGATTCCCGGGTTGGAGAATGCACAGTTCGCGCGCCTTGGCGGCATCCACCGCAACACCTTTCTCAACTCACCTACGTTGCTCGACGAGCAGATGCGCCTGCGCTCGCGCCCGCACATCCGCTTTGCCGGGCAGATCACCGGGGTCGAAGGCTATGTCGAATCGGCGGCCATGGGCCTGATTGCAGGCCGCCTCGCCGCCGCCGAGATCATGGGGCACCCGCTGCCCCCCATGCCGCAAGACAGCGCCATGGGCGCGCTCATCCATCACATCACCGGCGGCGCAGAGGCGAAGACCTTTCAGCCGATGAACGTCAATTTCGGCCTCTTCCGCCCGGTCGAGGGGCTCAAGGGCGGGCGGCGCGGGCGCGTGCACCGTTACAAGGCCTATACCGACCGCGCCAAGGCGGCATGGTCCGACTGGCTTGCCACTCAAGACATGAGCTGCGCCTCGTAACTCATTGTATCCATGTTCATAACGCGCTTTGCCCCTTCACCGACCGGCCCGCTGCATCTGGGGCATGCCTTCTCGGCGATGCTGGCGCATGACATGGCGCGGGCCGCGAACGGCACGTTCCTTCTGCGCATCGACGATCTTGACCAAAGCCGCAGCCGAACCGAATGGGAGGCTCAGATCTATGACGATCTGACCTGGCTCGGCCTGTCCTGGCCTATGCCTGTCCTGCATCAATCCACCCGCCTGCCTCAGTACCAATCCGCCCTGAATTTCCTTTGGGATCAGGGCTTTCTCTACCCATGTTCATGCAGTCGCAGCGATATCCGCGCCGCCGCCTCCGCCCCGCAGGAAGGGGCGCCGCTCAACGGCCCAGACGGGGTGATCTATCCCGGCACCTGCCGCCCCGCGACGCCGCCCACGGGCCCGATGCCGCAGGACAGCGCCCTGCGCCTCGACATCGCCCGCGCCTGCAAAACACTCGCCAACCATCTGACATACAATGAAAAAGGTGAAACCATCACGCCGCAGAACCTGCCCGCCACCGTTGGCGACGTGGTCCTTGCCCGCCGCGACATGGGCGCCTCCTATCACCTCTCGGTCGTGCTCGACGACGCCGATCAGGCCATTACCCATGTGATCCGCGGGCAGGATCTGCAGGACGCCACGCAAATCCACGTCCTGCTGCAACGCCTGCTCGGCCTGCCCACCCCCGCCTATCACCACCACCGGCTGATCCGCGACGACCACGGCAAGCGCCTTGCCAAACGCGACGACGCCCGCGCCATCGCCACCTATCGCGCCGACGGGGCCAGCCCGCAGGACATCCGCAGGCTCGTCGGACTCTAGGGTATGTCGCATGTTCGAGGAGCTCAAAACCGGTTCCCACTTTTGAGCAACATGCTTGAGCGTTTCATCTTGCCAAAAATACTCATTCCGACACCGACATCGGCGCCATGATCTCGATCTCCGCGCCCTCGCGCACCGCCCGGTAAAAGCACGACCGCCGGTTGGTGTGACAGGCGGGCCCCGTCTGACGGATCAGCAACAGCAGGCAATCGCTGTCGCAATCGATGCGCATCTCGACCAGGTCCTGCACATGGCCCGAGGTCTCGCCCTTGATCCAGAACGCCTGCCGCGAGCGGCTCCAATAGGTCACGCGGCCCGTCTCCAGCGTGCGCGCGACGGCCTCGGCAGTCATCCAGGCCATCATCAGCACCTCGCCGGTCTCCGCGTCCTGCGCGATCGCCGGGATCAGCCCGTTGGCATCATACTTTAGTCGGCTTGGGTCGAATTCCATGACGGATTTCCTTTTGCATCTGGCGCGTGCGAGCCTATTTATGGAGAACGACACGAAAGGGAAAGCCATGTCCGGCGAGACCGACCTGATCAAGCTCTATTCCGCGCGCATCCTCGAACTCGCGGCCGACATCCCGCATCACGGGCGGCTCGATGCGCCACAGGCCAGCGTCAAGCGCCGCGCGCCGCTTTGCGGCTCGACCGTGACGGTGGATATCGCCTGCGATCAGGGCCGGATTTCCGACTATGCCGCCGAGGTCAAGGCCTGCGCGCTTGGGCAAGCGGCGGCCAGCGTGGTGGGCGCCAATATCATCGGCTGCGATCTGGCGCAGGTCCGCGCGGCGCGCGACGCGCTGAAAGACATGCTCAAATCCGACGGCCCGACGCCGCCCGCGCCGTTCGACGGGCTCGAGGTGCTGCGCCCGGCGCGCGACTACAAGAACCGGCATGCCTCGATCCTGCTCACGCTCGAGGCACTGGTCGAGGCCATGGAAGAGGTGCAGGCGCAGACCTCCTGCGCGTGACATGTGACAGCCCCGTCGCGCCAAAGCGAAGGGTCGTGAGGGCCTGCCCCCTATCCATCGCGACAAAACGCCCTATCTTGCGGGGATGAACCGCAGGGACAGCGCTCATGGCACGCCAGAAACTCGACCAGAACAGCCCCCTGATCGGGCGTTTCGATCAGTCCTTTCTCATCCACATGATCCGCGATTTCTTCGTGATCCTCGTCGCCGTCACCGTGCTGGAATTCACCCTCAAGGCCGGGCTGGTCTATTACAGCTTCCGCGTTTCGGGCCCCGACCGCACGCAGGAGGTGGCCGAGGGCATCGCCGACAATGTCCGCTCGATCATGCGCAACGAGGGTGGGCCGGTGGCGGCGCGGACGGTTTACCCGATCCTGAGGCGCAACTGGGACGATCTGGGCTACCGCATCGCGATCACGCCCTCCCCCGTCACCATCCGCTCGATCGAGGAGGGGTTCGACTTCACCCCCGAGGGCATCCCGCAAGGCGACTGGCCCGACAGGACCCACAATCTCGGCCATGTCGCCATCACCGCCGAGCCGTTCTGCCTGGCCTGTCATACCGAGGCCGATGTCGGCGACGTGCTGGGCGAGGTCACCGTGCGCCGCGATCTCGCCACCGATTTCACCCAATGGGCCGAGGACATGCGCCTGACCGGAATGCTCTCGCTCGGCAAGATCGTGCTGCATTCCTTTCTGCTGTTCCTGATCCTGCGCGCCCGGCTGGAGCCGCTTCTGGGCTTGCGTGCCGTGGTCAGCAACCTCGCGCGCGCCTATGGCGGGCTGACCCACCGGGCCGAGATCCGCACGGCGGATGAATTCGGCGTGCTGGCGCGTGATCTCAACCTCTTTCTCGACCGCATCTGCCGCCTGATCGAGGAACTTGATGCCGTGCTCGGTCGGGTGGTCTCGGTCAATGCCGATATCGTCAAGATCCAGAGCGACCTGCGCGACCGGATCGACAGCCTGACCGGCCGCATCCGGCGGCTGGAACGTTCCGCCATGCTCAGCGCCAAGGCCGAGCCGCGCCTCTCGCAGGCCTGGTTCGACGCCGCCCGCCGCGCGGTCAGCGACCTCGAGACGCGCCGCCGCGCGGGCCCCGGAGAGGAGGATATCGGCGGCATCGTCGAGGATCTGCGCGCCGTGGTCACCAATGCCGAGGCGCAGATCGAAACCAGCGAGCGGGTCTTTGCCGATCTGGGAGAGTTGGGCGACGAGAGCGAAAAGCTCAAACGCGCCATGGCCGAGATGATCCGGCTGGAGGAGCGCATGGAAGGCATTGTCGAGACCGGCAGCGTGCTGGTGCAACGCATCCGGCCGACGGACCGCGCCGAATAGCAGGCCCCGCCCGTTCTTCTTGCCCGCGCGCGGAAAACCGTGCTGAAGTACCTCAACGGCACCGATCACGGCGGGAGAGCGACGCGCATGGCCTATATCAGCCCCGAGTTCACCATCGGCGTAGAGGAGGAATATCTCCTCGTCGATCTCGACAGCCTCGCACTTGCCAATGCGCCCGAGGCCTTGATGACGGCCTGCGAGCAGGACTTGCAGGATCAGGTCAGCCCCGAATTCCTCAATTGCCAGATCGAGATCGGCACCCGCGTCTGCCGCACCATCGGCGAGGCGCGCGACGATCTCAAGCGCCTGCGCAGCACGGTCGCAAAACATGCCAAGGCGCATAATCTCGCCCCCATCGCCGCCTCGTGCCACCCGTTCTCCGACTGGCGCAGCCAGACCCATACCGACAAGCAGCGCTATAACGACTTGCAGCACGATCTCGCGGGCGTGGTGCGCCGCATGCTGATCTGCGGCATGCATGTGCATGTCGGCATCGAGCCGCCTGACCGGCGCATCGACCTGATGAATCAACTGAGCTATTTCCTGCCGCATCTGCTGGCGCTCAGCTGTTCATCGCCGTTCTGGCAGGGGCAGGATACCGGGCTCAGTTGCTACCGGCTCACCGTCTTCGACAACCTGCCCCGCACCGGCCCGCCGCCGCGCATGGAGAGCTTTGGCGAGTTCGACCGCTCGGTGCAGGCGCTGGTCGATCTGGGGGTGATCGAGGACGCCAGCAAGATCTGGTGGGATCTGCGCCCCTCGTCGCGCTTTCCGACGCTGGAATCGCGGATCTGCGACGTGCAGCCCCGGCTCGAGGATGCGCTGACGCTGGCAGCATTGACGCAATCGCTGGCGCGGATGCTGTGGCGGCTCGCGATCCACAATCAGCGCTGGCGGATCTATGACGGGTTTCTGGTCTCGGAAAACCGCTGGCGCGCGCAGCGTTACGGCACCAGCGAGGGGCTGATAGATTTTGGCCGCAACGAGATCGTGGACATGGCCACGCTGGTCGAGGAAATTCTCGACCTGATCGCCGAAGACGCGCAATTCTTCGACGCGGTGGCCGAGGTCGAGCACGCGCGCGACATGCTCGCGCGCGGCACCAGTTCAGAGCGGCAGCGCGCGGTCTTCATCGCCGCGCGCGACACCGGCCAGACCGAGGCCGAGGCGTTGCAATCTGTGGTGCGCCACCTGATCGAGGAGTATCACGCCGACCTCTAGCCCCCCAGCCGATCAGGCCGTCAGCCCCTCGGGTTCCGCCAGCCCGTTCGCGCGGCAGCAGGCGGTCACGGTATTGGCCAGCAGGCAGGCGATGGTCATCGGCCCCACCCCCCCCGGCACCGGCGTCACCGCACCCGCAACCGCTTGAACCGACTGGAAATCCACGTCGCCCACCAGCTTGACCTTGCCGTCCCGCTCGATCCGGTTGATGCCCACGTCGATCACCGTCGCCCCCGGCTTGATCCAGTCACCCGGCACCATCTCGGGGCGGCCCACGGCCGCCACCACGATATCGGCCCGGCGGACCACCTCAGGCAGATCCCTGGTGCGGCTATGCGCGATCGTCACGGTGCAGCTGTCACCCAGCAAAAGCTGCGCCATCGGCTTGCCCACGATATTCGAGCGGCCCAGCACCACGGCATCCATGCCGCTGAGATTGCCCAGCTTGTCGCGCAGCATCATCAGACAGCCCAAGGGCGTGCAGGGCACCATGCTCTTTTGCCCGGTGCCCAGCAGGCCCACGTTGGAAATATGAAAGCCGTCGACATCCTTGGCCGGGTCGATGCTGTTGATGACCAGATCGGAATCGAGATGCCCGGGCAGCGGCAACTGCACCAGAATGCCATGCACGGCAGGGTCGGTATTGAGCTGTTCGATCAACGCCAGCAGATCCGCCTCCGAGGTGTCCGGCTCGAGCTTGTGCTCGTAGGAGTTCATCCCCACCTCGACCGTCTGCTTGCCCTTGGATCGCACATAGACCTGGCTCGCCGGGTCCTCGCCCACCAGCACCACCGCAAGGCCCGGCGTGATCCCGTGCTCCTCCCTGAGCCGCGTCACGTGACCGGCCACCTTGTCGCGGATCGACGCGGCAAAGGCCTTGCCGTCGATGATATCTGCCGTCATGTCTTTCCCTTTCCTGACAACGGATCGACCCGCCCGGCGCGCACCGGGCAGGTCACCGCTTCCTGGCTCAGAACAAGCCTTCGATCTGGCCCGCATCGTTGAGGCGGATCGTCTCGGCCGCCGGTCTGCTGGGCAGTCCGGGCATGGTCATGATCTCACCGCAAACCACCACGATAAAGCCCGCACCGGCCGAAATCCGCACCTCGCGCACCGGCACCGAATGGCCCGTCGGCGCGCCGCGCCGGGTCGGGTCTGTGGTAAAGCTGTACTGGGTTTTCGCCATGCAGACCGGCAGATGGCCATAGCCCTGCTCTTCCCAATCCTTCAGCTGGTTGCGGATCTTCTGATCGGCCAGCACCTCGTCGGCGCGGTAGATGCGCTTGGCGATGGTCTCGATCTTTTCCATCAGCGGCATCTCGTCCGCGTAGAGCGGGGCGAAATTGCCGGTGCCGGCCTCGGCCATCTCGACCACCTTCCTGGCCAGCGGCTCCGAACCTTCCGAGCCCAGTTCCCAATGCCGCGACAGCACCGCCTCGGCACCGTGGCTGGCCACATAGTCCTTGACCGCCGCAACCTCGGCCTCGGTATCGGTGACGAAATGGTTGATCGCCACGACCACCGGCACGCCGAACGATTTGACGTTCTCGATATGCCGCCCGAGGTTCGGACAACCCGCCTTGACGGCATCCACGTTCTCCGCCCCCAGATCGGCCTTGGCCACGCCGCCATTCATCTTCATCGCGCGCACGGTCGCGACCAGCACCACGCAATCCGGCGCGAGCCCGGCCTTGCGGCACTTGATGTTCATGAATTTCTCGGCCCCGAGGTCTGCCCCAAACCCGGCTTCCGTCACCACATACTCGCTCAGCTTGAGCGCGGTGGTGGTCGCGATGACCGAGTTGCAGCCATGCGCGATATTGGCGAACGGCCCGCCATGCACGAAGGCCGGGTTGTTCTCCAGCGTCTGCACGAGGTTGGGCTGCATCGCATCCTTGAGGAGCACCGTCATCGCGCCCTCGGCCTTGATGTCGCGGCAGAACACCGGCGTCTTGTCGCGGCGATAGGCGACGATCATCGCGCCAAGCCGCTCTTCGAGATCCTTGAGATCGCGGGCCAGACACAGGATCGCCATGACCTCCGAGGCCACCGTGATGTCAAACCCGCCCTCGCGCGGAAAGCCGTTGGCGACGCCGCCAAGGCTCACGTTGACCTGACGAAGCGCCCGGTCGTTCATGTCCACGACCCGCCGCCACTGCACCCGGCGCACGTCGATATCAAGCTCGTTGCCCCAGTAGATATGGTTGTCGATCATCGCCGACAGCAGGCTGTGCGCGCTGGTGATGGCGTGGAAATCGCCGGTGAAATGCAGGTTCATGTCCTCCATCGGCACGACCTGCGCATAGCCACCGCCCGCGGCCCCGCCCTTCATGCCGAAATTCGGCCCCAGGCTCGCCTCGCGGATACAGACCGTGGCCTTCTTGCCAATCCGGTTCAGACCGTCGCCCAGACCCACGGTGGTGGTGGTCTTGCCCTCGCCCGCAGGCGTCGGGTTGATCGCGGTCACCAGGATCAGCTTGCCGCTCTTGTTGCCCTGAACCGAGTTGATGAACGCCTGGCTCACCTTGGCCTTGTCATGGCCGTAGGGCAGCAGGTGATCGCTGGAAATCCCCAGCTTTTCACCGATCTCCTGAATCGGGCGCTTCTGCGCCTCGCGTGCGATCTCGATATCGGATTTGTAGCTCATGATCGGTCCTTTTGCATTGCGCAGGGCAAGGGGTGGGTCTGAACCGGCTATATCCAGTTTGCGGCATCCCGCAGCATGCAAATCCGACACATCCCGCCCCGCTTGCGGCGGCATGTCGCGGCACGGTTTCACATCGGAAACAGCCCGCGCGGAGGCTCCGCCACGCCGCCGCGGACCCGGCTTTGGAACAGTTGTCGGCAGACGGCGTTGAATCCCTGTACGAGGGGGCGGCATCTGATCCGCGCGGCCTGACCGTGCGGCCCATGCCCTGCCCCTGAAACCGCCGATGCCGTCGGCACAGACCAAGGGAGAGCATTCCGATGAAACGCTTCTACGCAACGCTTCTTGCCAGCACGTCACTTCTTGTCGCAGCCCCGGCGCTCGCACAGTCAGAGGCCGAACCGGCGACGATCTGCCAGAACGCCTTCTACCCCGCCGACAAGGACAATGACGGGACGCTGACCAAGACCGAAATCAAGAACCACCGCGATGCGGTCTACGAACAGCTTGACGCCAACAAGGACGGCTCGATCGACCGCGAGGAATACGTCAACTGCGTCGGCGCCAAGGAATCGAAATCGGCGCAGGACATGCAGGAGGCCAGGAAAGATGGCCGCTTCACCGTCGGCAAGTGGAGCGACCTGAAGATCCCGCAGAAAGACCAGCTGAGTGCCCAGGAATTCGCCGAACTGGCCGAGCGCGCGTGGACCAACAAGGATACCGAGATGCAGGCCGCGCTGAGTTCCGGCCAGCAGGATGGCAGCCGCGAATCCTTCGCCAAGGCCGCAGTGGACCGCTTCCGCGCGTTTGATGCCGATGACGATGGAATTCTCACCAAGAGCGAATATGAGAATCATGTCGTGACAGAGGGCCGGTGGAGCGAAGAGGCCCTGAATGCCCGGTTCGACGACCTGGACGCCGACGGCTCAGGCGGTATTTCCCCGACAGAATTTCGCGGGGCCGGCACTTGGGCACCCCAGCCGGGGCAGGCTGACACGCAAGCCAGTGATACCGGAACAACCGAGAACGAAGGCGCTGACGCAGGCGGCACGGTCGCTGTGCCAGTCTTCTACTATTATATCGAAGTCCTCTGAATCCGAGGCGCTCTAGGGCCTGCGCATCGCCGCGTCGTGTCGTGGCGGTGCGCGGGCATGTCAGAGGTGCGGTCGCCAGTCGGGTTGGTCCGGAACATGCAACCTCAGCGTCTCCCCCAGCGCCAGTCGACCTTCACGCTCGACCCAGGCGGTCACGCCGCGCCGACCCTTTGCCGCCGCCTTGAACCGCCCGCCGGCCCCGGGCAAGTATGCGTCGATCACCTTGGCGGGCAGATGACAGGGGCGGTTTTCCATATCCACCACCAGCGTCACACCGTCCGGCCCCTGCAACCGCGACGCGGGCGGCAGATGGCTGAAATCCGGAATGCCCTCGATCACCAGCGACGCCCCGAGCCAGGCCGGCTCAATCCGCTCAACGCCCATCTTCTCGGCAATCTTGTCAAGCTCTTCGACCGACAGGATCGAGAACTGCCGCACGTTGCGGATCTCGGTGCCCTTGGGATGCTGCGCCACCACCCGGCTGCACGACGGGCGCGTCAGCCCGGCATGCTCTTCCCCCGCGATCCCGGCAAAACTGACGGCGACCTCGCTCAACCGCTCCGCCGCAAGGCTGCTCGCCCGGTCCGCGACGCGCCCGATCCAGGTGATCCGCCCCGCATAGTCCGTCGGTCTCAATGCCGGCATGCCCGCCCCCGCTTCATCTTGCCATAAATATCCATGCAACGGCGGCCACAGGCTCAGACCGTGAGGGTAAAGAACATCCGCCGGAACGGGAACAGCACGGTGCCATCGGCGCGCACCGGATAGGCGGTGTGCATCACCTCCTCGTATCGCCGGATGATATCGGCCTTCTCCTCCGCATCCAGCATCGCCAGCACCGGGCGCGCATAGGTGCTCTCGGTATAGCGGCGCACCGGATGGCTGCCCGGTTCGGCGGTCAGGCGCTGGTAGTAATCGGTTTCCCACAGGCGGAACTGCCCCAGGGGCGCCAGCAATTCCTCGTATTTCACCGGGGCCATGACACCGGGCGTACCCATCGTCTCGACCCGTCCGGGATAAAGCTCCTCGGCCAGCGTCAGCCAGACGCGGTGCGAGGGCGCCTTGTTCTGATGCGGCATCTGCACCGCGAGGGTGCCGCCCTTGCTCAGCATCGCGGCAAGCCGCGGCATCAGGCGTTCGTGATCTCCCACCCAATGCAGGGCCGCGTTGGAATAGATCAGCCCCGGCGCCTGTCGCGGGTGCCAGTCGGCGATATCGGCCTGCTGGATCGCGTCATAGGCCCCGCTGGCACGCGCCTTCTCCAGCATCGCGGGGCTGGCATCCACCCCCGTCAACCCGCGCCCGCTGGCGCGCGCGCGCAGCGCCTCGGCCATCACCCCGTTGCCGCAGCCCAGATCGACCACCTCCCCGGCCCCCATCTGCCCGACCGCATTCAGCAGGTCGAGCGCGGGGCGCAAACGCTGATCCCGGAACCTCGCATAGGCCCCGGGATTCCAGTCTGCTTTTGTCAGCGTCGCGCTCACGTCGAGGGCTCGGGCTCCAGCCCGCCCTTGCCCGACCCGGGCGAGGATTTGGGCTTGGTCTTGGGAATCGCGGTGACCGACGGTTTTGCCGCCTCTGCGGCCCCGCCATCGCCGTCACCGGCCTCGGGCGGCTCGCCGCGGATCACACGGCTGATCTCCTCTCCGGTCAGCGTCTCGTATTCGAGCAGACCCTCGGCCAGCCGCTCCCATTCGTCGCGACGCTCCTCGAGGATGCGTTTGGCGTTCTGATAGGCCTCGTCGATCAGGCGCTTCACCTCTTCCTCGATCAGTTCCTTGGTATGGGCCGAGATCGAAAAGCCACCCGCGCCGTTGCCCATGTAACCTTCATGCGCCTGCTCGTAATCGACATTGCCAACCTTGTCGGACATGCCCCAGCGCATCACCATCGCGCGCGCCAGCCCGCTGGCCTGCTGAATGTCGCCCGCCGGCCCGTTCGACACATCGCCCTCGCCGTATTTGAGGATCTCCGCCGCCTTGCCCGCCATGGTCATGGTCAGCTTCTGCTCGCATTCGGCCTTGTGCCAGTTCAGCCGGTCGATCTCCGGCAGGCTGACCACCATGCCCAGCGCGCCGCCGCGCGGGATGATCGTGGCCTTGTAGACCGGATCGCATTTCGGCAGGGCAAGACCCACCACCGCATGCCCGGCCTCGTGAAAGGCGGTCTTTTCCTTCTGGTCGTCGGTCAGCACCATCGAGCGGCGCTCGGCCCCCATCATCACCTTGTCCTTGGCATTCTCGAAATCGACCATGGTGACAAAGCGACGGCCGACGCGCGCCGCCATCAGCGCCGCCTCGTTGACGAGATTGGCAAGGTCCGCACCGGAAAAGCCGGGCGTGCCACGCGCGATCAGGCGCAGGTCCACATCGGGACCAAGCGGCGTCTTGCGGGCATGGACGTTGAGGATCTTCTCACGGCCCTTGATGTCGGGGTTGGGCACCGTCACCTGACGGTCGAACCGGCCGGGGCGCAGAAGCGCGGGGTCAAGCACATCCTTGCGGTTGGTCGCCGCGATGATGATCACGCCTTCATTGGCCTCGAACCCGTCCATTTCCACAAGCAACTGGTTCAGCGTCTGCTCGCGTTCGTCATTGCCACCGCCATAGCCCGCGCCACGATGGCGGCCCACGGCGTCAATCTCGTCGATGAAGACGATGCAGGGCGCGTTCTTCTTGGCCTGCTCGAACATGTCGCGCACACGGCTGGCACCGACCCCCACGAACATCTCGACAAAGTCCGAGCCGGAGATCGTGAAGAACGGCACACCGGCCTCGCCCGCGATGGCACGCGCCAGCAGCGTCTTGCCGGTGCCCGGCGGGCCCACCAGCAGCGCACCCTTGGGGATCTTGCCGCCCAGACGCGAAAATTTCTGCGGGTTGCGCAGGAACTCGACGATCTCTTCCAGCTCTTCCTTGGCCTCGTCGATGCCCGCCACGTCGTCAAAGGTGACACGGCCATGCTTCTCGGTCAGCATCTTGGCCTTGGACTTGCCAAAGCCCATGGCCCCGCCCTTGCCGCCGCCCTGCATGCGGTTCATGAAATAGATCCACACCCCGATCAGCAGCAGGAAGGGCAGCAGCGACACGAGGAAGGTCTGAAACCCGGATTGCTCCTGGCTCTCGGCCTTGACCGGAATGCCCTGGTCGATCAGCTGTTGCGTGATCTCGGCATCCTCGGGCCGGATGGTGGTGTAATCCTGCCCGTCGGCGCCGCGATAGCGCACCGTCTCGCCATCCAGCGTGACCTGGCTCACCGCGCCGTCGTCAACCGCCGCCACGAACTCGGAATAGGGGACAGAGCGGCTTTGCAGCGTGTTGCCCGAGCCACTGAACAGATTGAACAGCGCGAGGATCAACAGGAACAGAACCAGCCAGAAGGCGATATTTCTTGCGTTGCCCAAGAGTTTTCTCCCAAAAATCGGTTGCCCGGCTCATAGCACGGGGCGCACCGGTCTAAAATAGACATCACGCCCCCATGTTCAATGAGATAATAACGCGGCGTGATAATGCTCCGCGTCGCGGGCAAGGTGGCAGGCATATCCATCGGGCCGTCCCGCCAGCGGCGCGGCCAGCAATTCCGGCCCGCGCCAGAGCGCCGGGCTCGCCATGGCGGCCCCATGCGGCAGCCCGCCCGCGCGCCACTCGGGACAGGCGCGCAGTCCTTCGGGGCCAAGTGCCGCAACCTCCGCCCCCGCCACCTCCGGCCCGTCGATGCGCCAGCGCCCGTCCCAGACCTGCCCCTGCGGGACGCGCAGCCCGGCCACCGTATTATATTCCCGCCCGATGCGCAGCGCCTCGCCCTGCGCCTGCATGTAACAGCCTTGCAGGGTCATCGCCTCGCCCCCCCGCGCCGCCGCCAGAAACTGCGTCATGGCGGGCCCGCGCGGCGGATACTCCGCCCCGTTGATCCAGCGCAGCGCGGTCTGAAGGATGCGCCGCGCCGCCTCGTCCGGCATCGCCTGCACCGCGGCGCGCGCGATCAGCACATCGCCCGCCTCGATCCGCACATGCGTCTGCGCCAAGGCATGCGCGTGATGATACAGCGCCGCGCGCACCCCGGCCATTTTCCGCGCCGCTGCGGCCAACGTTGCCGTGTCGATGCCGAGCGGGGCCAGCGCGCCCAGCGCGGCACGGGTGCGCGCGCGCTCATAGGCAGTGTCGCTGTTGGTCGGGTCCTCTAGCCAGGTCACACCGCGAGCGCGCAGTAATTCCCTGAGATGCTCGCGTCGGAGCGCGAGCAGAGGGCGATGAAAGGTCACACCGGCTTGCGACCAACGATCCCGCATCGCCGCCAGCCCGTCCACCCCGGCGCCGCGCGCCAGCCGCATCAGGAAGGTCTCGGCCAGATCATCCTCGGTATGGCCCACGGCAATATCCGCGATGTCCTGATCCCGCGCCCACTCGGCCAGCAGCGCATAGCGCGCGCGCCGGGCGCGGTCGGCCATGTTGCCTGCGCCGTCCCAGCCCCGCCATGCCAGTGTGTCATGGACGATCCCCAGCCCCGAACAAAGCCGCGCGACCTCTGCCGCCTCCGCCGCGGCCCCGGCCCGCAGCCCGTGATCGACCGTCGCCGCCCGTACATCCGGGCCGCCATCGCGCTGCCAGTCATGCAGCAGGTATAACAAGGCAAGGGAATCACTGCCGCCCGACACGGCCACGCCGATCACCCCCGGCAGAGGGGGCGCGAAATGGCGCTTGAGGCTGTAAAGACTGTCCGACCCGTCCGTCGTCACGAACAGCCGAGCCGGTTGATTTCCGCCTGCGCGTCCGACACCACCGCCGCATCGGGATAGCGCGCGCCAACCTGCCCGAGCGTCACGCAGGCCTCCTCGGTCTGGCCAAGCTGCCCTAGCGCACGGCCCAGACGAAACAGCGCCTCGGCTGCATCCTCGCCACCGGGGGCCGCGCTGAAGGTCTCCAGATAGGCCCGCGCGGCATCGCTCTTGCGGCCCGCGCCATCCAGCGCCTCCCCCCGCAAAAGCCCCGCCCGCCCGCTCAGCGGACTACCGGGATAGGCCTGTCGAAAGGCCGCGAACTGCTCTGCCGCCGCCGCGTACTCGCCCGCGTCCAGCGCCGCCCGCGCGCGCTCGAAATCGTCGCGCTCGCCCACGGCAAGCTGCGGGCCACCGTCGTCGCTGCCCTCGTCGGGCGCGGCGGCAATCGCCCCGCCGCTGCCCGTGGCAGGCGCCACTCCACCCAGCGTATCACCCGGCTCTAGCCCGGAAATATCGCAATCGGGCTCCAGTTCACACAGCCGGAATTCCAGATCGCCGACCCGGTTGGTGCCGTCGCTCACCACCCGGTCGATGCGGAATTCAAGCTCCTCGGTCTTGGCGGTCAGGCGCTGCACCTCGCTCTCGATGGCGTTCACCCGGTCGAGGATCGAGCCACCGCTCGATAGCTGTCCAGCCCCGCCCGTGGTGCTCAGCTCGCGCCGCAGCTTCTTGAGCTCGACAAACAGCACCGACAGCTCCTGCCGGATATCGGCCAGCGTCTCGGTATTCTGCGCCCCCGCCCCGGCGGGGGCGAGGGCAAGCGTGAGCGCGAGTGTTACAGCAAGATAGCGCATATGGCCCTCCCGAGGTCGGATCAGCTACCCAGACCGGCGGCAAGCACCGTCACGGCGCGGCGGTTTTTCGCGTAACAGCTCTCGGCGCTGCAAATCTCGATCGGGCGCTCCTTGCCGTAGCTCACGACCTTGAGACGGTTCGACGCGACGCCTTGGCTGACCAGATATTCCTGCACGGCATTGGCCCGGCGCGCGCCCAGCGCGAGGTTGTATTCCCGCGTGCCCTGTTCATCGGCATGGCCCTCGATCGTCGCGATGTAATCGGAATTGGTCATCAACCAGTTCGCCTGCCCGTCCAGCGTCGCCTGTGCTTCGTTGCTCAGGGTGGATTGATCGACCGCAAAGAGAACCCGGTCGCCGATCGCCTGTTGAAAATAAGCCGGCGATCTCGGGTCCTGCGCCGAGCCCGACAGGCCCGCGCCTGCGCCCGCGCCATCAAGGCCGGCGGAATTCTGGTCTTCAAACCGGTCGGGATTGGTACAGGCGGCCAGCGCCAGCCCCGCACACAGGATCAGTGTCTTGCTCAGATAGGTCATTCTTGCCCCATTCGTTTCATGGCCTCGGGTCTTGTTTACCACAGCCCGCGCCCCAAGGAAACGCAGGCCGTGCATCGTCAGTCCTGAAGCGGCGACCAGGCCGGGTCGCTCGCGCCGCCGCTGGTCTGCACCTGCTTGAGGTTGCGGCCCGAGATATCGACGGAATAAAGCCGCGACTGCCCCTGCGCGCCTTGGGTTTCGCGGGTGAACATGATCACCCGGCCGTTCGGGGCCCATGTCGGCCCCTCATCGAGGAACGAGGCGGTCAGCAACCGCTCTTCGCTGCCATCCACGCGCATCACGCCGATATGAAAGCGGCCCTTGGATTGCTTGGTAAAGGCGATCAGATCACCGCGCGGCGACCACACCGGCGTGCCATAGCGGCCCTGCCCGAAGCTGATGCGCTGCGCATCGCCGCCGCCTGCGGACATGATATAAAGCTGCGGCGTGCCCGAGCGGTCGCTCTCGAACACGATCTGACGGCCATCCGGGCTATAGCTGGGGGCGGTCTCGATCGAGGGCGCAGTGGTCAGCCGCGTGCTCTCCCCCGTGCCGATATCCATGCGGTAAAGATCGGTATTGCCGCCCTGCGAGATGGAATAGACCACCGTGCGCCCATCCGGCGCGAAACGCGGCGCGAAACTCATCGTGCCATCCATCGTCGGCAGCACACGGCGGCCCACATTGGCCACGTCGAGCACATAGATGCGCGGAAAGCCCGACTCGTAGCTGGTATAAAGCACCCGGTCGCCGGTGGGCGAAAAGCGCGGTGCAAGGACGAGGCTGGAACTGTCGGTCAGATACTGCACATTCGCGCCGTCGTAATCCATGATCGCCAGCCGCTTGGCGCGCTGATCCTTGGGGCCGCTCTCGGCCACATAGACCACCCGACTGTCGAAATACCCGCCCTCGCCGGTGATCCGGGAATAGACCTGATCGGCCACCTTATGCGCGATCCGCCGCCAGCCGTCCCGCGTGCCCACGAATTGCAGCCCGTTGCCCAGCTCCTGACCCGCAAAGACATCATAGATGCGGAACTTCACCACCAGCCGACCCGAGCTCTCGACGCTGACCGCACCGGTGATCAGCGCCTGCGCCTTGACCGCGCGCCAGTCGGCATACTGCACCGGGCTCTGAAAGCTGGTGATCCGACTGATATGCGCCTCCGCCGGTATTTCCCGGAACAGACCCGTGCCGCTCAGATCCGAGGCGATGACGCGTGCCAGATTGCGCCCCATCTCGGAGGCCTCGGCGCTCTCTCCCACGAAATCGGGCACTGCATAGGGCATCGGCTCGATCACACCCTCGGTGATCTCGATCCGAAGCGGGCCGCCATCCTGCGCAAGGGCGGGCACCGCCCAAAGCATCAGCGCCGCAAGGAGGCTCATCATATACCGCATCATTTGATCCTCATTTTCTCCGGATTGAATGTCATCTCGATATCACGCCAGTGATCGTATTTCTCGACCGGCAGATCAAACCCGTCATTCCCACAGCGGATGATCGCCCTCCGGGCGGCCTCGAACGCCTGTTTCGCCGCCGCATCGCCACCGCCCGAGGCACTCAGCATCCGGATGGTGCCGATCTCGGGCGTGCCATTCTCCGCCATTTTCACGCCCACCACAACCGTTGTGCCCAGCGCCTCGGAGCTCAGGCTGCCGACGTTCCAGCAGCGCTGCACGGCGACGCGCAGCGCGTCCTTCTCGCCCCCCGTCAGCGGCGGGCCGCTCGGGGCCTCGGTGCTTTGCTGCGCCTGCCCCAGGGCCGCCGCGAGGGCGTCGTTGACGGCGCTCTGATCGGTCGCGGGGGTTTCAGGCTTGGGCTTGGTGTCGGGCTGGGCCTCTGGCTTGGCGGGGGCCTCGGGTTTGACAGGGGCCTCGGCGGTCGCCGCCGGGCGCGCCGGACGCGACCGGGGCCGGACCGAGGCCGAGGGCGCGGCCTGCGCCGGTTCCTCGGCCTCGGTCACGATCTCGGTCGCGGCCTCTTCCGGTGCCGTGGCCTCCGACGGCTCCTCAACGGTCTCGGCGCCCTCGTCGGGTGTCACCTCGGGGCTTGCCACGTCATCCACGCGCACATCCGGCTCGGGGCGCTCCACCGCTTCGGGGGCGACGCGCGGCGCCGGGCGCGGCTGCGGGCGGGGCGAGACCTCGGGCACCATCACAGCCATATCCTCCTGCGGAACCTCCATCACCGGGGGCGCATCCTCGACCTCGGCGGGCGCGGGCGGCGTGATTTGCGACACATCCGGCGCGGGATCGGGCGGCGAGGCCTCATTGGCATCGGGCTGTGCCGCTTCGGGCGGCGTATCGGCCTCGGAACTCAGGCTCGGTGCCGCCTCGCCGGGTGCCGGCGGCTCCGGCGTGTCGACATCGGCCACCGCCTCCGGTGCGCGCTCCCGGTCCATGATGACCGCGAATTCCTCTTCGGAAATGGCCGTCGCCTGCACCACCTCGAAAGGCGGCGGCGCGGATTGGAACACACCTCCGATGAGGGCCCATCCGATCAATGCCAGATGACCCGCCCCCGATATGATCTGCCCGGTATTCACACCAGCCGCGCCCCTAGCCGCCCTGCCCGTCAAGCGCGGGCCCGCCAGCTTCCGTCACCAGCCCGATATTGCCGAAACCGCCGCGATTGAGCGCGCCCATCACCTGCATCACGTCGGAATAGGGCACTGCACCATCGGCCCGCAGAAACACCCGCGTGCTGTCACGCTCGGTCGCGATGGCGCGCAGCCGCGCCACCAGATCGCCGCGCGGCACCTCGGTGGTCTGGATCATCACCGTGCCATCCGCCGTGACCGTCACCGTCAGCGGCTCTTCATCCTCGCCCGGCAGCGAATTGGCGGCGGTCTTGGGCAATTCCACCGGCACGCCCACCACCATCAGCGGGGCGGCCACCATGAAGATGATCAACAGCACCAGCATCACGTCGACAAACGGCGTGACGTTGATCTCGGCCATCGGCCGCGAGCGTCCCCGCCCGCGCCTGCGCCGCCCCTGACCGCCGGATTTCTGAACGACCCCCGCCCCCATGGCCTAGCTGTCCAGCTGACGGCTGAGGATGGTGGCAAACTCGTCGGCAAAGGCCTCATAGCTGGCCACGATCCGGTCGGCATCCGCACTCAGCTTGTTGTAGAAGATCACCGCCGGAATCGCCGCGAGCAGGCCCAGACCGGTCGCCAGCAGCGCCTCGGCGATGCCCGGCGCCACCACGGCCAGATTGGTGTTCTGCTGCTCGGCGATATTGATAAAGGAATGCATGATCCCCCAGACCGTGCCAAAGAGCCCGATGAACGGTGCGGTGGACCCTACTGTCGCCAGCACCTGCAAGCCGCTTTGCAGGCTCTCGGATTCCTTGGCGATGGCCACATCCATGCTGCGGTCGATCCGCGCCGTAGCTCCGGGGATCAGCGCGCCATCGGTGCGGTGACTGCGCCGCCATTCCATCATGCCCGCCGCGAAAATCCGCTCGAAATGCCCGGCAGGCTCCGGCCCGATCTCGTCAAAGAGGCCATCGAGCGGCTCACCCGACCAGAACCGCCGGTCGAAGTTTTCGGCCTCGCGCCGGGCCTTGCGATATGTAATGAGTTTCTGGATGATGATCGACCAGGCCCAGAACGAGGCCACGATCAGCAACAACATCACGAGTTTCACAACGAGGGTGGAGCGCGCGAACAACGCCCACATGGAGAAATCCATCTCCTGTGCCAATGCCAGGGTTTCTGCTTCCATCTGCCTGCTCTTTATAGGTTTGGCCGGTTTACCCGCCTTATTGCGGGAGAACCTACCCTATTTCCAGAGGGAAAGCCAACATATCCCGATCAAAACAGGCGTGAAAGCCCCGATCAGTGAAGTTGCAGGCGGATATTCGCCGGAAGCCGCGCCGGCTGCCCCGCCTCGGTCACGCAGACCACCGTCACCAGCGCCTGAAACAGCCGCACGGTTCCGCGCATCACCACCTGTTCCATCACCAGCCGCGCGCCGGTCACCTGCACCGTGCTCGTCTCGACCTCGAGCGCGTCGTCGAACTTCGCTGGCCCCAGATAATCCGCCTCGATGCGGCGCACGGCAAAGATCACCCCGTCGCGCTCGCGCATCGCGTTCTGGTCTACCCCCAGATCGCGCACCCAGGCGCTGCGGGCGCGCTCGATGAACTTGAGGTAATTGGCGTGATAGACGATACCGCCCATATCGGTATCCTCGTAATAGACGCGGACGGGGAAACGGTGGGTCATGGCGGGCGCTCCTTGGTCGCGCGGACCCTAGGCCGCGCATCCAGGACTGACAAGCATCATCAAATGGCTGCCAAGCCGACCGAACTGAGATATCCTGTCCCCATCATGCCCAGCCTCTGCCGCGATTGCCTGACCCGATTCGACGCTGCCCGCCGCTGCCCCGCCTGCGGCAGCCCGCGCATCGTGGCGCATCCCGAACTCTGGGATCTGTCGATCGCGCATATGGATTGCGACGCCTTCTATGCCAGCGTCGAGAAACGCGACAACCCGGATCTCGCCGACAAGCCGCTGATCATCGGCGGCGGGCGACGCGGCGTGGTCTCGACCGCCTGTTACATCGCCCGCATTCGCGGTGTGCGCTCGGCCATGCCGATGTTCCAGGCGCTGCGGCTCTGCCCCGAGGCGGTGGTGATCCGCCCCCGGATGGAGGTCTATGCGGAGGTATCGCGCGCCATCCGCGCGATGATGCTCGACCTCACGCCCGCGGTGGAACCGCTCTCGCTCGACGAGGCGTTTCTAGATCTCACCGGCACCGCGCGGCTGCACGGCGCGCCGCCTGCCGTGATGCTCGCCCGTCTCGTGCGGCGGATGCGCGATGAGTTGGGGCTGACCGGCTCCATCGGCCTCAGCCATAACAAGTTTCTCGCCAAAATCGCCTCGGATCTCGACAAACCGCAGGGTTTTTCGGTGATCGGCGCGGGGGAAACGGATGATTTCCTGCGCGACAAGCCCGTGAGCCTGATCTGGGGCGTCGGCCAATCGACCTTGAAGGCACTGAACGGCGCGGGCATCCATAGCTTCGCCGATCTGCTGCGGTGGGAACAGCGCGACCTGATCGCGCGCTTCGGGTCAATGGGCGACCGGCTCTGGCATCTCGCGCGCGGGCAGGACCGCCGCCGCGTCGCCGCCAACGCGCCGGTCAAGTCGATCTCCAACGAGACCACGTTTTCCGACGACACCGCCGATCTCGACCTGCTCGACGGGCATCTTTGGCGGCTGTCGGAAAAAGTCGCGGACCGCGCCAAGGCCAAGGGCATCGCGGGCCGCGTCGCCACGCTCAAGCTCAAGCGCGCGGATCACTCCCTGCTGACCCGCCGCCAGAGCCTGAGGGACGCGACGCAAATGGCAGACACGCTCTATCGCGCGGCGCGCGCGCTGATGGATCAGGTGCCGCAGGGTGCGGCCTACCGGCTCATTGGCGTGGGGCTGTCCGATCTCGTGCCAGAGGACGGCGCCGACCGCTCCGGCGACCTGCTCGACCCGCAAGCCGCCCGCCGCGCCGGGGCGGAACGCGCCACGGATGCAATCCGCTCGAAATTCGGACCGGACGCGATCCTGAAAGGGCGGGCGTTGCGGTAAGGCCGGTGAGTGGCTTTTGGCCTGTTGCGTTCCTTGGCCTCTAGCACCAATGCGCGGAATCGAGGTGCCGCAGGCACCGCCGCGCAGCGCCCGACCGCCCCCCGGGCGGGCGCTTTTGCCACGTATCAAGTAATTGAAAACGCGGAAGTATTGGGCTGATATAAAGTGCCTTCCGGAAAGGGTGCCGCGCCCACCCGCGGTCGGGCACCGCACGGCTCATCCTTGAATCCGCCAAGGTCCGCTTCAGGCCAAAGAGCCCTACTCCGCCGCCAGCGGCACTGCGTCCGAACGCCCGATATCCGCGATCTCGCGCACCACGTCGCGCATCAGCCTCCGGAACGCCTCGAAATTGCCGTTCGGCCGAATCAGCCGCTCGTTCATATAGAGCGCCCGGTCGATCTCGATCTGCACCGCATGCCGCCCGCGCGACGGGCGTCCATAGGCCTGCGTGATATAGGCCCCCGCAAAGGGCGTGTTGCGCGTCACCACCAGCCCCGCCCGCCTGAACACCTCTTCGATCCGGTCCACCACCGCGCCATCGGCAGCGGCCCCGAACCGGTCGCCCAGAACGATCTCGGGACGGCGCACACCGCGCCGCGCGACCGCATCCATCGCCTCATGCGGCATCGAATGGCAATCCACCAGAATCGCCTCGCCGAACATCAGCTCTGCCTGATCGAGCTGCCCCTGCAACGCGATATGATAGGGCCGCCAATAGGTTTCGATCCGGTGCCGTGCCTCGGCCATGCTCAGCTTGCCGGAATAGATCGCCTGCCCGTTCGCCACCACCCGGGGAATCACCCCCAGCCCCGAGGCCACGCGCGGATTGTGCCCCTGCCGGCTCACCCCCTCGATCAGCGCCGGATCAAGCTCATCGGCGCTGCGGTTGAGATCGACATAGGCGCGCGGCGCGCCCGCCTTGATGAACGGCGCCCCCGCGCGCGGCGCACAATCAAACAACTGATCGACAAACGCATCCTCGGACGAGCGCACGGAATGCTCGTTCAGCGCGGTGCGCCGCAGGAACGTCCAAGGGTAATCCCGCCCGCTATGGGGCGAGGCGAACACCACCGATGTGGTGCGCCGTTCGGGATGGATCAGATGATAGGCGGCCTTCGGCATTCACGCTCCTCTTGAAAGTCATAATAGACCGAAATTGCGCATCTAAAAGCCCTTGATCCCCTCTTCGACTCCTTTTATAGACCAGCGAACCGGCGCGGGCTTCCGCGCCCTCTTCGTTAGGGCGCAAGGTTCGGCTGGCATTCATGGGCGATTAGCTCAGCGGTAGAGCACTTCGTTGACATCGAAGGGGTCACAAGTTCGAACCTTGTATCGCCCACCATGAATTCACTGTTTCGCACTCCGCGAGACACCCGTAACCCAAGGCGCTGGCCCGCGCCACGACAGACAGGAGACGACCATGAAGGTTCGTAATTCGCTGCGTTCGCTCAAGAACCGGCATCGCGATTGCCGTGTCGTGCGCCGCAAAGGCCGCGTCTACGTCATCAACAAGTCGCAGCCCCGGTTCAAGGCCCGCCAGGGCTGACCCCGGCACCCGGTGCAACCGCACCCGGCAGACATCGAAACCCCGCCCCCAACCTGGGCGGGGTTTTTCTTTGCCACGCCCTCCACATGCCCTTGCCGCGCGCCGCGCGCTGCGCTTAGGTGGCGGCGAACCCGCGACCCACACGCCAGAGGCCAGCCGTGACCACCCCCCAGAACATCATCGTCATCGGGGCCGGCATCTGCGGCCTCAGCTCCGCCATCTGGCTGCGCCGCGCGGGCCACGAGGTCACGCTGGTGGACCGCGACTATCCCGGCGCGGGGGCGTCGCAGGGCAATGCCGGGCTGCTCGCGCAATGGGCCATCGTGCCGGTCAACACCCCCGATCTCATTCCCACCGCGATCAAATACCTCAGCAACCCGCGCTCACCGCTGTTCCTGCAATGGTCCTACCTGCCGCGCCTCCTGCCATGGCTTTGGCAGTTCACCCGCAACGCCACGCCCGAGGGAACCCGCCGCATGGTCGAGGGGTTGATCCCCATCATCGGCGACAGCGTTGACCAGCACCGCGCGCTGGTGCGCGGCACGCCGGCCGAAAAATGGCTCGCCACCAGCGATTTCGCCTATGCCTATCCCAGCCGCGCCGCGTTCGACGCCGACAGCTATGGGTGGAAGATGAAGCGCGCTGCCGGGCATATCCCCGAACTGATCGAAGGCGCCGCCGTGCAGGAGGTCGAGCCGATGCTCGGCCCCGCCACCCAATGCCTCGCCCTGCTCAAGGGCCACGGCCATATCCGCGACCCGCTCGCCTACATGGCCGATCTCGCCCAGGTTCTGCAATCCGAGGGCGGCCAGTACCGCCGCGCCGAGGTCCGCGACATCACCCTCGCGGGCGGTCGCATCACCGGCGTGGTGACGGATCAGGGCGCGCTGCCCTGCGATACCGCCGTGTTGGCGGCGGGCATCTGGTCGAAACCGCTGATGCGCAAACTCGGCCTCAAGGTGCCGCTCGAGGCCGAACGCGGCTATCACCTGCATTTCCAAAACCCCTCGCAGATGCCGCGCCACCCGCTGATGATCTCGACCGGCAAATTCGCGGTCAACCCGATGGCCCACGGGCTGCGCTGCGCAGGCACGGTGGAACTGGGCGGCATCACCAAGGGGCCATCGCGCGCGCCGCTCGATCTCATCCGCCGCATCTCGGCGCAGGTCTTCCCGGGTCTCACCTATGACAGCGTCGAGGAATGGATGGGCTTTCGCCCCTCAACCCCGGACAGCCTGCCGCTGATCGGCGAAATAGGCCAGACCGGCGTGCACGCCGCCTTTGGCCACCAGCATATCGGCCTGACAGCAGGGCCCAAGACCGGGCGGCTCATTGCCGACATGATCGCCGGACGCCGCCCCAATATCGACCTCGCCCCCTATGACGCCAACCGCTTCTCGTAAGGCACCCCTCACTCGTAGCTGCGCAGATCCTCGATCACCTTGCCGTCATTGGGCAGGCTGCCCGGCGGCACCACCTCGATCCGCCCCTTGAGCTTGAGCACCTCACGCACCGCCCCGGCATACTGATCGGCCTCGCCGCCGGTGGCCTCGATCCGCACGGTCATCACATCCGCCTCACCCTCGCGGCTGGCAATCACGCGGGCGCGTGAAATCGTATCATGCCGCGCCACCAGGGCCGCCACCTGTTCGGGGCGCACGAACATGCCCTTGATCTTGGTGGTCTGATCGGCACGGCCCATCCAGCCCTTGATGCGCATGTTGGTGCGCCCGCAGGGGCTTTCCCCCTCCATCACCGCGCTGAGATCGCCGGTGGCAAACCGAATGAGCGGATAGTCGGGGTTGAGCGTGGTCACCACCACCTCGCCCACCTCGCCGGGGGCGACCGGATTGCCGGTGCCGGGGGTCACGATCTCGACGATCACACCCTCGTCGACGATCATGCCCTCCTGCGCCGCACTCTCATAGGCGATATTGCCCAGATCGGCGGTGGCATAGCATTGCAGGCACTGAATGCCACGCTCCGCATATTCCGCGCGCAAAGACGGGAAGAGCGCACCACCCCCCACCGCCGCCTTGGTGATCTTCAGCGGCAGCCCCATCTCCTCGGCCTTGTCGAGAATGACCTTGAGGTAATCGGGTGTGCCCGCATAGGCGGTAACGCCCACGTCATGCGCGGCCCGCGCCTGCAACTCGGTCTGGCCGGTGCCCGCGGGCAGCACCGCCGCCCCCACCGCCCGCGCGCCGTTCTCGAATATCATCCCGGCAGGCGTCAGGTGATAGCCAAAGCAATTCTGCACGATATCGCCCCGCCCCACGCCACAGGCATGCAGAAACCGGCCCATGCGCCACCAGTCATGGCTCACCCCGCCCGGCTCATAGATCGGGCCGGGGGATTGAAAAATATGGGCGAATCCTGCGGCAGGCAGACCGGTCAGCCCGCCAAACGGGGCCGCCGCGCCCTGCGCCCGCCCCAGATCGGATTTGCGCAACACCGGCAACACCGAGAGCGCCGCCGCATCCGTGATCCGCTGCGCCTCCACCCCGTCCAGGGCCCCGCCATAACCCGGCAAGCCTTGCGCCCGCGCGATCTGCGCAGGCAGGTCGCGGGCCAGCGCCTCGGCGCGCTCCACCGCGCTGCGGGTCTCTTGGGCGTCGAAATAGTCGGTCATGCCATCATCCTCTGGCGTCGGTCTCGGGAAATGCGAACAGGCTCACGCCAACCAACGCTTGCGGCGGCGATAGCTGCGCACGTCGCGAAAGCTCTTGCGCCCCTCATCCGACATGCCAAGGTAGAATTCCTTGACGTCGGGGTTCTCGCGCAGGTCCTTGGCGGGGCCGTCCATCACCACCCGGCCCGATTCCAGAATATAGCCGTAATGCGCGAACCGCAGCGCGACATTGGTGTTCTGCTCGGCCAGCAAAAAGGTATAGCCCTGCTGCTCGTTGAGCGATTTCACGATGCTGAAAATCTGCTCCACCAGCTGCGGGGCCAGCCCCATCGACGGCTCGTCCAGCAGGATCGTCTCGGGGCGGCTCATCAGCGCGCGCCCGATCGCCACCATCTGCTGCTCCCCGCCCGAGGTATAGCCCGCCTGTGACTTGCGGCGCTCCTTGAGGCGCGGGAAATAGTCGTAGACCATGTTCAGATCGGCGTCGATATCACCGCGCGAGGCCCCCCGCGTATAGGCCCCGGTCAGCAGGTTCTCCTCGACCGTCAGATGCTCGAAGCAATGCCGCCCCTCCATCACCTGCACCACGCCCTTTTTCACCAGATCCGAGGTCAGCAGATCCTGCACCCGTTCGCCGCGATAGTGGATCGTGCCCTTGGTCACCTCGCCGCGCTCGGATTTCAGCAGGTTCGAGATCGCCTTGAGCGTCGTGGTCTTGCCCGCCCCGTTGCCACCCAGAAGCGCCGTGATCCCGCCCTTGGGCACGCTCAGGCTGACGCCCTTCAGCACGAGGATCACGTGATTGTAGATCACCTCGATATTGTTGACCTCGAGAAGCGCCTCGTCGGTCTTTCCTGCATCCAGCATCAAAGATCTCCGTCCCAGACAGGCAGGACGACCCCACCTTCATCGTTCCAAAAATACTCAAATCGCCCGGCCGCCACCCCGTGCGGCGGCCGGACAGGGTCACATCGCCTCAGCAGCCCGGCTCGATCCCGTTCTCGGCGGCAAACTGCGCCGAATCCTCGGCCACCAGCTTCGAGATGATCTCCTGATCCGACTGGTAATAGTCAGTGATCAGGGTGAACTCCCCGGCCTCGGCATCCCATTGCGACACGGCACCAAAGCCGTTGCCGCCGTGGTTCTCGCAGGACACCTTGAACTCGGGGCCGAAGTTGGGCAGGCCAAGTGCCGCCATCTTCTCTTCGGTCATCTCCAGGTTCTCCATGCCGTCACGCATCTGGGCTGCACTGATCGCACTCACGCCGTGCATCTCCTGCGCGGTCTTGATCGCCTCGGCGGCCAGCATCGCGGCATACATGCCCCGGTTATAGAGCACGCTGCCCACCTGATCGCCCGCACCCGCAGCCTTGCCGGTGCCCACGACATGTTCCTGAATGTCCGCGTAAACCGGATAGTCATCGCCGAGATTGTGGAAGGTCAGCGCCTTGTAGCCATTGGCCCGGTCGCCCGCCGGCTTCACGTCATTCTCGGACCCCGACCACCAGATGCCGATGAACTGATCCATCGGAAAGCGGATGTTCACCGCCTCCTGGATGGCGACCTGGTTCATCACGCCCCAGCCCCACATGATCACGTTGTCGGGCTTCTCGCGACGGATCTGCAGCCATTGCGATTTCTGCTCCTGACCGGGATGGTCGACCGGCAGCAGCATCAGCTCGAACCCGTGCTTCTTCGCGAGCTCCTCCAGCGTGCGAATGGGCTCCTTGCCATAGGCCGAGTTGTGATAGACCAGCGCGATCTTGCGGCCAGAGATATCGCCGCCATTCTCGTTCAGGATATGGGTGATCGCGTGGCTCGCCCCGTCCCAGTAGTTGGCCGGATAGTTGAACACCCACTTGAAGACCTCACCATTCTTGGCCGAGGTGCGCCCGTACCCCATGGTATGAAGCGGGATACCATCGGCGGTGGCCTTGGGAATGAGCTGATAGGTGATGCCCGTCGAGAGCGGCTGATAGACCAGCGCGCCACTGCCCGCGTTCTTGGTGGCCTCGTAGCACTCCACGCCTTTCTCGGTGTTGTAACCGGTCTCGCATTCCACGAGGTTGATCTTCTCGCCGCCGATGCCGCCATCACGCTCGTTGAGCAGGGTAAAGTAGTCCTGATACCCGTCCGAGAACGGAATGCCGTTCGCGGCATAAGGCCCGGTGCGATAGCTCGTGTCGACGATGGTCAGCTCGGCCAGCGCCGGTCCCGCCATCATCGCCGCCGCCAGCGCGGTTGCCATAAGTCTCTGTTTCATCGGTATTATCCTCCCTTGGTTTTTATCCGATGTCTTGTCTTGAACGCGATCTCCCGCGCCCAATCCCGTAGGGTGGGTTTTCAATCCACCAATGGTGCGGTTTCACCCACCCATGCCCCCCCTAATGCGGGAAGGGCCAAAGTCTCAGCTTCTCCTTGGCCACGCGCCACAGTTGCGCCAGCCCGTGCGGCTCCGCGATCAGAAAGATGATGATCAGCGCCCCCACGATCATGAACTCCAGATGCGCCGCCAGATCGGTGGGCCAGCCCAGACCGCCCACCAGCGTGTTCTTCAAGAGCACCGGCAAC
This sequence comes from Roseovarius sp. MBR-154, assembly GCF_053628595.1. Lineage (NCBI taxonomy): Bacteria > Pseudomonadati > Pseudomonadota > Alphaproteobacteria > Rhodobacterales > Roseobacteraceae > Roseovarius > Roseovarius sp. MBR-154. The sequence goes on from NZ_JBRJGR010000008.1 coordinate 117,391, forward strand.
AGCACCAGAAACGCCGCCCCGGCAAAGCTGCCGAAGATCGAGCCGAGCCCCCCGATGATCACCATGAAGAGGACGAGGAACGACTTGTTGATGCCGAACGCCTCGCCCACCTCGACCGCGCCGAGGTAAACGGCAAAGAACAGCGCGCCCGCGATGCCCACGAAGAAGGACGAGACGGCAAAGGCACTCAGCTTGGCCTTGAGCGGGTTCACCCCGATGATCTCGGCGGCGATGTCCATGTCGCGAATGGCCATCCATTTGCGCCCCGCCATGCCGCGCGTCAGATTGCGGGCGATGATCGCCGAGGCGACAACAAAGACCAGGCAAAAGAGATAGGCCGCCCAGGGCGCCGTTTCGGCACCGGTCACCGGCACACCGAACATGGTCCGCTCGGGCGCGCTGATCTGCCCCGAGGCCGAGTAGTTGTAGAACCACGGCACCCGGTTGAAGAGCCAGACCAGAAAGAACTGCGCCGCCAATGTCGCCACCGCCAGGTAAAACCCCTTGATCCGCAGCGATGGCAGGCCAAAGAGCACGCCCACCCCGGCCGTGATTCCACCTGCGAGTATGATGTGGATGAAGATGCTCACCTCGGGAAAGCCGGTCATCAGCTTGTAGACCGCATAGGCCCCCACCGCCATGAACCCGCCGGTGCCAAGGCTGACCTGCCCGCAATAGCCCACGAGGATATTGAGACCGATCGCAGCGATCGAGTAGATCAGGAACGGCAGAAAGACCGCGTTCACCCAATAGTCGTTGATGACAAAGGGCACCACGGCGAACGCCGCAACCAGCACCGCGTAATAGCGATAGCGGTCGAACTTGATTGGAAAGGTCTGGCTGTCGTCGGTATAGGAGGTCTTGAAATCCCCCGCCTCACGGTAAAACATTTCAGAGCACCTCCCCATGAATGTCGTCGTCGTCGCGCTTTTCCGCGCGGTTTGCCGGCTTGGCATAGCCGGTCGCCTCCGAATGGCGCACCAGCCAGAAATAGGCCAGCATGCCCACCCCGCCGCCCATCGCGGCCAGCACGGCGGCAATGACCATCTGCCCTGTGTTCTCGACCTGCGCCGACAACGCAAGATAGCCGAACGCCCAGAACCCGGCCCAGGCGATCACGTTGACGATGGCAATCAGTTGTCTCATCCGTTGGCTCCCCCATCGAACTCGGTCGCGTCGCCGGGCCAGTCGTCTCCCTGCGGTCCGACCAGACAGAACCGGTGCCCGGTCGGGGCCTCCATCACGATCCAACTGCGGATGCGGTCGATTTCCGTCGCACCCAGCGATTTCAGCCGCGCGCATTCCGCCTCCTTGTCATCGGTCTCGATGTCCAGATGCACGCGTGGCGCGTGGTCGACCGCCTGAAGCAGCACCTTCGGATGGCCTGTGTGCCCGTCGAACTGAACATATTTTCCGCGCTCGTCGATCTCGCCCTTCTTGCCCAGCATGGCTGACCAGAATTCAGCGGCCCCTGTCAGGTCTTCGGTCTTGCAGTCGATACAGACCACGCTGATGCGCGACTTGTGTGCCATGCCCTCACACCCTCTCGATGATCTTCTCGCCGAACAGACCCTGCGGCCGGAACACGAGGAAGACGAGCGCCAGCACATAGGCGAACCAGATTTCGGTGGCGCCGCCCAGATAAGGCGCACCGATGGTGAACTCGAAGAGCTTTTCACCGACCCCGATGATCAGCCCGCCGACAATCGCACCGGGGATCGAGGTAAAGCCGCCCAGCATGAGAACGGGAAGCGCCTTGAGCGCGATCAGCGACAGCGAGAACTGAACGCCTGATTTGGTGCCCCACATGATACCCGCGACCAGCGCCACAAAGCCCGCCAGCGACCAGACCATCACCCAGATGAACTTGAGCGAGATCCCCACCGACAGCGCCGCCTGATGGTCATCCGCCACCGCCCGCATCGCCCGGCCATGCTTGGAGAACTGCGCGAACATCACCAGCGCGATCACCAAGAGCGCCGCCACGAACGTCGCCCACAGATCGAGATTGTCGATGAAGAAGCCGTAGCCGAAGATATTATAGGTCACCTCGTCGATGACGCTGTTGATGCCCTGCGGCAGGCCGACATCCAGCTTCTTGATGTCAGACCCCCACATCATGTCCCCGAACCCTTCGAGGAAATAGGCAAGGCCGATGGTCGCCATGAAGAGGATGATCGGCTCCTGCCCGACAAGATGGCGAAAGATGAACTGATTGACCGCCCAGGCCAGCGCCACCATCACCACCATCGTCAGCAGGATCGCGCCCAGCGCCGGCACCGTCCATCCGAAATGATGCACCTCGGTGCCAAAGACCGCGTTGATCAGGTGACTGAACGGCACCTGCCCCTCCATGATCCCGACCAGCGTCAAGGCCGCGAAGAGCGCGAGCACGCCTTGTGCGAAATTGAAGATGCCCGACGCCTTGAAGATCAGCACGAAGCCGAGCGCCACCAGCGCATAGAGCACCCCGGCCATGAGGCCGTTGAGCATGACCTCGATTCCCCAGATAAACTGCTCAGGCATGGCTCCGGCCTCCCTGTTTCGCGTTGTTCTGCGGCACCGACGGAATACCGACGTGATACCGACGTGATACCGATCTGGAAAAATCAGTCATGCGCCACCCCCAGATAGGCGTCGATCACCGCCTGATTCTGCCGCACCTCGTCGGGCGTGCCGTCGCCGATCTTCTTGCCGTAATCCATCACCACCACCCGGTCGCTCAGGTCCATGACCACGCCCATGTCATGCTCGATGAGGGCAATCGTGGTGCCAAATTCGTCATTCACATCAAGGATAAAGCGGCTCATGTCCTCCTTTTCCTCGACGTTCATCCCCGCCATCGGCTCGTCCAGCAGCAGGATCGACGGCTCGGCGGCCAGCGCCCGCGCCAGTTCCACCCGCTTCTTGAGGCCGTAAGGCAGACGCCCCACCGGGGTCTTGCGGATGTGCTGAATTTCCAGAAAATCTATTATCTTTTCAACGGCTTCACGGTTCTCGACTTCCTCCCGTTCGGCCTTGCCCTTCCAGATCGCCTGTGACAGCAGCCCCGCGTTCATCTGCCGGATACGGCCCGTCATCACGTTGTCGAGCACCGTCATCCCCTCAAACAGCGCGATATTCTGAAAGGTGCGCGCGATGCCCTGCCGGGCGACCTCATAGGGCTTCATCGTCGGGCGTCTGGCCCCCTTGTACCAGACCTCGCCCTCCTGCGGATGGTAAAACCCGCTGATCACGTTGAGCATCGAGGATTTGCCCGCCCCGTTGGGCCCAATGATCGCCCGGATCTCGCCCTCGCGAATGTCGAAACTGATATCCTGGATCGCCACCACCCCGCCAAAGCGCAGCGTGATATTTCTCATTTCCATCACCACCCCACCGATCTTGCGACCGTCCTCGGTGGTGTAGCCTTCAGGTGTCATATCCTTCATTCCGCCGCCACCTTTGCTGTCTCGACAGGCACCACCGCGGCATCGCGGATCTGGAGCGTGGCGCTGATGCTGCCCTTGCGCCCGTCCTCATACGTGACCTCGGTCGTGGTATAAATCTCACGCGAGCCATCGTAGAGCGCGCCCACAAGGTCTTCGAATTTCTCGGAAATGACACCCCGGCGCACCTTGCGTGTGCGGGTCATCTCGCCGTCATCGGCATCAAGCTCCTTGTGCAGCACGAGGAAGCGATGCACCTGACAATGCGACAGCATCGGATCGTCCGAGAGGCTACGGTTAACCTCCTCCACATGGCTCTGGATCATGTCGAGCACGCGCGGGTTTCCGGCCAGTTCCTGGTAAGAGGCATAGCCGATATTGTTGCGCTCCGCCCAGTTGCCGACCGCCGTCAGGTCGATATTGATGAAGGCCGTGCAGTGCGCGCGCTGATGCCCGAACACCACGGCCTCAAGGATGTTGGGATAGAACTTGAGCTTGTTCTCCACGTATTTCGGCGCGAACATCTGCCCGTCGGCCATCTTGCCGACATCCTTGGCGCGGTCGATGATCCGCAGATGACCCGAGCCGTCCTCGAAGAAACCCGCGTCGCCAGTCGCGACCCAACCCTCTGAATCCTTGGTCTTTTTCGTGCTCTCCTCGTTCTTGTAATAATACTCGAACGTGCCGGGGCCGCGATAGAACACCTCGCCGGTGTCGCTGATGCGGATCTCCACGCCCGGTGCGGGCACGCCCACGGTGTCAGAGCGCACCTCGCCATCGGGTTGCAGGGTGATGAACACGCTGGCCTCGGTCTGGCCGTAAAGCTGCTTGAGGTTGATGCCGAGCGAGCGGTAGAAATCGAAGATTTCCGGCCCGATCGCCTCGCCCGCCGTATAACCCACCCGCACCCGGCCAAGCCCGAGCGTATCCTTGAGCGGGCCGTAGATGAACACCCGCCCAAGCGCATATTTCAGCCGGTCCATCCCACCCACGGGCTTGCCATCTAGGATCGCGGGGCCCACCCGGCGGGCATGCGCCATGAAGTGATCGAACAGCCATTTCTTGACGCGCCCTGCATCCTCCATCCGGATCATCACATTGGTCAATTGCGTCTCGAACACGCGCGGCGGGGCGAAATAATAGGTCGGCCCGATCTCGCGCAGGTCGGTCTGCATGGTCTCGGGGCTCTCGGGGCAGTTGACGCAGAACCCGCACCAATAGGCCTGCCCGATGGAAAAGATGAAATCGCCGACCCACGCCATCGGCAGATAGGCCAGCACCTCCTCGTCGCGGGTCAGCTTGTCGAATTCCGAGGACGATCTCGACGCCTCGATGATGTTGCGATTGCTCAGCACCACGCCCTTGGGCTTGCCGGTGGTCCCCGAAGTATAGAGCATCACGCAGATACTGTCATAGGTCAGCTTTTCGCGCCGCGCCTTGAGGTCCTCGATCCATTCGTAATAGGCGGCGCGGCCCTGCTCCTGGATGTCGATGAACCGGTGCAGCTTGTGATGGTCGTATTTGCGCAGGCCCCGGGGATCGACATAGATCATTTGTTCCAGCTGATGCAGCCCCTCCTGCACCTCGATCAGCTTGTCGACCTGCTCCTGATCCTGGACGATGGCAAAGCGCGCGCCGCAATGGTCCATGACATAGGCCATCTCGTCGGCTGCGGCGTCCTGATAGAGCGGCACGGGGATCGCCCCCACCGATTGCGCGGCCACCATCGACCAGTAGAAATGCGGCCGGTTGCGCCCGATTATGGCGATGAAATCACCCTCGTTCACGCCAAGATTGATGAGGCCGAGCGCAAGCGCCTCGATCTCTTTCTCGGCCTCGGCCCAGGTCCAGCATTGCCAGATGCCGTATTCCTTCTCGCGGTAGGCGGGTTTATCGCCAAACCGCGTGGCGTTACGTTGCAAGAGCGCCGGAACGGAATCCATCCCGTCCGTCGCCTGTGACGGCTGTGCCAAATTTCATCCTCCCAATCGTCCGCTTGCACGGACCTCCGACCGCCTTGGGGCGATTCTCCTCCCTCCAAGGGTGCGGGAAACACGCTCGCCGTCAACTTTTTCGTGAACATTTCGCAAACCTTTCGAATTGTAACAGCCGCATATACAGCCTTTGCGCCCCCGGATTCCGGTGCTAGCCAAGGATCAGGAGGAGAGATGAATGAGCCCCAACCACGCCGATCGCGACGCCATGACGATGGCCGGGCTGAATCTCATTCAGCAGGCGCTCACCATCTATGACCGCGACCTGCGGCTGGCCGTCTGCAACCGGCGCTTTCAGGAAATGTTCGCCCTGCCCGATTGGCTGGTGACGCCGGGGGCCGATTTCTCCGACACGATCCGCTATCTGGCCACGCGCGGCGATTATGGCGATGTCGGCAATGTCGACGAGTTCGTCGCCACCCGCGTCGAAATCGCCCGCGCCTTCGAGCCCCATTACATGGAACGCACCCGCGCCAATGGCCGCACGATCAGCGTCGAGGGCACGCCGCTGCCGCAGGGCGGCTGGGTCACGGTCTATACCGACATCACCCGCACCAAGCGGCAAGAGGCGCTGCTGCGCGCCCGCTCCGAGGAGTTGTCGGATCAGTTGCTCAGCTATTCCGAGGATCTCTCGGCCGCCAACCGAGAGCTTGAGGCGACGATCACCGCGCTGGAAGAGGCCAAGCGCCAGATATCCGAAGCCGAGGCCCGCACCCGTCTGACCGCCGAGATGATGCCCGCCCATATCGCGCATGTCGGCTCCGACCGTTGCTACACCTATTCCAACCGGCGGCTGACCTCGGTCATGCCCGGCTCGCGCACCGATCTGATCGGGGTGCACGCGGCCGACGTGCTGGGGCCGCAACCATGGTCGATCATCCAACCGGAGCTTGATAAGGCCTATGCGGGAGAGCCGTCGGTCTTCGAGTTCACCCACGAGCCAAGCTCGCGACGGATCCGCGTCGCCCTGACCCCCGATCATTCCAGCGGTGGCGTCTACATCCTGTCGATGGACATCACCGAGGAAAGCCAGACCCGCGCCGCCCTGCAACAGACCAGACGACGCGAGATGGCGGCACAACTGACCAGCGGATTGGCGCATGATTTCTCGAATCTGCTGACTATTATTCTGGGCATGCAGTCGCGGCTCGGCCGGATGGGCCTTCCGAATGACGCACGCGATCTCATCGACGCCACGCTTGCCGCCGCCCGGCGCGGCGGCGGGCTCCTGAACCGCATCGCCGACATGACCGGCCCACGCGAACACGAACCGGTGCCGACCGATCTCACGGCCTTTTTCAGCGATCTGGAGACGCTGGCACGCTCGGCCCTGCCCTCGGGTATCACCCTGACGACCCGGCGCGAGGAGACCGAAGACCGGTATCTGCTCGATGCGGGCATGTTGCAGGATTCCCTGCTCAACCTCGTGCTCAACGCGCGCGATGCCTGCGGCGGCAGCGGTGCGATCACCCTCACGGCGCGGGCGGTGCAAGACACCTGGCTCGAATTCGCGGTCACCGATACCGGTCCCGGTTTCAGCCCCGAGGCGATCCGCCACGCGCTCGATCCGTTCTTCACCACCAAGGGCGGCGAGGGGTCGGGGCTGGGCCTGTCGATGGTCTATGACATGACCAAGCTGGCGGGCGGGCGCATCATCCTGGGCAATACCGACAGCGGCGGGCGCGTGGCCCTGCGCCTGCCGCTGCGCCCGGCAGGCGACGCACGCCCGCCCGGCCTCGTGCTGCTGGTCGAGGACAGCCCCGACCTGCGCAGCGCCCTGCGAGACATGCTGCGCGGCGCGGGCCATAGCGTGATCGAAGCCGCCAGCGTCGAGGAGGCAAGCAACCTCATCGCCCAACTGCCCGAGATCTCCGCCGTGCTATCGGATATCGTTCTGGAAGGTGATCGGACTGGGCTCGATCTGGCCTCGGTGCCGCGCGGCCCCGATTGCCCGCTTGTCCTGATGACCTCGCTGCCGCCCGACGATCCGCTGCACCGCGCCGCCGCCGCGCGTGTGCCGGTGCTGCGCAAACCCTTCACCGCCGCCCAGCTTGACGCCGCGCTCACGGCCGGAGACCGCCCATGACAGCCCCACTTGTCACCATTCTCGACGACGAACCGGCGATCCGCACGATGCTGGCCGATGCGCTGACCGAGGCCGGGTTTCGCACCATGGCCTTCGGCCGTGCCACCGAATTCGAGGCCGCTCTGCGACAGGCCAATCCCGATGTCTGCCTGGTTGACCTGTCGCTGCCCGACCGCGACGGGCTGACCTTGGTGCATCGGCTGGCGCTTGAACAGGGCGCCACGGTGATCATCATCTCAGGCAGAGCACAGGTGCAGGACCGGGTGACCGGCCTGGAACTGGGGGCCGACGACTACATCATCAAGCCGTTCGACCCGGCGGAAGTGGTGGCCCGCATCCGCGCCCGCCTGCGTCGCGGCACACCGGCGCCCCAGACCGGCGAGGTGGCGCGGTTCAACGGCTGGATCGCGCATTTCGACCGCTACGTGCTCGAGGATGAGAGCGGCACGGAAACCCCCTTTTCCCATGCCGAGGGCGAGGTGCTGCGGCTCTTTCTCGAACGCCCCAAGCGGCTGATCTCGCGGCACGCGATGCAGGAGGCGCTTGGCGGCGCAGCAGGCGAAAGCTTTGATCGCGCCATGGACGTGCGCATCTCGCGCCTGCGCACCAAGCTGCGCGAAGACCCCAAGAACCCCCGCCTGATCAAGACGATCTACGGCGCGGGCTATATCTTTCTGGGCGATGTGGACTGGGGATAAGGGGGCGTCATCCTCGGGTCCCGACCCGAGGATCTCTTGTCGAAAGATCGTCCGGTCGAGCCGGACGATGACCCGGTCTACATGATCAAAGCCGCGCCGCCGCCCCCGCCAGCACCTCCAGCCCGGCGACCAGATCGGCCTCGGCCGTGTCCTCGACAAAGGCGTGGCTGATCCCGTCGATCGAGGGCACGAACAGCATCGCCGCAGGCATCAGCCGCGACACATTGGTCGCATCATGCAGCGCGCCCGACTGCATCTGCCGCCAGCGTCCCGGGGCCACGGCCTCGGCGCTGTCGCAGAGCGCCGCGCGCAAATTCCCATCCATCGGCACCGGCTCCAGCCCCAGCATGTCGCCGAAACTCAGGCCAAGCCCCATGTCTTCCGCCACCTCTGCGGCGGTGTGGCGAATGATCTCCTCCATCCGGCGCAAACGGTCCGCATCGCCGTCGCGCCACTGCATGGAAAACACCGCCTGCCCCGGCACGATCGAATGCGCGTCGGGATGCAGCCGCAGATGGCCGATGGTCCAGACCGTCTGCGGCGTCACCACGTTGCGAAACCGTTCGTTGATCAGCGTGTTGAACCGCGACACGCCCTGAAAGGCGTCGCGCCGCAGATGCATCGGGGTGGTGCCCGCATGGTTCTGCTGGCCGTCGAGCGTGATCCGCATGTCGCGAATACCGACGATATCGGTGACGACCCCCACCGCCTCGCCCGCCTGTTCGAGCCACGGGCCCTGCTCGATATGCATCTCCAGAAAGCCGCTGAACCGCGCGGGATCAATGAAATTGCCCGCCACATGCGCCATGCCCGCGCGCGCCTCGGCAAAGCTCACGCCCTCGCGGTCGGTCTGCCGGTCGGCATCCTCAAGGCTCAGGTTGCCCGACCAGATCGCGCTGCCGGTGGTGACGCCAAACCGCCCCTCCTCGTCCTGGAACGACACGACCGACACGGGCGGCCCGCCCGCCTCGACGCTGGCGCGGGCAATCTCCAGCCCCGCGATGACACCAAGTGCCCCGTCGAGCCAGCCACCCTCGGGCTGGCTGTCGCTATGGCTGCCGATCAGCAGCGATTTACCCTCGGCCAGACCGAAGAGACTGCCCACCGGATCGAACTGCGGCGTGAGCCCCGCCGCCCGCATCTGATCGGCCAGCCATTCCCGCGCGGCGATATCCGGCGCGCTGAAGGCCGGGCGCACCACACCCTTGCCCACACCCGCCGCGCCGAATTCGCGCAGCCGGTGCAGGTCGGCCAGAAATCTCTCGGGGTTGACGGTGATCATGCGGGGCCTCCTCTGGTAGATCGCGCGCAGGGTACAGACCTGCCGGGGCGGCGCAACGCGATTCCGGACGGTGATGCTGACCGCCGGGGGACGGCCAAAGAAAAAGAGGGGGCACGGGGCCCCCTCAGGTTCGCGGATCGGGATGTTGATTTACTGCCCGATTATGGTTGTTGCCTGTCTCCGATCCGCGTCCGGGGCGAGCGCACCCGCCCCTGAACCTTGTCAGCTACACCCGCTTGTCGATCCGCAGGTGTTGCACTTCATGCAGGTGCCGTTGCGCACCAGCGTGTAGTTGCCGCATTCGCCGCAGGCCTCGCCTTCGTAGCCCTGCATCTTGGCCTTGACGCGGGCGTCCATCGACATCGAGGTCGATGTGGCCGAGACCGAGGTCACGCTGGCATGCACCGTCTCGGGGACGAGGGTTTGCAGCGCCACCTCGGCATCGCTGCCGCGAAAGCCCATGGTGCCGGTGCCCTGCCCGCCCTGGAACACGACAAGTTCCTGTGGCAGGCGCTTGCGCAGGTAGCCGGTGGAGCTGATCTGCTTGAGCACCTCCAGCGAGCGGGTCGCAGCTTCGCCGGACATCTCCTTGATATTGCTCACACCTTCCTCTTCGCCACGGCCGAGGTCATCGAAGGATGCTCCCGACGGTTTGACATGCGCCAGATCGGTCCGGTCGAGATAGCTGACCGCCAGCTCGCGGAAGATATAGTCGAGGATCGAGGTGGCGTTCTTGATGCTGTCATTGCCCTGGACCATGCCCGAGGGCTCGAACTTGGTGAAGGTGAAGGCATCGACGAATTCCTCGAGCGGCACGCCGTATTGCAGGCCAACGCTGACCGCGATGGCGAAATTGTTCATCATGGCACGAAAGCCCGCGCCTTCCTTGTGCATGTCGATGAAGATCTCGCCAAGCTGGCCATCCTCGTATTCGCCGGTGCGCAGATAGACCTTGTGCCCGCCGACCATGGCCTTTTGCGTGTAGCCCTTGCGGCGCTGCGGCATCTTCTCGCGGTTGGAGCGGACGATTTCCTTGATCACCACCTTCTCGACGATCTTTTCGGCGAGAACGGCAGCCTTTTCCTGAGCAGACCCCGATTCGAGGATCTCGGCGGCCTCGTCGTCATCCTCGACCAGCGCCGATGCCAGCGGCTGGCTGAGCTTGGAGCCGTCGCGATAGAGCGCGTTGGCCTTCACTCCGAGGGACCACGACAGCTCATAGGCCTTCTGGCAATCCTCGATGGTGGCGTCGTTGGGCATGTTGATCGTCTTGGAGATCGCCCCCGAGATGAACGACTGCGCCGCTGCCATCATGGTGATGTGGCTTTCCACCCCGAGATAGCGCTTGCCGGTCTTGCCGCAGGGATTGGCACAATCGAACACATGATAGTGCTCTTCTTTCAAGTGCGGCGCGCCTTCCAGCGTCATGGTCCCGCAAACATGATCGTTCGCTGCGTCTATCTCGCGCCGGGAATAGCCCAGATGCGCGAGCAGGTCGAAGGTCGGATCGTTCAGCTTTTCATTCGGGATGCCGAGCACCTGCGTGCAGAACTCCGCGCCGAGCGTCCACTGGTTGAAGACGAAGCGGATGTCGAAGGCAGAGCCGAGGGCCGCGTCGACCTTGGCCAACTCGTTTTCGCCAAAGCCGTGGCCCACGAGCGAGGTGTGATTGATCCCGGGCGCGTTGCCGATGGTACCGTGGCCCACGGCGTGGCCGATGATTTCCTCGATCTGCGCCGGGCCATAGCCCAGCTTCTCCAATGCGGCGGGCACCGACTGGTTGATGATCTTGAAATAGCCGCCACCGGCCAGTTTCTTGAACTTCACCAGTGCGAAGTCGGGCTCGATCCCGGTGGTGTCGCAATCCATCACCAGCCCGATCGTGCCGGTGGGCGCGATCACGGTGGCCTGCGCGTTGCGATAACCGTGCTTTTCGCCGAGTTTCAGCGCCTCATCCCAAGAGGCCATCGCCAGATCGACGAGGCGGGCATCGGGGCAGCTCTTGTGGTCGAGCGGCACCGGTTTTACGGCGAGCGCCTCATAGCCCTCGGTCGCGCCATAGGCGGCGTTGCGGTGATTGCGGATCACGCGCAGCATGTGCTTGGCGTTTTTCTTGTAGCCCGCGAAGGCCCCCAATTCGCCCGCCATTTCGGCGGAGGTCGCGTAGGAGACGCCGGTCATGATCGCGGTCAGCGCCCCGCAGAGCGCGCGGCCCTCGTCGCTGTCATAGCCGTGCCCCATGTTCATCAAGAGCCCGCCGATATTGGCATAGCCCAGACCAAGCGTGCGGAAATCATAGCTGCGCTGCGCGATTTCCTTGGAGGGGAATTGCGCCATCGTCACCGAGATTTCCAGCGTCACCGTCCAGAGCCGGGTGGCGTGCATGTAGGCATCGGCGTCGAACTGCCCGTCCACGTAGAACTTGAGCAGGTTCATCGAGGCGAGGTTGCAGGCGGTGTCGTCGAGGAACATGTATTCCGAGCACGGGTTGGAGCCGCGAATCTCGCCATCCTCGGGGCAGGTATGCCACGCGTTGACCGTGTCGTGATACTGGATGCCCGGATCGGCGCAGGCCCAGGCCGCGTGGCCCACATCCTCCCACAGGTCGCGCGCCTTGATGGTCTTGGCGACCTTGCCATCAGTGCGATTGATCAGCGCCCAGTCCTCGTCATTCTCGACCGCCTTGAGGAAGGCGTCGGTGACGCGGATCGAGTTGTTGGAGTTCTGGCCGGAGACGCTTGCATAGGCCTCGCTGTCCCAATCGGTGTCGTAGGTCGGGAATTCGATGCTGTCATAACCCTGTTTGGCATAATCGAGCACGCGCTTGACGTAGGTTTCGGGGATCTGCACCTGTTTCGCGCTGCGAATGGCGGATTTCAACTGCCCGTTCTTCTTGGGGTCGACCGCGTCCTCGCTGCTGCCATCCCAGGAGCGGATCGCGGCGAAGATCTCGTTCAGCTTCAGCTCATGCATTTTCGAGCCGGCGACGATGCTGGCGACCTTCTGCTCTTCCTTGACCTTCCAGTTGATGAATTCCTGGATATCGGGGTGATCGGCGTCGCAGATCACCATCTTGGCGGCGCGACGCGTGGTGCCGCCCGATTTGATCGCCCCCGCCGCGCGGTCGCCGATCTTGAGAAAGCCCATGAGGCCCGAGGATTTGCCGCCGCCCGAGAGTTTCTCGCCCTCGGCGCGGAGCGAGGAGAAATTGGTGCCGGTGCCGGAGCCGTATTTGAACAGCCGCGCCTCGCGCACCCAGAGGTCCATAATGCCGCCATCGCCGACCAGATCATCCTTGACCGACTGGATGAAGCAGGCATGCGGCTGCGGATGCTCGTAGGCGGAGGCGGATTTGGTCAACTCGCCGGTTTCGAAATCGACGTAGTAATGGCCCTGGCTGGGCCCGTCGATGCCATAGGCCCAGTGCAGGCCGGTGTTGAACCACTGCGGCGAGTTGGGTGCGGCCATCTGGCGGGCCAGCATGTAGCGCATTTCGTCGAAATAGGCGCGGGCATCGGATTCCTTGGTGAAGTAGCCGCCCTTCCAGCCCCAGTAGCACCAGGCCCCGGCGAGCCGGTCGAACACCTGCTTGGCGCTCGTCTCGCCGTCAAAACCGTCATTGTCGGCAGCAGGACGGCCGCGCCACAGGAATTCCGGCACGCCCTCTTCGGCCACCTTCTCCAGCTTGTTGGGCACGCCCGCCTTGCGGAAATACTTCTGCGCGATCACATCGCTCGCCACCTGGCTCCAGCCTGCCGGGACCTCGATATCGTCGAGTTTGAAGACCGTGGTGCCATCAGGATTCCTGATCTCGGAACTGGTGGTCACGAAGTCCAGCGCGGCATAGGCGTCCTGTCCGGCGGTGGTGAATTTGCGTTCGATCTTCATCTGGTGCCCTTAGCAATGTGGTTCGCGGGCCCTGTGGCCCTTGTGTGAGTGGCCGCCGACCGATACGGGGCACAAGTGACCTTGGCGCCGACCGAGTGATGCGGCGCACGTCCTGCCCGGAGACGGTCCGGCTATGTCGAAGTTTGGGTCGTTTAGCCCTGCCCGGGCCGATCACTATATGTTGTGCTCTTTCCGCCCGCCTACACAACCTGACGTATGTTGCCCTATCTGGTCAACGGAAAATTTAGCCATTTTTCGATAAAAAGGATTTGACTATCCGGCGCTGTCGCGCCGCCCTACACGGTCGGATGATTCATCCACAGGTAGCGATGCAGACGCAGCGAAAACCGTGCGTGGTAAAGAAGCCTTGCGATGACCGGGTTTTAGCGCGCGAAGCTGGCAGATCGGTTGAAGTCGGGGGCCATACAGGGGTGGCGCATCGGGTAAATCCATGCTGCAACCGCAACATGCTGCCGCACGCGTCGCACCGTCTACATCTTGTGCGGAAAAGTGGTCGGGGCGGCGAGATTCGAACTCACGACCCCCTGTACCCAAAACAGGTGCGCTACCAGACTGCGCCACGCCCCGGACCACGCGCCCGTGTCTAGCGTCGAAGCGCGCGGTTGAAAAGCGCAAAACGCCGGATCGTGCCGTCTTATTGACCTTCGCCGCAGGGCCAGGCCGCCGCGTCCTGATCAATCGCCGGATGGCGCAACTCCCAGCCTTCCGCTATGCCGATCTTGCGCGCGAGACCGCCGTTGATTTCCAGCACGCTCTGAATCGCATTTCCGCCGAAGATCGGCGTCTCGTCATGCGGTTTGGCTTCGTGATGCACCTTTTGCACGGTGCCGCTGGCATCGAGAAAGATCATGTCGAGCGGGATCAGCGTATTCTTCATCCAGAACGCCACGCGCTTGGGTTCGGGGTAGACAAAGAGCATGCCCGCGCTCGGCGACAGCCTTTCGCGATTCATCAGGCCCTGCGCCCGCTCGGTTGCGTCGTCGGCCAGTTCCACCCGGAACCGCGCCATGCCCGCGTCGCTGCGCAGGATCACGGCATCTTCGCGGCAGGGCTCCGCCTGCGCGGCGCCCGCCCAGCACGCAAAGAGCGCGAGCCCTAATCCCTTGACGATTTTACCGCTGTTTCCCATCCGCAGACCTCGGTTGCCATTCGCCCTCTTTTACCATCTATCACGCGAATGGCCAGCGCTTCTCCGGGCTGCACATCGGCCAGCCCGGAACGCCGCAGCACCTCGATATGCACGAAGACGTCCTCTTCGGACCCGAAGGTGTTGGCAAAACCGAACCCCTTGCCCTTGTCGAACCACTTCACTCGGGCCGGCAAGAGCGGCGTCGAGCGAATCTCTTCGACATCTATGTCCTGAAGATCGCTGAGGCCGGACTGATCAAGATCGTCGGGCGGTTCAATCGCATGCACCTCGACGGCCTGTCGTCCGCGCTCGGTCTGCTGCACATCCAGTTCGATCCCCGCCCGGTCCGCGATCGAGCTCTGCCCGAAGTTTCTCAGCACGTTGGCGTGCAACAGAATATCCGCCTCGCCCTCGTCGGTGACGACAAAGCCAAATCCCTTGACCGGGTCAAACCACTTGACACGCCCCTTCACTCTTCGAATTTCGTTCTCGTTTCCTGCCACCGTGTCCTACCTATGCGTCTTCACCCCCAAGACCGCGTTAAGACTTGCGCCATATTCGCCCCCGCATGCAAGCCGAAAATATAACTTAAATTCCGTTACTTGCATTTCACGTGACGTGAAATTCACGGACTGAGACGCTCTACTTTCCAGCTTTCACCCGGCGTGTTGCGACGCCAGACGAACCGGTCGTGCAACCGGAAGGTGCCATCCGCCCAGAACTCGATCTCGACAGGTGTAATTCTGAACCCTCCCCAAAATGGCGGGCGCGGCGGGTTGGCTCCCTTTTGCGCCGTCACCTTGGCCACCTCCGCCATCAGCGTCGCGCGCGAGGCAAGCGGCTGCGACTGCCGCGACGCCCAGGCCCCCAGTCGGCTCTTGAGCGACCGCGAGGCGTAATAGGCATCTGCCTGCGGTCCCTCTTCGCGCGTCACATGCCCGCGCAGCCGCACCTGCCGCCGCAGCGACTTCCAGTGCAGCACCATCGCGGCCTGTGGATTGACCTCAAGCTCCTTGCCCTTGGCCGACCTGTAATTGGTGTAGAACACGACCCCGTCGGCGTCGATCTCCTTGAGCAGCACCATGCGCACGTTGGGCAGGCCATCGGCATCCGCCGTCGCGAGTGCCACGGCATTGGGATCGTTGATCTCGCTCTCTTCCGCAGCATCAAGCCAGCGGCGCGCGATCTCGAATGGGTCATCGCCCGCGAAAATACCGTCTCGTTCCATTTCAGCCCTGTCCTGCCCGTCAAATCACCTAATAGTGATCATAATAGCATCCTTCCGGGCATTTGACAGGGCCGAGGCGATGGCGGCTGGCCCTTGATGCAATCCCCCCGATCACCTAAAGGTCAGAAAAATCATTGTGGCGGGGGCTGGGAATGTCGAACACACTCATGACGGGAAAACGCGGGCTGATCATGGGGCTCGCCAATGACAAGTCGATCGCGTGGGGCATCGCGCGCGCCTGCGCCGAGGCAGGGGCGGAACTGGCCTTCAGCTATCAGGGCGAGGCCCTGAAGAAACGCGTGGCCCCGCTGGCCGCAGAGCTGGGCTCGGACATCGTGCTGCCCTGCGACGTGGCCGACATGACTTCCATCGACCAGCTCTTCACCAGCCTTGGCGCGCAGTGGGACGGGCTCGATTTCGTGGTCCACGCCATCGGCTTTTCCGACAAGAGCGAGTTGCGCGGTCGCTATGTGGACACCAGCCGCGACAATTTCCGGATGACCATGGACATCTCGGTCTATTCGTTCACCGCCGTGATGCAGCGCGCCGAGAAGATGATGGGCGCCGACAGCGCGGCCCTGACGCTCACCTATTACGGGGCCGAACAGGTGATGCCGCATTACAACGTGATGGGCGTGGCCAAGGCGGCGCTGGAGGCGTCGGTGAAATACATGGCCGAGGATCTGGGCAAGGACGGTATCCGCGTCAACGCGATCAGCGCCGGGCCAATCCGGACACTGGCCGCATCGGGCATCGGCGATTTCCGCTATATCCTGAAATGGAACGAGCTGAACTCGCCGCTGCGTCGTAACGTGACCATCGACGATGTGGGCCGCTCGGCGCTCTACCTGCTCAGTGATCTGGGCTCTGGCGTCACCGGCGAAACGCTGCATGTCGATGCAGGCTATCACGTGGTCGGCATGAAGGCCGTCGACGCCCCCGACATCGACGCCACCTGAGCGCGCCGATGACCGCGCTCGATCTTCTGGCTTTCAACGCAGTGCTGGCCGCCGCGATCCTCAGCCCCGGCCCGGCGCTGCTCTTTGCGCTGCGCACGGCATTGGCGGACGGGCGCGGCGCGGGCATAGCGGCGGGTCTGGGCCTTGGCTTTGTCGCAGCACTCTGGACGCTGGCGGCACTGCTGGGGCTGGAGGCGCTGTTCACGTTTTTCCCATGGGCCTATACCGCGCTCAAGGTCGGCGGTGCGCTCTATCTGGTTTATATCGCCTGGAGCACCTGGCGTTCGGCCCGTGAACCCGTGCGTGAAGGCACAGCGCGGCCGCGCGGGCGGGCATTCCTCGACGGTGTGCTGATCAACCTCGGCAATCCCAAATCGGTGCTCTTTGCCGCATCGGTGCTGGTTGTCCTCTTTCCAAAGAGTCTCACGGCCACGGAAATCGCGCTGATCACGCTCAACCACATGGTGGTGGAATGGGTCTTTTACGCGGGCTTCGCCACGCTTCTGAGCGGGGCCCCTGCCCGCCGCGCCTATCTGGGCGCAAAACCATGGATCGACCGGGCGGCGGCGCTGATGCTGGGCGCGCTCGGCCTCAAACTCTTGACTGACAGGTGAACGCGATGACCGACCGTCTTCCGCATGAAAAAGGCTTTCACGTGAGTTGGGACCAGCTGCATCGCGATGCGCGGGCCTTGGCGTGGCGGCTGCAGAGCGAGGCCCCCAAGGGCGGCTGGCGCGCGGTGGTCGCGATCACCCGCGGCGGAATGGCGCCTGCGATGATCGTCGCGCGCGAACTCGATATCCGCACCGTCGACACGATTAGCGTCAAATCCTACAACCACCAGACCCAGACCGAACCGGTGGTGATCAAATCGCCGGACATGGACATAATGGGCGACGGCGCGGGCGTGCTGATCGTCGATGATCTGGTCGACACAGGCCGCACACTCGAGGTGGTGCGCCAGCACCTGCCCCGCGCACATGTCGCGACGGTCTACGCCAAGCCGATGGGGCGCGCGCAGGTCGAGACTTTCGTCACCGAGGTAAGCCAGGACACCTGGATCTTCTTTCCCTGGGACATGGCGCTGCAATATGTGGAGCCCTATCGCGGCGCGTGACGAGGCATGCCAGGGCCGGGGTCTTGCCCCGTCCCGGTGCAACGCGTAGACAACCGCAACGACACGCGGTGCAACACGGGCTGACAGGGGGCCGAGATGGCGGGCAAGAGCATATCCAAGGGTGCGATGTGGGTGCTGATGGGGCTTCTCATCATCGGTTTGGGCGGCTTTGGCGTGACCAACCTCTCGGGCCATGTGCGCAGCGTCGGCTCGGTCGGCGATGCCGAGATCGACGTCACCACCTATGCCCGCGCCCTGCAGAACGAAATCCGCGCCCTCGAGGCACAGCGCGGCGAAAGCCTCAGCTTTGCCGAGGCGCGTGCAGCGGGCGTCGATCAGCAGGTGCTGGGGCAGCTTGTGTCCCGCGCCGCGCTGGAGCATGAGACCGCGCGCCTCGGGATTTCGGTCGGCGACGAGGTGCTGCGCGACGAGATCCTGAACATGTCCGCCTTTTCCGGCCTCGATGGCAGTTTCGACCGCGAGGCCTATGCCTTTGCCCTGCAACAGGCCGGGCTGAACGAGGCCGAATTCGAGGCGAACATCCGCGCCGAGACCGCCGCGACCCTGCTTCAGGCCGCCGCCGTGGCAGGAATCCAGGCACCACCCGCCTATATGGACACGATGATGACCTATCTCGGCGAGCGTCGCAGCCTTGCCTTCGCCACGCTCGACCGCAGCGATCTGGAAAGCGGCCTGCCGGTGCCCTCCGAGGAGGACCTGCGCAGCTATCACCAAAGCCACCTGCCCGACTTCACCACGCCCGAGACCAAGTCGATCACCTATGCCTGGGTCAACCCCGAGATGATCGTCGACACCGTCGAGGTGCCCGAAGACGCCCTGCGCCGCGCCTATGAGGACCGCTCCGCCGAGTTCAACCAGCCTGAGCGCCGTCTGGTGGAGCGTCTGGTGTATTCCGACCCGGAACGCGCGGAAAACGCCAAGGCACGGCTCGAGGATGGCGTGCTCTTCGAGATGCTGGTCGCCGAGCGCGGGCTGGAGATGGCGGATGTCGATATGGGCGATGTCAGCGCCGAGGATCTGGGCGCGTCCGCCGAGGCGGTCTTTGCCGCTGATTCGGGCGACGTCGTGGGCCCGGTCGAGACCAGCCTCGGCCCGGCGCTTTTCCGGATCAACGGCGTGCTCTCGGCGCAGGTCACCTCCTTCGAGGAGGCCGAACCGCAACTGCGCGAGACCCTCGCCCGCGACCGCGCCAGCCGCGTGATCGACACGATGACCGAGCGGGTCGACGATCTGCTGGCCGGTGGCGCGACGCTCGAGGATGTGGCGCGCGAAACCGAACTGGAGCTTGGCACTGTCGAGTGGCATCCGGATCTGGCTGAGGGCATCGCGGGCTACGCCGCCTTTCGCAATGCCGCAGAGGCGGTGCAGGAGGGCGATTACCCGGCGGTCGAGCGCATGGAGGATGGCGGCATCTTCACCCTGCGCCTTGATGGAATCGAGGAGCCCCGCATCCTACCACTTGAAGAGGTCCGCGAGGCGGTGCGACAGGGCTGGCGCGAAGAGGCCACCGCCGAGGCACTTGCCGCGCAGGTCGCGCCGCAACTCGAAGAACTGCGCAACGGGGCAAGCTTTGCGGATCTGGGCCTTGAGGCCACCGAGATCACCGACATGACGCGCCGTGACTACCGTGCCGACGCGCCACCCGAATTCATCGAGCGTGTCTTCGCGATGGAGCAAGGCGAGGTGCAGGTGATCGAGGGCGAGGGCCGTATCTTCGTGCTGCGCCTCGATAGTATCGCGCCCCCCGCCGAGGAGGACGAGGAAATGAACCGCCTGCGCAACGCGCTGCGCGATCAGGTGGCATCCGACCTGGGGCAGGACATTTTCCAGATCCTCGCCAATGACATCCGTGCCCGTGCCGGGGTCGAGCTTGATCAATCGGCGCTCAACGCCGTGCACGCCAATTTCAACTGAGGATCGCGCCGCGTGGACCTGACCCCTTCCTTTGACGCCTTCGCCCGCGCCTATGAGGCGGGGGAAAACCAGGTGGTGCATGCGCGTCTTGCCGCCGATCTCGATACGCCAGTGTCGCTGATGCTCAAGCTGACGGGCGCGGCGCGCGATGCCTTCATGCTCGAATCGGTCACCGGTGGCGAGGTGCGCGGGCGCTATTCGATCATCGGCATGAAACCCGACCTGATCTGGCAGTGTCACGGGACCTCGAGCCGCATCAACCGCGCCGCGCGGTTCGATCCCGACGCCTATGAGGACCAGGACGGCGATCCGCTGACCAACCTGCGCGTCCTGATCGCCGAGAGCCGCATCGACCTGCCCGACGATCTGCCGGGCGCGAGCGCGGGGCTCTTCGGCTACCTCGGCTATGACATGATCCGGCTGGTCGAACATCTGCCCGATGTGCCGCCCGACACGCTTCGCCTGCCCGATGCCATCATGCTGCGCCCCTCGGTGGTGGCGGTGCTCGACGGGGTCAAGGGCGAGGTGATCGTGGTCGCCCCCGCTTGGGTCAGCAGCGGCCAATCGGCACGCGCCGCCTATGCGCAGGCCGCCGAACGGGTGATGGACGCGGTGCGCGATCTCGAACGCGCGCTGCCGCAGGCGAGCCGCAACCTGGGCGAGGCGCATGAGGATGCCGCACCGGTGTCGAATTTCACCCGCGAGGGCTACAAGGCGGCGGTCGAGAAGGCGAAGGACTACATCCGCGCGGGCGATATCTTTCAGGTCGTCCCGTCGCAACGCTGGTCGCAGCCATTCCGGCAGCCGCCCTTTTCACTCTACCGTTCGCTCAGGCGCACCAACCCGTCGCCCTTCATGTTCTATTTCAATTTCGGCGGGTTTCAGGTTGTCGGGGCCTCGCCCGAGATCCTGGTGCGGGTGTTCGGCAATCAGGTCACCATCCGCCCGATTGCGGGCACCCGGCCCCGGGGCGCGACGCCCGAGGAGGACCGCGCGCTCGAGGCTGATCTGCTGGGCGATCAGAAGGAACTGGCAGAGCATCTCATGCTGCTCGATCTGGGCCGCAACGACGCGGGCCGCGTGAGCCGCATCGGCACCGTGCGCCCGACCGAGGAATTCATCATCGAACGCTACAGCCACGTGATGCATATCGTGTCGAACGTGGTGGGCGAGTTGGCCGAGGATCAGGATGCGCTTTCGGCGCTGCTGGCGGGGCTGCCTGCGGGCACGGTCTCGGGCGCGCCCAAGGTGCGCGCGATGGAGATCATCGACGAATTGGAACCCGAAAAACGCGGCGTCTATGGCGGCGGCGTCGGCTATTTCAGCGCCGGGGGCGACATGGATGTCTGCATCGCCCTGCGCACGGCGGTGGTCAAGGACGACACGCTTTATATTCAGGCCGGGGGCGGCGTCGTGCATGACAGCGACCCGGAGGCGGAATATATGGAAACGGTCCATAAATCCAACGCCATCCGCCGCGCGGCGGCGGATGCGGCGCGGTTTGGCGGTGGTGGAAACGGTTGAGAGACACAAGAATTTCATCCTGAAATTCTTGCCGGAAATTCTTCGCACGAAGAATTTTCACGCGCCCGGCTGCCAAGGTACCGCCCCGCCGCCCTTGATCCATGTCAAGGCGATTCAGATCCGGCCATAATATATTCCATATAAGGAATATAATCGGAGACATGCCATGACGTTCCTGCCTCGTCTCGCCGCCCCGGTTCTCGTGGTGCTGAGCCTAGCTTTCGCCCCTCACATGGCGTTGGCCGAGACATTCACCCTGCAATATCCGGTCGCCGTCGAGACACTGAACAAGAGCAAGCAGACCGCGCCCGGCCTCTATATCACCGCCGCCGAGGCGGGCCGGATTCTAGAAGAAACCGACAACGTGGCGCTCATCGACGTGCGCACCCCGTCCGAGACCATGCTGATCGGCTACCCGGTCACGGCCGCCGCCAACATCCCGTCGAAACTCATTGATCCCGACCTTGCCTTCGATGCTAAAGAGGGCGTCTACAAGATGATCGACAACCCGACATTCGTGGCGGAAATGCAGACCTGGCTGGCCAGCGATGCCGCAACAGGCGTCGACACGCTGATGATCATGTGCCGCTCGGGTTCGCGCAGTGCGGCGGCGATCGGCAAGCTGGTCGAGGCCGGGGTCGATATCACGCTTTACAACGTGGTGGACGGGTTCGAGGGCGACAAGAACGACGCGGGCGCACGCGCCGTGAATGGCTGGCGCAATGCAGGGCTACCCTGGACTTACAAGGTCCGCGAGGGTCTGTGGCCCGGCCATAACTGAGGCTTGCGGCGGGCCGGTCGCTGCGGCATCAGGGGGCATGGCCCGGCTCATCCTCTTCAACAAGCCCTTCGGGGTGCTGTCGCAATTCACCGATCACGGCAACGGCGACAGCCCCCGCGCGACGCTGTCGGATCATATCGACCTGCCCGGCGTCTATCCCGCCGGACGACTTGACCGCGACAGCGAGGGGCTCCTGCTGCTGACCGATGACGGCAAGCTGCAGGCGCGCATCGCCTCGCCCCGGTTCAAGACCGAAAAGACCTATCTCGTGCAGGTCGAGGGCCTACCCGACGACACCGCCCTCGACGCGCTGCGCCACGGCGTGACGCTCAAGGACGGGCCAACGCGGCCCGCGCAGGTGCGCCGCATCGACCCGCCGGACCTGTGGCCGCGCACGCCACCGGTGCGATACCGCAAATCAGTGCCGGATAGCTGGCTGGAGATCACCATATCAGAAGGCCGCAACCGGCAGGTGCGGCGCATGACCGCCCATGTCGGCCACCCGACCCTGCGCCTCGTGCGGTGGCGGATCGGCGATTGGAGGCTCGACGGCCTCGACCCCGGCGCGTGGCGCGAGGGCTGAGCCCGATCAGTATCTTCCGATATCAAAATTCGTGATTTCATCCAGCACCTTGCCCGCCTTGTCGATTGCCTTGAGGTCGACAGTATAGCGGTTGCCGCGCCCGCCCGAACAGGGCGGCAGATACCCCACGCTTGCATAATCGCCGCTGGACCGCGCCGCCTTGATCACCCGCGCGCCACCGGGCAGCGTCGCAGTCATACCGGGCAAAGACGGCAGATCGGTTGTCTCGCCCCGGACCGGAAAGCCAATCGTGCCATGGCCGCCATTGCGCGACAGCGGACCGTAGGATTTGTCGTTGAAATAGGCGACGATCCAGACCGCACCGCCTGGAATACCGGACACCCGCATCGGCGGGGTGCTGCCATTGCCGCCATGCAGGCGGCATTGCTGGCCCGGCGGTACCTTGCGTCCATCCCATCCACCGGAAAGTTGTGCTGTCATGTCCGCCATGGCCGTTCCGGCCATCATCAAAAGCCCGCAAGTCAGTGCAATGGTTTTCATGTATTTCTCCTAACCGGGATAATTCACGACGCGCGTGCCAGTAGTCAGAAGTTCATACTTTATCCGCAGGTATCGCCGGGAGCGCGCGCGTGAGCTGCCGTCCGGGTTTTTACGGCGGACGGGGCGTGTCTTTGGGAGCTTTTCGGGTTGGTGTTTCAGGGTTGGCGGGGCGCGATGGTGGGCGTCATGCCGGGTGTGGCGGCGCGAGCGCGTCGAACAGGAGCCTGATGAGGTTCTGACGCGGGCACGAGGCGGGCAGGGTCATGACGATCCGGGTTTTCTTCTCGACGATGGTCGCGGCAAGTTTGACCAGATGGAGGTGCAACGTGTCGAACTGGGCGCGCCGCCATGGCGAGCGTTTCGGACAGGCCGCGCGCAATGTCCACCATAACCAGTAGGCGCACCCATGCAGCATGAGCCGCATCTGGTTGGCGCTGGAGCTCATACACGATGTCCGGTCCGAGGCGAGATGGCTCTTCCAGCCCTTGATGTGGTTCTCGGCCTGCCCACGCGCGGAGTAGATCTTCTCGTAAAGGTGCTTGCCGCGCGTGCCCATCAGATTGGTCACGATGAAGCGGGTGTCACGCCCCATGGGCCCGGCCTCGATCCGGGCAATGACGCGCCGCTCTTTCGACCATGATCGCGCCGCATAGGAGAAGGATTTGAACCGGCGCAGTTTCTGGCCCTTGCGCGCATAGCGGTCTGCCGTGGACGCCTCCAGGGTTTGCACGGGCTCCCGCAGGCGCGCATTTTTCGACAAGCCAAACACGTAACGCAGACCAAAGCTGTCACACAGATCGAGAACTTCCGGGGTGCCATAATGGCTGTCAGCCCGCAGCAGGATGTCGGTCGTGGGCCAGTGACGGCGGATCTGCCGGATCAGACGCCGGATATGAGCGGCGGCCTCCTTGCCGGTCGGGCGACGGGCTGGGCGCAGAACAGCCCCAACAAGGCGTCCCTCGCCGTCGAAAACCACAATCGGCTGGAAACCGTATTCATCATAATACGCGTTGAACAGGCGCAACTGCTGGTGACCGTGAGCGGCATCGAAGGTATCGTCGATGTCGAGCACGATCTGTCGGGGCACGCGGGCAAAGGAAGCGCAGTAAAACCGCACCATCTCACGCGCCATCCGGATGAGCCCCCGGGTGTCGGCGAGGTTCTCCATTCGCGAGATCGTGGGCTGCGAGCACAGCGCCGCCCCGGTCTCGGGACCCTGCTCCAGCGCGAGCTTGAAGGATGGGTCATGGCGCAGCTCACCCGCATCGTTGCCATCCTCATACCCTGCGGCAATCATCATGATCCGGAACCGGATGATATCTTCCAGGCTATGGCGTGTCTTGCCCGGGTCACGCAGGTCCGTGAGGCACGACGACAGAAGACCCGCCAGGTCGTGCCGACGTTCGACTTCCCGCAAAAGCGTCAGACCGGCATCGGAACTCATCTCCGCGCCATCGAAATTGAGCATGACGGGCTTGCCATTCACGGATGACAAAACGGGGGGCGGAGATGTAGGCTTCGTCATGGTGAGGGCGCGTGCCTTGGAAACTGGAGTTTTTGGCGTCGACAACCGAAAAATACCTGCTTCCAACAGGTTACGCTACCCTCGCCACATCTTTATGAATAATTCGGGCTAAAGCCGCTGCACCATAATAGGCACAGCGTGGCCGACACGGGCACCGGGATCAAGCACCGCGAGGCCAACCATCAGGGCAGATAAGCCCCCTATTCGACCGTCAGGACCGCCGAGACCGGCGCAAGCGCCACACTCGCCGCGCGATCCTGCAATCCCCAGAGCAGCAGCGCGCTGATCGTGTCGGCCCGCAACCGGCCCAGCATGATGACGCCCTCGTCCTGCTGATCGGCCTTCATCGCCGCCTGATCGAGGAAGCGGCGAATCGTGGCGGCATCCTGTCCCTCGCCGTCAAAATCGCGAAACAGCGTCGCGGCGGGCACGCCTTCGCGGGAAAGGAGCTTGCGCTCCATGTCGAGTGCGTTGGGATGCATCACGATGCCATGCCCGCTTTCCATCAGGATCGGGGCCAGTTGGGCGCTGGCCTCGCGACTGGCCTGCACCCCGCTCTCGTCGCCTTCGAGCAGCGCCACCGCCTGTGGCACCTGGTCGAGCCAGGCCTGCATCGCCACCTCGGTATCCACCGCCGCCGCGCTCTGCGGCAGATCGACGGTCAAGAGCACCTCGAAGCCCGCCGCGCGATAGCGCTCGGCGGCCTCTGCCGCACCGGACCAGTCGGCATCGACGGCAAGGCTGAGCGGATAGGGAAAACTGGCCAGCGCCTCAAGGCCGATGGGACTGCTGCCGTCATCCATCAATATGATGGCCATGAGCGGCTTTCCCTCGGGGTTCTCGAACGGTGCGGCATTGCGCTCAATCGCGCGCTCGGAGGCCGGACTATCCTCGGGCGCCGCTGCCACCTCGTCCGTCTGGGGCGCGTCGCCGATGCTGGGCAGGCGATTGCTGCGCACGCCTTCGACACGGTCGCTGATGGTGCCCGACGGCGGCAGGGTCTTGGGGGCCTCACTGCTGTCGTCGGCGGTCTGCTCCGCCTCGGGCACCGGCCCCTCATCGGGGGCGACCGGCGTCACCGTATCCGCAGGTGCCGGAGATTGCTGCGCCGCATCGGGCGCAAGCGTCGGCGTTTCTTCCTCTTCCGGGAAGACCGGCACCGCGCTGCGGGTCTCATTGCCCGTTCCGCTGCCCGTCTCGCTGTCGCCGAGTCCGGCATCCGCCTCGCCCGGATCCGGGGCGGGCGGCTGCGCTGGATCGGTGGAGATCTCCATCCGTCCCTCGTCCTGCGGCGCTTCGGGCGCGAGCGACTGGGGACTGGGCAGAACCGGGCTCTCGCTCTCTACCGCGACGCCGCCATTGCTGCTGCTTGACGCCTCGGGCGGCGTGCCAAGCGCATCCACCTCGCCCCCCGTGGCCGGGGCCCGAACCGGGGCGGTATCCGCCCCTCTGAGCGACGACAGATCGTCCGGCGCGGGGGGCACGACCTGCGGCGCCCCCGCCGCCTCAGGGCTTTTCTCGACCTCGGGCAAGGCCGCCTGCCGGTCCTCGCGCTTCAGATCGAAGCCCGACCCCGGCGTCACCTCGACGGTCTCCGCCTCGGGCGCGCCCATGCCCGGCACTTCGGTCAGAACCGATACCGCCCCGAGTGCGAGCACCGAAACGACGGTGCCCGTGATCATCCCCGCAAATACTCCGCGTGCCACTGCCTTTGCCCCCGCATCCGCCTGTTTTACCTTATATCCGGCCTAGCGCCCCTTGACGGTACCGCGCAAGCCTGAACAAGTATACCGCGACCGGGCCCTCGGCCTCCAGCCCCCTTTGCAAGAGGACAGGCGCAAATGCTGCTGTTGATCGACAACTATGACAGTTTCACCTACAATCTCGTCCATTATGTTGGCGAATTGGGGGCGCAAACCCGCGTGATGCGCAATGATGCGCTCAATGTGCAGGAGGCGATGGCGATGCGCCCCGACGGTATCCTGCTCTCGCCCGGCCCCTGCGACCCGGATCAGGCGGGCATCTGCCTGCCACTCACTCTGGCCGCCGCCGAGGCGGGGATTCCGCTGCTTGGCGTGTGTCTCGGGCATCAGACCATCGGGCAGGCCTTCGGCGGCCGCGTGATCCGCCATTCCGAAATCGTGCATGGCAAGATGGGCCATATCCAGCACGGCGGCCAAGGCGTCTTCGCCGGTCTGTCCTCACCGTTCGAGGCGACCCGCTATCACTCGCTGGTGGTGGAACGCGACAGCCTGCCCGACTGCCTCGAGATCACCGCAGAGCTTGAGGACGGCACGATCATGGGCCTGCAACACCGCGAGTTGCCGATCCACGGCGTGCAGTTCCACCCCGAATCGATCGCCTCGCAGCACGGCCACAAGCTCTTGCAGAATTTCCTGAACCTGATGCAGGTTCCGGCATGAGCGACCGGCTGAAACCGCTGATCGGGGCCGCCGCCGACCGCGCGCTCAGCCGCGAAGAGGCCGAAGCCGCGTTCCAGATACTCTTTGAGGGCGAGGCGACCCCGGCGCAGACCGGCGGATTCCTGATGGCCCTGCGCACAAGGGGCGAGACGGTCGACGAATACGCCGCCGCCGCCGCCGTGATGCGCGCCAAATGCAACAAGGTGCGCGCGCCACAGGGCGCGATGGATATCGTCGGCACGGGGGGCGACGGCAAGGGCACGCTCAACATATCGACCGCGACCGCCATCGTGGTGGCAGGCGCGGGCGTGCCGGTGGCCAAGCATGGCAACCGCAACCTCAGTTCCAAATCCGGCGCGGCGGATGCGCTCAGCCAACTCGGCCTCAATGTGATGGTCGGCGTCGAGGTGGTGGAGCGTGCGCTCGCCGAAATCGGCATCGCCTTCATGATGGCGCCGATGCATCACCCCGCAATGGCCCATGTCGGCCCGGTGCGGGCGGAACTGGGCACCCGCACGATCTTCAACATCCTGGGGCCGCTGACCAATCCCGCAGGCGTCAAGCGGCAACTGACCGGCGCATTCTCGCGTGATCTGATCCGGCCCATGGCCGAGACGCTGGCGCAATTGGGGTCAGAGCGCGCCTGGCTCGTGCATGGCTCCGACGGCACCGACGAAATGACCATCACGGGCCTCACATGGGTCGCCGCGCTGGAGGAAGACGGCAGCATCCGTGAGGTCGAATTGCACCCCGAGGATTTTGGCTTGCCCGTGCATCCGTTCGAGGCCATCCTTGGCGGGACGCCCGAGGAGAATGGCCGCGCACTGCGCGCGCTGCTCGGTGGCGCGCCCGGCGCCTATCGCGACGCGGTGCTGCTCAACGCCTCGGCTGCCCTCACCGTCGCAGGCCGCGCGCCGGATCTTCGCGAAGGCGTCGCCATGGCCGCCGAGAGCATCGACAGCGGGGCCGCGCGCGCGAAACTCACCGCTCTGGCGAAACTCACATCGGAGGCCGCATGACCACTCCCACCATCCTCGACAAGATCAAGACCTACAAGCTGGAGGAAATCGCCGCCGCCAAGGCCGCCCGCCCGCAGGACGAGATCGAGGCCGAGGCCGGCAACGCCCCGCCGGTGCGCCCCTTTGGCGACGCGCTTTTGCAGGCCACCAAGACCGGCTATGGCCTGATTGCCGAGATCAAGAAGGCGAGCCCGTCAAAGGGTCTCATCCGCGCCGATTTCGACCCCGCAGCCCTGGCCGAGGCCTATGCGCAGGGCGGGGCCACCTGCCTGTCTGTGCTGACCGACACGCCCAGCTTTCAGGGTGCGCCCGAGTATCTGCGCGAGGCGCGCGATGCCTGCGACCTGCCGGTGCTGCGCAAGGATTTCATGTATGATCCCTATCAGGTCGCCGAAGCGCGGGCGTGGGGGGCCGATTGCATCCTGATCATCATGGCCAGCGTCTCGGACGCGCAGGCGGCAGAGTTGGAAGAGGCCGCCACCCGCTGGGGCATGGACGCGCTGATCGAGGTGCATAACCGCGAGGAACTGGACCGCGCGGGCGCGCTCAATTCCAACATGATCGGCATCAACAACCGCGATCTCAACACCTTCGAGACCTCGCTCGACACCACCCGCAAGCTGGTGAAATTTGTCGCGCCCGACGGCCTCATCGTCAGCGAAAGCGGGCTGTCCACGCCCGACGATCTGGCCGAAATGGCCCGCTACGGCGCACGCAGCTTCCTCATCGGCGAGACGCTGATGCGCGCCGATGACGTGGCACAGGCCACCCGCGATCTTCTGGCCAACCCGATCAAGGCAGGCGGCATCTGATGAGCGATCTCACCCATTTCGACGGTCAGGGCCACGCCCATATGGTCGACGTGTCCGACAAGGCCGTGACCGCGCGTGTCGCCGTGGCCGAGGGTCACATCAGGATGGCCCGCGAAACCTATGATATCATTGCAGAAGGTCGCGCCAAGAAGGGCGATGTGCTGTCCGTCGCGCGGCTCGCCGGCATCATGGGGGCCAAGAAAACCCCCGATCTGATCCCGCTCTGCCATCCGCTGCCCGTTACCAAGGTGGCGGTGGAACTGACCCTCGACCCCGACCTGCCCGGCGTCCGGATCGAAGGCACCGTAAAGACCACCGGGCAGACCGGCGTCGAGATGGAGGCGCTGACTGCCGTCTCGGTGGCCGCGCTCACGGTCTATGACATGGCCAAGGCGGTGGACCGCGCAATGGAGATCGGCGGTATCCGCGTGATCCTGAAAGATGGTGGAAAATCCGGACGGTATCAGGCGCAATGATCACGGTCGACGCCGCCCTCTCGCATCTTTTCGCCCTCGTCGAGCCGCTTGACATCGAAGAGGTGCAACTGGCCGAAGCCGCGGGCCGCATCCTCGCGCGAGACGTCACCGCACGGCGCGATCAGCCGCCTTTTTCCGCTTCGGCGATGGATGGCTACGCGCTGCGCGGCGAAGAGGCCACACCCGGTGCGCGGTTTAGCGTCATCGGCGAGGCGGCGGCGGGGCATGGCTTTGGCGGACCTGTAAATGCCGGAGAGGCGGTGCGCATCTTCACTGGCGCGCCGCTGCCCGAAGGCGCGACCCGGGTCATCATTCAAGAAGACGTGACGCGCGACGGCGACACCATCACCCTCGGGCCAGATCTCGGCGACAAGGATCATATCCGCCCCCTTGGCTGCGATTTCCGCGAGGGTCAGAGCATCACCGCCCCGCGCGCGCTGCGCCCTGCCGATATCGCGCTCATGGCCTCGATGAACATCGCGTCGGTGCCGGTGCGGCGCAAACCGCAGGTGGCGCTGATCTCGACCGGCGACGAGTTGGTGATGCCCGGCGAGACCCCCGGCCCCGACCAGATCATCGCCTCCAACACCTTCGGCCTGAAGGCTCTGCTGGAGGCGCGCGGCGCGCGGGCGCGCATCCTGCCGATTGCCCGCGATACCGTGGCCTCGCTCACCACCGCCTTCGGGCTGGCCGAGGGCGCGGACCTGATCGTCACCATCGGCGGGGCCTCGGTGGGCGATCACGATCTGGTGGGTCGCGTGGCGGGCGATCTCGGCATGGACCGTGCGTTTTACAAGGTCGCGATGCGTCCGGGCAAACCGCTCATGGCGGGGCGCATGGGCGGGGCCGCGATGGTCGGCCTGCCAGGCAATCCGGTCTCGGCCATGGTCTGCGGCCATGTCTTTGTCGCACCGATGATCGACAAGATGCTGGGGCTGGGGGCAGGCCCCGCACCGCGCCGGGAGACGGTGCTGGCCGCCCCCCTGCCCGCCAACGGCCCGCGCGAGCATTACATGCGCGCGCGCCTCACCGATCAGGGCCTCATCGCCGAGGACAAGCAGGACAGCTCATTGCTCAGCATCCTCGCCCATTCCGACGCGCTCTTGGTGCGCCCGCCGCATGACCCTGCGCGCGCGGCGGGTGAGACGGTCGACTATCTGCCGATCTGAACAGCGGCAACCTGGGTTTTTGGTTTTGGGTCTGGCCTGCCGCTGAAGTTCGCCTCTCGGCTTCGACTTGGACCCAATTGACTGAGTTCAGCAGGCTGTGCTTGAGTTCGGTTTCAAAGCTGCGCGGAGATCACAACGCCCTGTCCCATGCTTCGGCCAAGCAGCGAACGCGGTCGCGGCGATGCTCAAGACAATCTTTGTCCAGAGCAGCAAGGCCGACGCGCAAGCCCAGTGGGACACCGCAGGCAATTAGTGAACGCCGTGGAACTGAGCTGCCCCCCGAAATTCGGACACTGACATAAGCTACGATTTGCAGTCTGCTGATCTTCGACGAGAAGGAGATCAGAGATGTCGAAACGCAAACAACACGCGCCA